>JAYVXB010000683.1:0-11706 GCA_043785585.1 Deltaproteobacteria bacterium | reverse complement strand
ACTCCGAGGAGAAGGACTGGGCGAAGCTCGTCGAGGTCGTGCAGCGTCTCGCGGATTTCGCCGAGGATCCGAAGCAGAAGGCGAAGTACATGCACACGGCAGCCATCGTCTCGTGGCGGCAGATGGGCGAGGCCGAGCAGGCGCTCGCGTTCTTCGACAAGGCGCTCGAGCTCGATCCGACGCTGCTCAAGGCGCTCGAAGAGGCCATCGAGGTTCGCCGGCAGAAGGGCGATCACGACGGCGTCGAGAAGCTCCTGAACTTGCAGCTCGATCAGGCAAAGGCAGCGCAGGACCGCGAGAAGATCACGAAGATCCTCGATCAGCTCGGCGCGCTCTACCAAAAGTTCCTGAACGAGCCGGAGATGGCGATCGACGCGTACGAGGCAGCGCAAGCGTTCGATCCCGAGGACCGCGCGCGCGCGGAGATCCTCGCCGAGCTCTACGCGAGCGACGTCACGCAGTACCTCGACAAGGCCGTCAAAGCGCAGGCGCAGATCCTCCGACGCAACCCGTACCGCGTCGAGAGCTACAAGCTCTTGCGACGTCTCTTCACCGAGGCGCGCCGCGCGGACTCCGCGTGGTGCCTCTGCCAAGCGCTCAGCGTGATGAACCTCGCCGAGCCCGACGAAGAGCGCTTCTACCGCCGCCATCGCGCGGACAACGCGGCGCCTGCGCAGGCGTCGCTCGACGAGAACGACTGGAACGATCGCCTCGCGCACGCCGAGGTCGACGCGCTCGTCACGCGCATCTTCGCGACGATCCAGCCGACGATCCTCCGCGCACGGACGCAGCCGCTCGAAGCGCTCGGCTACGATCCGAGGTACGCGATCGACACGTCGCTCCATCCGTACCCGGTGTCGCAGACGATCTATTACGTGCAAGGCGTCCTCGGCATGCCCGCGCCGCCGGTCTTCCAGAACCCGAACGATCCGTCCGGCCTCGGCTTCCTCCACGCGCTCACGCCGGCGATCGTGCTCGGGCGCGCGGCGTTCGAGTCGGTCGTGCCGAACCAGTCGCTCGCGTTCGTCGCGGGGCGCCACATGACGTACTTCCGTCCCGGGTACTACGTGCGGCATCTCGTTCCGACGGGCACCGGCCTCAAGGCGTGGCTCTTCGCGTCGATCAAGCTGTGCGTCCCGCAGTTCCCCGTCGCGCCGGATCTCGCGGGGCAGGTGACCGAGGCGCTCAACTGGATGGCGCAAGACTTCCAAGGCGTCGCGCGCGAGAAGCTCGCGAGCCTCGTCTCCAAGCTGCTCCAGTCGGGCGGCGCGATCGATCTCAAGCGCTGGGTCGCGGGGATCGATCTGACGGCGGATCGCGCGGGCTTCATCCTCGCGCACGATCTGTCGATCGCGACGGAGGTCATGCGCGCGACCGAAGACGCGTCGAGCGTCCCTTCGAAGGAGCGCATGAAAGAAATCGTCCTCTTCAGCGTCAGCGAGGAATACTTCGCGCTTCGCGAGAAACTCCTCGTGACCGTCGAGTCTTAGCGAAGGCTGGATCGCCTCCACACCAGATCGTCGTCAGACACGCGACATGATCCTTGTCAAGGGTCGCCTTGACAGGTCCCCGCGTGTCGCACATAACCCCACGACTGTTCGCGCCGCCGGGGGGCGGACGCGGACCTTCACGGAGGTTCTCGATGATCGGTTTCCGGTTCGCAGTGGTCGCGTTGGCCGTTCCCGCGTTCGCGTTGGCCGCGTCCGCGTGCAGTGCCTCTCACGACGGCGGAAACGCTCCGGTGCCGAGCGCGACCGGAACCAACCCGGGCCCGGTCAACACCGATCCCGCGTTCGTCCTGCAGAAGGGCGTCATCATCGACTTCGACACGAACAAGGTGCTCGCCGGCGCGACGATCGCCGCGGGCGATCAGTCGACGACGAGCGACGAGAAGGGCGCGTACTCGCTCAAGGTCCACAAGTCGGTCCCGTTCAGCATGGTCGTGACGGCGCCGAACTACATCAAGGTCCTCGAGCAGTCGACCGTCCTCGACGCCGACTACGATCGCGGCAAGACGACGATCGTCCCGCGCGACCTCGGCACGCTCCTCCACAACACCCTCCAGGGCTACGACGCGACGCTCGGCGTCCTCAGCGTCGCGGTCCTCCCGACGGGCAGCTGCGCGAGCGAACAGGGCACGAAGGTCACCGTCTCGCCGGAGGGATCGGCGAAGGTGAAATACATGCTCAACAAGTTCCCGAGCAACACCGTCGAGGAAGTCCAGAAGGGCGAGTTCCCGTCGGCGGTCATCTACAACTTGCAGCCCGGCGTTCCGATCACGGTCACGCTCCACAACGAGGCGTGCAAGCAGGTGGCGTTCCCGTTCGCGCACGACGGCATCACGTACGAGGCCACCGTGTCGACCGAAGCGGGCGACGTCACGTCGTTTCAGCGCCTGTTCCTTCAATAAGAACTTGCCTTCCACCCCGTCCCGCTGTCATGGGACGGGGAATGCGAAGCATCCTTCCTTGCACGGCTCTGCTGGCGTCGATCGTCGCGGTCGGCGCGCTGTCCGCGTGCTCCAAGAATCCGTCACCTTCGCAGGAGCCGTCCGCTCCGGTCGCGTCCGCCGGGTCATCGACCGCGACGCCGGGCGCAGCGAGCGTCGCGCCGTCGGCGGGTTCGTCCGCAGCTCCGCTCGCGTCGGCGCCGCTCGGTTCGCCACCGCCGTCGTCCGGCCCGCCGAAGGACGTCAACGTCATCGTCATCTCCGTCGACAGCATGCGCGCGGACATGCCGTGGGCCGGCTACGAACGCCCGATCGCACCGCGACTCACCGAGCTCGAGAAAAAGTCCGTCAGCTTCACGCGCGCGTATTCGGTCTCTTCGTACACGTCGATGAGCCTCGGCGGCCTCCTCGGCGGCAAGCTTCCGTCCGAGCTCAATCGGAGCGGGTACTTCTTCGGGCAGTACAAGAACAACCTGTTTTTCCCGAAGCTCCTGCAAGACGCCAAGGTGAAGACGCTGGGCGTCCACGCGCATGGGTACTTCAGGGACGCGGGGTTCGAGCAGGGCTTCGACAAGTGGGAGGTCGTGCCGAACATCAAGTTCGACAACACGACCGATCGCAACATCACGTCGCCGCAGTCCGAAGAGATCTCCGAGAAGCTCCTCGGCGATCCGGCGCTCGAGTCGCAGCGCTTCTTCTTCTGGGCGCATTTTCTCGACCCGCATGATCTCTACCTCGCGCACGACGGCATCGGGCCGTACGGCAAGACCGAGCGCGATCGCTACGACGCCGAGATCACGTACACCGATCAACACATCGGCAAGCTCCTCGACTTCATCGCCAAGAAATCGTGGGCGAGCCGCACGGTCATCATCGTGACGAGCGATCACGGCGAGGCCTTCGGCGAGCACGGGCAGACGCGGCACGGCTTCGAGATCTGGGACAACCTCGTCCACATTCCGATGTTCGTCGTCGCGCCGGGCGCGCAGCCGCGGAAGATCGACGAGACGCGGAGCGCGCTGGATCTCGCGCCGACGATTTTGGATCTGTTCGGCGTAGCACCCGATGCGGGCTTCGAAGGCAAATCGATCGTGAAGGAGATCTACGGCGAAACGCCGGCCGCGCGCGACGTGTGGGTCGACCTTCCGATGACGAGCGACAACGATTCCCGCCGCGCGCTCGTGCGCGGGAAGATGAAGCTCACCTGCTACAACAACGAGAACCAGTGCAAGCTCTTCGATCTCGGCGCGGATCCGAACGAAGAGAAGCCCATCGTGACGGGCGACGCGTACAAGGAGCTCTGGGGCGCGTACAAGGCGCACGCGAAGACGGTGAAGTTCGTGGTCCCGTACTCGTGCGGACCGGGTTGCCTGAACAAGGCGTACTTGAACAAGAACAAATAGACTCGGTCGGGTAGAGTGGAAGAGCGATGCTCGTCACACCGATTCCGTGCCTGAAGGACAACTACGCGTACCTCGTCGTCTGCGAAGAGACGGGAGAAGCGGCAATCGTGGATCCGTCGGAGGCGCCGCCCGTCGCCCTCGCGGTCGATGCGTCGAAAGCGAAGCTCTCGGCGATATGGAACACGCATCACCACTTCGATCACGTCGGCGGCAACGAAGAGATCGTCAAGAAGTACGGCGTGAAGACTGTGTGCGGGCACGTCTCGGACGAAGGGCGAATTCCCGGCCAGACGCGACGCCTGAACGAAGGCGATCGCTTCAGCTTCGGCGTCCTCGACGTCACGATCCTGCACATCCCCGGGCACACGCTCGGAGCGATCGCGTACGTGGTGCGCGCGCCGGGCGAGGCTCCGGCGGTGTTCACGGGCGATACGCTGTTTCTCGCGGGCTGCGGCCGGCTCTTCGAGGGGACGCCTGCGCAGATGCATGCGTCGCTCGCGAAGCTCGCCGAGTTGCCGTCGACGACGAAGATCTATTGCGGGCACGAGTACACCGAGTCGAACCTGCGCTTCGCGGCGCACGTCGAGCCGGGCAATGCGGACATCGCGGCGGCGCAAGCGCGCGCGGCCGAGATGCGTGGACGCGGCGAGCCGACGGTACCGACGACGATCGCCGATGACCTCAAGGTGAATCCGTTCCTCCGCGTCACGTCGGCAGAGATTCGCGCGACGCTCGGCATCCCTGCGGACGCCGACGGAGGCGTGGCGCTCGGCGCGATTCGAAAAGCGAAGGACGATTTTCGCTAGAGGATTTCGAGATTCACAGGAAGACGGGATGACGGGAAGCGAGAGAAAGGTGGATGAGGCAATCCCTCTCTCCGATCTTCCCGTCCTCCCGTCTTCCTGTGAAAATCTCTCGAGCTACTCGGCGTCCATGGGCGACGGCTGAAGCAGCGCCGCGGCCTCTTTGGCCTCGCGCGCCTTTGCTTCGCGGTACTTCGGCTTCTGCGCCTTGCTGAGGTCGATCATTCCGAGCGCGCCGAAGACACGAATCGCAACGTACGCCGGATCGATCTCGAACCAGCGCGACGCGAAGTTGGGGCTCATGCCGAACTTGTGGTGGTTGTTCTGGAAGAGCTCGCCCATCGTCAGGACATCGAACACCAACGTGTTCTTCGATGCGTCGTCGCTCTTGAAGTTGCGGTAGCCGTACTTGTGGCCGCACCAGTTGACGATGGCGCCGTGGATCGGCCCCATCAAGTAGTGGACCGGCACGAGCAAGAACATCCACCAGTGCGTCGCGAACGCGACGTAGAAGAGCGTGTACGCCGCGCCCCACGCGATGCTCATCGGCCAGCTCGAGAGTGGTCCGTCGAGCACCGGCGAGTACGGCACGTCGCCGTCGAAGCGCGCTTCGGGCTTGATCGTTCCGTCTTTGATGCCCGTGTAGAGGACCTTCGTCTTCCACATCATCTTGAAGAAATTCGGGTTGTGCACCGGCGAGTGCGGATCCTGCGGCGTGTCGCTGTACGCGTGGTGCATGCGATGGAGGATCGCGTACGCGCGCGGCGAGAGGTAGCTGGGCCCGCCGACGAACCACGCGAGGAAGTGGAAGACCTTCTCCCAGCCCTTCGTCATCGTGAACTGCTTGTGTGCGCCGTAGCGGTGCAAGAAGAAGCTCTGGAAGAAGACCGAGAGCTGCCAGTGCGCGATGAAAAAGATCAGGATGACCATGTCGCTAGATTCCTCGAGATAGTCCTAGGATCGCGCGCGCTTCGGGGCCGCCATCGTTCGGTCATACCGGCCGGCGCCGTGTCACGGATTCGTCAGGCGTCGTCGTCGGACTCGCGCTCGCGCCCCTCGCCGACGATCGAGAGCACGCGTTCGCGCTCGTGCGCGACATGAGGCTCGATGATCGAACGGAGGCGCGCGTTGCGAAGCCAGTGCGCGCTGTACGTCGCGGTCGGCACGAAGCCGCGCGCACGCTTGTGCTCGCCCCCCGCACCGGGCTCGAAGGCATCGATGCCGCGCTCGAGGCACTCGCGAACGCCGTGGTAGTAGCAGACGTTGAAGTGGAGCATCGGCACGTCGACGCGCGCCCCCCAGTAGCGGCCGTAGAGGCGCGAGCCCTTCGCGACGTTGAACGCGCCGGCGATGATCTCGCCCGAGCCATCGCGCGCTACGACCCAGCGCAGGCGGTCGGCGAATCGCTCGGCGAGGAGGGCGAAGAAGCGCGGGTTGAGGTAGCGAGAGCCGTAGTAGTGCTTGTCGACCGTGCTCGCGTACAGCGAGTACATCGTGCGGACGACGCTCGGCGTGAGCGCGGACGGCGCGAGCGTCTCGATGCGAATGCCGTCTTTCGCGGGCTGCGCGACCTCGCGCTTGATTTGGTTTCGGCGCTTCGAGTTGAAGCGGGCGAGGTAGTCGTCCCACGTCGCGTTGCCATTGCGGTGCCAGTGGTATTGAAAGTGGAGGCGCGGAAAAAATCCGTTCGCGGCCCAGCGCGCCTGCTCGTCGTCGCGGACGAAGTTGACGTGGATGCCCGGGAGCTCCGCATCGTCGGCGAACGCGCGCGCGGCGTGCGCGAAGACGCGCGTGATCGCGTCGCGGTCCTCTCCCGGTAGGACGAGGATGCGCCCGCCCGTCGCCGGCGTGAACGGAACCGCGAACAGGAGCTTCGGGTAGTACGGCGTACCGAGGCGGTTCGCGAGATCGGCCCACGCGAAATCGAAGACGAACTCTCCCTCGCTGCCGCCGCGAACATACGCGGGCGCGGCGGCGACGAGCGTCTCGCCGCGGTAGAGCGCGAAGTGACGCGGAAGCCAGCCGACCTCGGCACCGACGCAGCCGGCTTCTTCGAGGCAGTCGAGCCACGTGTGCTCGACGAACGGCGAGCCGTCCGGATCCGCGAGCGCATCCCACGCTTCGCGCGAGACGTCGCGGACGCGCTCGAGCAGACGAACCGTGAGCGTGTTCGCAGCGCGAGAGCTCACCGCGTCGCTAGGAAGTACGCGAGCCCGATCGCCCCCCCGATGGCCGCGATCGCGAAGAGCGTCCAGCCCGGCGAGACCCCCGGCGTCTTCTGTTTCGGTTTGTTCGCGACCTGCGCCCATGCCTGGACCTCGGCCGCGTCGGTGCCGCTCTCGACCGCGAGGTCCGAGGAGCTCTTCATCTTCTGTCGCGCGGCGCGCAGCTCTTCGATCGGGACCTCGAACGGCGTGCCCACCGCGAGGCGCGACACGACCGACGACTCCGGCTTCTCGAGCCGCTCTTTCAGCTCTTCGGCGTGCGATGCGTCGACGACGGCGACGTACCGCCCTTCGCCGCGCTCGAGGAGACGAGCGTGCGAGCCGTCGGCCGCCTTTTGCAGATCGCTTTGGCTGGCACGCGGCGCTTCGATCGCGACGACGACGACGCTGCGGCGCTCGAGGTGACCTTCGGTGAGGCTGGCGCGGCAGTCGGCGCAGTCGGCGACGTGCGTAACGGCGTCGTCGAGATCCGCCGACTGGTCTCCGTCGCGCAAGAGAGCGAGGACCGGCTCGTCGACGTGCGTATCGTTGTGCGCTCGGTCGCTCGCGATGCGGGCCATCCGACGCAGCTCGCGATCGCGCTCGGACGTGCGCATCGGAGGGACGCTCCCCTCGGTCCGCGGAGGCTCGATCCCCGCCGCTTTCGCGAGCGCGTCGAAGCGCGCGCTGACGCCTTCGATCTCCTGCAACCTGAGCGCGAGCGCGCGCGCGACGTCCTCCTCGGCGCTGTCGTCCGAGATGAGAAGCGAGAAGACGAGGCGTTCGCGCGCCGTCAGCTGGTCCTGGATCTGGTCGAGCTTTTCGCGCGCCGCCTTGGCCTCGGCGGTGGGCTCGACGAACGGCTGGGGGAGATCGGCGTCGAGCGCTGCGAGATCGACGGTGAGCTCCTGCAAATCGTCCCCCGCGGCGATCTGCTCGACGAGCTTGCGGCGGCGCCGCGCGCGCCCCGTCGCGTGCTTGACCAGCGAGCGGAAGAAAGCGTCTGGCGAGGTGACGCCAGCGGCCGTCAGCTTCTTCTGGTGGACGAGCTGCGTTGCCTCGAGCTCCATCTCGCGGGCGACGTCCTCCGCGGGGATTTTCTCGTTGTGGCTTCGGACGTGGCTGCGCGCGTGTTTCATCACGAGCACGCGGTGGTCACTGAGAAACTGTCGCACGGCCGCTCTCCATCACCGCTTCTATCACGATGCTCGATCTTCGCGCACGAGCACGAACCATGCGTCCATGTACCCCTTTTTCTTCTTGGCGCGACCGATGCTGACGTGCTTCGAGAGGCCGCGCATCACGTCGATCATTCCCGCGTACACGAAGCGTCCGAGCTTCTTCTCGTTGGGAATGATCGCGGGCCAAGCGTCCGGCTTCTCGGGCGGGATCATCGTGTAGTCGATGTCGACCTCGCCCTCTTCGGGGGCTGGATGCGTGACGAAATACCCGGGACCGGTGAAGCCCGAGAGCGACTGGAAGTTGAAGCCGTAGAGCTTGTCCTTCGCCTCGGGATCCTTCGGACGGCAAAACCGCTTCTGGAAGACGTTGTGGAGAGGGAGCGTGTTCGTGCCGTGGTGGATCACCTCGACGAGCTCGCCGGTGCCGCTCGGAACGAAGTCGTCGAGCGTGATCTTCCTGTGGCCCTTCGCGGCTTCGTAGAGGCGCGACTGGATCGCGCGGGTCCACGATCTCGTGGCCCAGAGGCGCGCGGGGTGGCCGAGCTCGTCGAGCACGGTCGTGAGGCGCGGGAGGTCGATCTTGTCTTCTTCGAGGAGCACGCGGAGGTCCATGGGCGGGGAGTATTCCAAGAGGCGCGGGCGCGCGCAAACAGCATGACGACGGCGAGGGCGAAGAAGGCGAGGGGAGCAGAGTCGCCGGGGGTGGGCGCGCGGGCGGAAGCGCAGCCTCCGTGCGTCCCGACGTCGGCGGGCGGCGTCGAAGCGTCGACGCCGGAATCCGCCAAAGGCCCTGCATCGGCCGCGTCGGCCGGCCCCACGCACGCGCCGCGGCGACAGAGGGAACCTGCGCAATCGCCGTCGGTCGCGCATGGCCACGGGCCTCCGGCGCAGGCGTCGTCCGGGACGCACTGGAGATCGCCCGACGACGTCGTCGCGCGGCAGTGGAAGCGCGGTCCGCACTCCGCGTCACCCGCGCACGCACGCGCGCACACGCGGCCGGCGTTCGCGCCGTCGCCGACGTCGATGCAGCGCGCGTCGTCGCCCGCCCCTTCGCACGCGCCCGCGACGCGCGCGCACGGCGAGCAGACCTCGGCCCGCGCACCGCGTCGCTCGCAAACGCGCGCGACGCACACGAAGCCCGCGGGGCACGCCGCGCCCGACTCGCATCCGCTCTCGCCCGCGCCTGGATAGAGCGCGCACAGGCCGTCGCGATCGTCCTGCTCGATCGATCGCCAGGCGATCCCCGGCGGATGCGTCGCGTTCATCGTCGCGCCCGCGATCGTGGTGTGACCGAGGCCGAGCGCGTGGCCGAGCTCGTGCGTCAAGATGCTGCGCGTGTCGATGGTGTTGCCGTTGCCGTCGAGCGACCAGCGGTACGCGGCGCCGTTGACGTGAATGTCGGCGTCGCGAAGATTTCCCATCGCGTCGACGTGGAGGATCGTCTGCGCGAGCGCGCCGGGGACGAGCTCGGTCGGCCACGCGTCGTCGTGCCAGTACACACCGTTCGTGCCGTCGTCGCCTGCGACCGCCGTCGTCGTGCCGCCGACCTGCGCGCGCCAAGCGGTGCATGCGACGAGCGGCCACGTACGGAGCGCGACGTCGAGCTCGGCGATCGCGTCGGCTTGCACGAGATCGCGGCTCGACGGGATCGCGAGCGCGAACGCGACGGGCAGCGACGCCGTCGGCCACGTCGCAGAGGTTTCGCCGCGGGTCCACGCGTGCACGCGCGATCGATCGCGAGGCTCCTCCACGAGATCGACGCGGACGATCGCTCCACGAACAGGGAGCACGAGCCCGGCGACTCTTGTCATCCCACCGCCGCGGCTCGGTCCGCCGACGATTCGCACGGTCCGAATCGCGCCCGCGCCGTCGCGGAGGCGCGCGGTCGAGATCGGTTCGTCGCCGAGGCCGGTCGCCCCGTACGACGTCGAGACGTCGACGACGACCGCGTGGTCCGCGGCGAGGTCGGAGGGCAACGCGAGCGGAGCCACGGACGCAGCGTAGCGCGTCGAGGCATCGAGTTGGGCTAACCTCCGCCGGGTGGAGGTCCATGACCTGATCGTGGTCGGCGCGGGATCCGCCGGCGCCGTCATCACCTCGCGCGCGACCGAGAATGGTGCGCGTCGCGTCCTCCTCGTGGAGGCCGGTCCCGACTACCCGGAGCCATCGGCGCTCCCCGCCGACTTGCGCGACGGGCGACGCAACTCGATGCGCGCGCACGACTGGGGCCTCGCGCACCGTCCGACGCCGGGGCAGATCCTCTTCGACTTTCCGCGCGGCAAGGTCGTCGGCGGATCGTCGGCGGTGAACACGTGCATCGCGCTCCGCGGGCAGCCGTACGACTACGACGAGTGGGCCTCGCTCGGGCTCGACGACTGGAGCTGGGAGCGCTGTCTCCCGGCGTTCAAGCGGCTCGAGAACGATCTCGACGTCGTGAACGAGTGGCACTCGCAGTCGGGACCGATCCGGATCCGCCGGCATCTGCCGAGCGAGCTCGCGCCGTGGCAGGCGGCGTTCGTCGATCGATGCCTCGCGCTTGGATTTCCGGCGTGCGCGGACACGAACGATCCGACGACGACGGGCGTCGGGCCGCACGCGATGAACAAAGTCGGCGGCGAACGGATGAGCGCGGCGCGATATCTCGACGCGAAGGTGCGCGCCCGCGACAACTTGAGGATCGTCACGAAGACGCTCGTCCGGCGCGTGCTCGTGAAGAACCGCCGCGTCGTCGGCCTCGAAGTCGAGACGGACGGACGCGTCCACGAGATGAAGTGCGCGCGCGTGGTCCTCTGTGGCGGCGCGATCGCGACGCCCGCGATCCTCCTTCGCTCCGGCATCGGTCCTCGCGACGTCGTCGCTCGGCTCGGCGTCGACGTCGTCGCCGATCTCCCCGCGGTCGGCGCCCGCCTTCTCGATCATCCGGGCGCCGCGATCTTCTTTCGCCCGCGAATCAGCGCGAAGGGCAAAGTCCTCGACTTTGCGCACCCGCTCATCCAGACGGTGCTCCGCTACACGTCGAAGGGGAGCGACTGCCCGAACGACATGCAGCTGCAGCCCGGGTCGATCGTTCCTCTGCCGCGCTTCGCGCTCCCGCTCATGAGCATCATGTGCTGCGTCGGAAAGCCGCGCGGCGTCGGACGGATGTGGCTCACGAGCGCGGATCCGCACAAGCGACCGCGGATCGAATCCGACCTGATGCTCGATGATCGCGACCGCGCGCGCGCGATCGAGGCGCTCGAGCTCGCGTGGCAGTGCGCGCAAGACTCGCCGATGCGTGAGCTCGCGACGCCGATCTGGCCGTGGCGGAGCGTCGTCGCGCGGCGCGAACGGCTCGAGCGATGGCTGCGACGGATCTGCGGCTCGGGGTACCACCCGTGCGGCTCGGTGCCGATGGGGCCCGAAGGCGACGAGCGCGCGGCGGTCGACGGGCGCGGGCGCGTTCGCGGCGTCGAGGGGCTGTTCGTTGCCGACGCGAGCATCATGCCGACGATCCCGACGGCGAATACGAACCTGCCGACGCTGATGATTGGCGAGCGCTTCGGGGAGTGGTTCAAAGACGGCGCGATTTGAGGTATGCCCGTGATTCCAAAAGGGAGGACTCCATGCGAAACGTTACTGTCATCGCGCTCGTGCTCGGTTCGATCATCGCCATCGGTTGCGACGAGG
>JAYVXB010000682.1:0-11733 GCA_043785585.1 Deltaproteobacteria bacterium | reverse complement strand
TGAGCAAGCGGACGCTCGTGGTGGTGCAGGCGCGGACGGGCTCGTCGCGGCTGCCAGGGAAGATCTTGATGCCGCTCGCGGGCGCGCCGCTGCTCGTGCGCATGGTCGAGCGCGTGCGCGCCGCGAAGACGCCGTTCGACGTGGTCGTCGCGACGACGACCGACGTCGCGGACGACACCGTCGTGGATCTCTGCGCGCGATCGAGCATCGACTGCTTCCGCGGCCACCCGACCGATCTCCTCGATCGTCACTACCGAGCCGCGCGCGCCGCGAACGCCGACGTCGTCGTGAAGATTCCGTCGGACTGCCCGCTCATCGACCCCGCGGCGATCGACCGCGTCCTCTCGGTGTTCCATGCCGCGTGCGAGCGCTTCGATTTCGTGTCGAACCTCCACCCCGCGACGTACCCCGACGGCAACGACGTCGAGGTCATGCCGATGGGCGCGCTCGAGATCGCCTGGCGCGAGGCGAAGAAACCGCACGAGCGTGAGCACACGACGCCGTTCCTCTGGGACCAGCCGCAGCGCTTTCGCGTCGGCAACGTGACGTGGGAGACAGGGCTCGACTTCTCGATGAGCCATCGCTTCACGATCGACTACGCCGAGGACTACGCGCTCATCGCCGCGGTCTACGGCGCGCTCTACACACCCGAGCGCCCGATCTTCACGCTCCGCGACATCATCGACTTTCTCGCGTCGCGCCCCGACGTCGCCGCGCTCAATCAGCGCTACGCCGGCGTCAATTGGTACCGGCATCACTTGAACGATCTGAAGACCGTGCACCCTTCCGCAACGAGAAGCTCGGAATCATGACGAACGTCACTCCCGCTCAATCCGCCCCGGCGCCCGCTTCCAGGCACGCCGATCTCGAAGGCCTCGCGCTCCGCGTGCGCGAGCACATCATCCGCATGTCGACCGACGGCGGATGCTTCATCGGCGCGTCGCTGTCGTGCGCCGACCTGCTCGTTCATCTCTACTCGCGCGTGCTGAACGTCTCGCCGAGGACCGTCGCCGATCCGAATCGCGACTACCTTCTCTTGTCGAAGGGGCACGACGTGCCCGCGCTCTACGGGACGCTCGCCGAGCTCGGGTTCATCGAAAAGGCGCGCCTCGCGAATCACCTGAAGACGAACGATTCTCTCTATTGGCACCCGAACCGCAACGTGCCGGGCGTCGAATTTCATTCGGGCTCGCTCGGGCACTTGCTGTCGGTGTCGATCGGCATCGCGCTCGACATGCGCTTGCGAGGCACGAAAAATAGGGTGTTCGTGGTGCTCGGCGATGGTGAGTGCGACGAGGGGACGATCTGGGAAGGGATGCTCGTCGCGAACGCGCACAAGCTCGACAACCTCGTGGTCGTGGTCGACCGCAACGAGTTCCAAGCGAACATTCGGACCGAGGAGCTCATCCCGCTCGAGCCGTTCGCCGACAAGTTCGAAGCGTTCGGCGCGTCGGTGAAGCGCGTGAACGGTCACGACTTCGGCGCGCTCGACGGCGCGTTCGCGTCGCTCCCGCTCGCGAGCGGCAAACCGAGCGTCGTCATCTGCGACACCGTGCGAGGCAAAGGTCTGCCGAGCATCGAGAAGCGCGCCGATCGCTGGTTCGTGAACTTTGCGCACGACGAGGTCGCGATGTTGTTGAAGGAGCTGCACGGCACGGCCAGCGCGAAGCTCACCTCCGAAACCCTGATGGTGCGGTGATGGGCTACGAACAAACGCTCGAGAAGATCGCCGAGACGAACCCCAACGTCGTCGTCATGACGGCCGAGAACCGCGCCGCGATTCGCAACCTGCCCGCCAAGCTCGGCGGTCGCTTCATCGACGTGGGCATCTGCGAGCAGACGATGATCGGCGCGGCGGCGGGCCTCGCGCTCCGCGGACGCATCCCTATTTGCCATTCGCTCGCGACCTTCCTCACGCTGCGCGCGTTCGAGTTCATTCGGACGGACGTGGGGATTTCGGGATTGCCCGTGAAGCTCGTCGGGGGCGTCCCCGGATTTCTATCGGACGGAAACGGCCCGACTCACCAGGCGATCGAGGACATCGCGCTGATGCGCGGCATTCCCAACATGCAGGTCGTCTGCCCGGCCGACGAGATCGAGCTCGTGCAGGCATTGCCGAAGATCATCGACAGCCCGGCGCCGGTCTACGTCCGCTACTACGCGGGAAAAGCCGCGGTGGAGCACACGAGCGACTACGCGATCGGAAAGGCCGAGACGTTCGGCGACGGACGCGACGTCGCGATCCTCACGTACGGCTTTCTCTTGCGCGAGGCGATCAAAGCAAAAGAGATCCTCGAGGCGAGAGGGAAGAGCGTCCGCGTCGTCAACTTGCGATCGCTCAAGCCGATCGACGAAGAGGTCATCGTGCGCGCGGCCAAGGAGGCCAAGCTCCTCGTCACGCTCGAAGATCACTTCCTCACGGGCGGCCTCTATTCGATCGTCGGCGAGATCTTCTTGAAGCGCCGACTCAGCGCGGACGTCCTGCCCATCGCGCTCGAAGAGCGTTGGTTCAAGCCTGCGCTCCTCGCCGACGTCCTCGAGCACGAAGGATTCACCGGCGAAGCCGTCGCGGAGCGAATCCGAAAGCACACGGACCAATGATGTTGGTTCCTTCCGACCTTCCTGTTCAACAAAAAGAGAGCGCACCGCGGGGAACGACGATGCCGAACGGCGTGAAGATGAATCCCGAGTATCCGACGATCACCGAGAGCGACGCGCTCTACGCGCGCGCGACGGGACTGATTCCGGCGTACACGCAGACGCTCGCGAAAGGGCCCGCGCAATACGTGAATGGCGTCGCGCCGAAGTACGTCAAGCGCGGCAAAGGCGCGCACGTCTGGGACGTCGATGGGAACGAGTACATCGACTATCAAATGGGGATAGGCCCACTGTCGCTCGGGTACTGCAACGAAGTGGTCGACCGTGCAATCGTCGAGCAGCTCCGCGACGGGATCACGTTCTCGCAAATGCATCCGCTCGAAGTCGAGGTCGCCGAGCTCGTGCGCGACGTCGTGCCGAATGCCGAGAGCGTCCGCTACAGCAAGACCGGCTGCGATGCGACGACCGCTGCGGTGCGCCTCGCGCGCGCGTTCACGGGGCGAAACAAGGTGCTCTGCTGCGGGTACCACGGGTGGCACGACTGGTACATCGGCGTCACCGATCGCAACAAAGGCATCCCGCAGGCGACGCAGGATCTGACCTACACGTTCAACTACAACGACATCCAGGGCGTCATCGACTCGCTCGACGCCGACGTCGCGTGCGTGATCTTGGAGCCCATCGTCTTCGAGGCGCCAAAGGACGACTTCCTCAAGAAGCTCCGCGACGTCTGCACGAAGAATGGCACCTTGCTGATCTTCGACGAGATGTGGACGGGCTTTCGTCTCGCGCTCGGCGGCGCGCAAGAGTACTTCGACGTGAAGGCGGACCTCGCGTGCTTCTCGAAGGCGGTCGCGAACGGAATGCCGATCTCGATGCTCACGGGGCGGCGCGACGTCATGCAGCTCCTCGACAAGGAGGTCTTCTTCTTCACGACGTTCGGCGGCGAAGCGCTCTCGCTCGCGGCGGCCAAGGCGACCATCGGCGAGCTCCGCGACAAGAAGGTGCCGGCGCACCTCGCCGCGCAAGGGAAGAAATTGCGTGAGGGATACAACCAGATCACGCGCGACCTCGGTCTCGCGTACACGGCGTGCAGCGGCTTCGATTGCCGGACGATCGTGACGTTCGCGGATCCCTCGGCCGGTAACGCTTCGGTTGGGGCCCCGGCCCCAACCACCGGCGGAAAAGCTGCGAGCCCGCTCGAGATGAAGTCGCTCGTGCAACAAGAGCTCATCAAGCGCGGCGTCCTCTGGGGCGGATTCCACAACATGTCGCTCGCGCACTCGGACGCCGACGTCGCGCATACACTCGCTGCTTACAAAGAAGTCCTGCCAATCCTCGCGGCGGCGGTCGACGCGGGGAACGTGAAGGGGGCGCTTCGCGGCGAGGCGGTCGCGGCGGTGTTTCGGAAGACGAGCAACTTCAACACCAAGCCTAAGCAGAAATGAAGTTTGACCGCCAAGACGCAAAGCCGCCAAGGGGAGAGTGGAATTGGAGTCTCGCTCTCGCCAATCCGTCTTGGCGGCTTGGCGCCTTGGCGGTCCTCCCATAAACCCGTAGGAGTCGTGCGTGTTCGATCTGACTGACAAGGTCGCGGTGGTGACGGGGGCGCTCGGGCTTCTTGGTAAGGAGCATTGCAGGGCGCTCGCGGAGGCGGGGGCGCGCGTCGTGGCGACCGACGTCGACGGGAAGGCGTGCGAAGTGTTCGCGCGGGAGCTGCCGAACGCGATCGGGCTCGGCGCCGACATCACGAAGCAAGCGTCGGTCGTCGCGCTCCGCGACGCGGTGCTGGCGCGCTTCGGGCGCGTCGACGTACTCGTCAACAACGCGGCGATCAACGACAAGTTCGAGAGCCCCGCGGCTGCGGCCGAGCTGTCGAAGTTCGAGAACTACCCGCTGGATCTCTGGCAGCGATCGCTCGACGTGAACGTCACCGGAATGTTCCTTTGCTGCCAGACGATCGGTGCCGTGATGGCCGAGCGTAAGGCCGGGAGCATCGTCAACGTCGCTTCGACCTATGGCATCGTCGCGCCCGATCAATCGCTTTATGTGCAACCCGACGGCAAACAGAGCTTCTACAAATCCGCAGCATACCCGGTGACGAAGGGCGCAGTCCTATCGTTCACGCGTTTCCTCGCCGCCTATTGGGGTGAGAAGAACGTACGCGTGAACGCGCTTTCTCCCGGTGGGGTGGAGAACGGGCAGGACGCTTGGTTCATCGATGCCTATGCGAAGCGCACGCCGCTGAAGCGAATGGCTAGACCAAATGACTATCGTGGCGCCGTCGTCTTCCTGGCGAGCGACGAGTCGTCGTACATGACCGGCGCGAACCTCGTCGTCGACGGGGGTTGGACGGCGTGGTGACGCGGCGAACGAGCGTGCGGGCATCCGCGAGGATTTCCCGCTCACTCCTGCGCGCGCGCGCGCGTCGCGTCGCGCTCGTCGTCACCGACGTCGACGGCGTGCTCACCGACGCGGGCGTCTACTATTCCGCGCGCGGCGAAGAGATGAAGCGCTTCAACGTCCGCGACGGCATGGGTGTCGAGAGGCTGCGAAATGTCGGAATCGCGACAGCGTTTCTCACGCGCGAGAGGTCCGAGTGCGTGGCCGCGCGAGCGAAAAAATTGCGGCTTTCGCACGTATATCTCGGCGTCGACGACAAGCTCGCGCACCTGGAAGTGATCTTGCAAACGACAGGTCTCGCAACAGGGCAGCTCGCCTATATCGGAGACGACGTGAACGACCTGGGCATCATGCAGGCGGTAGGCAAAGACGGGTTGACGGCCGCGCCATCGGATGCGATTTCGGCGGTGAAAGCGGGCGCGATCTACACGTGCGACGTGGCGGGGGGACATGGGGCGTTTCGCGATTTCGCGGAATGGATTCTAGAGCTTCGAGACGAACCGCGTTGATCCTCGCGGCGCGCAGGTGAGTACCTGCGTTCAGGGTCTGGGTGTGGTTACGAGTTCGCAGGTTGCTGCGACATGAGGAAAGCCATGAACGATCGTGCTGCGGTTCGAATCGGTGATAGGCGCGTGGGGGATGGCCAATCGGTCTTCGTCGTCGCGGAGATTGGCATCAATCACAACGGCTCGCTCGAGGTCGCGAAGAAGCTCATCGACGGCGCCGTGCTCGCCGGTTGCGACGCGGTGAAGTTTCAGAAGCGGACGCCGGAGCTCTGTGTCCCGAAGGACCAGTGGTACATCGAGCGCGACACGCCCTGGGGGCGGATGACGTATATCGACTACCGCCACAAGGTCGAGTTCAGCTCGCGCGACTACCGCGAGATCGATCGCTATTGTAAAGAGCGACACATCGAGTGGTTCGTCTCGTGTTGGGACGAAGAGTCGGTCGACTTCATGGAGCGGTTCGACACGCCTTGCTACAAGGCCGCGTCGGCGTCGCTGACCGACCACAAGCTCCTCGCCAAAATGAAGTCGACGGGTAAGCCGCTCATCATGTCGACCGGCATGTCGACGATGCAGGAGATCGAGCGGAGCCTCGCGACGGTCGGCCTCGACAACCTCCTCGTCGCGCACTCGACGTCGACGTATCCGTGTCCAGTCGACGCGCTCAACCTCAAGATGATCCACACGCTGAAGGCGATGTACCCCAGCGTTCCCATCGGGTATTCGGGGCACGAGGTCGGCCTCTCGTCGACGTGGGCGGCGGTCGCCATGGGCGCGACGTTCGTCGAGCGCCACATCACGCTCGATCGCACGATGTGGGGGACGGATCAGGCCGCGTCGGTGGAGATCGTCGGTCTCGTTCGTCTCGTGTCGAACATCCGCGACATCGAGCGTTCGCTCGGCGACGGCATCAAGCGCGTCCACGAGGGCGAGCTCGCTGCGCGCAAGAAGCTCCGCCGCGTCCACGGCGAAGAAGAGAGCGGCGTGCACCCGAGCCAGCCTGGGATTGCGGCCAACAGCGCCGCGGCAAACGGCAACGGCGCGTCCGTCGCCCATGCCACGAACGGATCGAACGGCCACCGCGGTCGTCGCGCGTTGACGAACGGCGCCTGACGCGCGAGCGTCCGTCGAGTCGAGGTAACCGATGCCGCCGTGGGAGATCCTTTCGCCGATCATCATCGTCTCGTGGGCGCTCTTCATGATCGCCCTCGAGCGTTTCTTTCCTTACGACAAAGGACAGAAGCTCTTTCGCGAAGGCTTCTTCACGGATTTCTTCTGGTACACGCTCGTCCAGAGCTACTTCCTCGGCCTCGTCATCAAGTGGCTGACGGTCGACGTGCTCGACGCGGGGACCGGGCTGTCTCGGCTGCACCTCATCTCGGGCTGGCCTCTATGGGTGCAGCTCGGCGCGCTGTTCGTCGCGCACGATTTCTACATCTATTGGTTTCATCGCCTTCAGCACAACAACAAGTACCTGTGGCGCGTCCACGAGGCGCACCACTCGGTGAAGAACGTCGACTGGCTCGCCGGGTCGCGATCGCACGCGCTCGAGATCATCATCAACCAGACGATCGAGTACGCGCCGTTCATGCTGCTCGGCGCGCGCGCGGATCTTTGGCTGATCAAAGGCGTGATCGACGCGACCTGGGGGATGTACATCCACTCGAACATCGACGTGAAGAGCGGCTGGCTCCAGCGCGTGATCAACGGGCCGGAGGCGCATCGGTGGCACCACTCGAGCCACCTGACCGAAGGCGGGATCAACTACGGGACCAAGCTCGCGATTTGGGATTGGATGTTCGGGACTGTGTACCTGCCAAAGGGCGAGAAGCCGAAGGCGTACGGGCTGAGCGGCGGCGTCGTGTTCCCGGAAGGGATCTTCGCGTACTTCGTGCAACATGCATGGACCTTCCGACGCTTCGACGCGCCGAAGAAGAAGGTCGAAGCCGAGGAGCTCGAGGCGGCCGCGGCGGAATAGCGAATGCTCAGTGCCCGCTGCGTCCGGGGCGCGCGTTCCACATCGTCGCCATCAGGATCGCGCCGAGCGCCGCGAACGCCGCGAGCAGCGGCGGCCACGCGCCCCACCCGTAGCTCGTTACGAGGCGTCCGATCGCGAAGCCGCCGACCGCGCCTGCGAAGTATTGGCAGCCGTCGAAGAACCCCGCCGCCGTGGCCGCGCCTTTCTTGCCGCCGAAATCCATCGACGCGACGCCCGTGAGCAGTCCGTGCGTCCCTTGTACGAAGAACGAGTTGACGACGAGCATGAGCCCCGCTTCGCCCATCGAGCTGACCCGCCCGAGGAAGAGCATGCACGTCGCCTGGCCGACGTACGCGAAGAGGGCGACGGGGGCGCGGCGCGAAGCGAAAAAGCGGTCCGAGACCCATCCACAGATGAGGCCGCCGCAGATCGCCGAGATGGGCGCGCCGATCGCCGTCAGGAGGAGCTTCGGGTCTTTGAGGTTTACGGTGTAGACCTCCTGCATGTAGCGCGGGAACCACTCGTCGGTGCCGTTGCGGACGAAGCCGGTGCAGAACTCGGCGAGCGCGATCGTGAGCATCGCGCGGTTGGTGAACACGCGCTTCACGATCGCGAGGACGCCCGGTTTCTCTTCGGTGTCGCCCGACGATGCATCGGCGACGTCGAGATCGCCGAGGCCTGCGTCCTTCGGGCTGTTCTCGACGAAGCGCTTGGCGAGAAAATGGAAGACGAGGAGGATCATCCCGGGCACGAGGAAGAGCCACGGCCACGGCACCGCCATCCCGAGCGCGAGGAGCCCGAGCGCCCAGACGAGCAGGCGCCCGCTCTGGATCATTCCGCCGAAGATCCCGCTGAACGTCCCGCGCTCGCGAAGGTGAAACCACGCGGCGTTGACCTTGACGATCGAGAGCGCGCCGTACGATTGGAAATAGTTGTTGAGCGCCCACGCGGCCGCGAGGACGGCGAAGATCCATCCGCCGCGGATCGGGAGGAAGGCGCACGCGCCGAAGATGAGGCTGGCGACGAACGTCCCCATGAGACCGATGAGCAGCGTGCGTTTTCCGCCGAGGCGATCCGCGAGCGGGCCGTTGAGGAGCGCGGACGTCCCGTAGACGGCCTTGCCGATCCCTTTGAGATCGCCCATCCGCGTGCGGTCGAAGCCGAGTGCGTCGCCGATCGTCTTGTCGGCGATCGCGAGGTTGTAGCGCGCCATGTAGTACGCGGCGTAGCTCGCGCCGAGCACGATCCAGTTGAGCGTGCGCCGCTTCAGGAACTCGCGCGAGTGCACGGGCGCGGAGGTCTGTTGCGCGTCGGTGCTCATCTAGGACCGGCTTCGTACCACGAAGCGCCATGTCGAGTCGTGGGCGCGTCGGCCTAACGCGCGACTCCGCGGAGCGAGATCGCAC
This sequence comes from Deltaproteobacteria bacterium, assembly GCA_043785585.1. GTDB lineage: Bacteria > Myxococcota_A > Polyangia > Polyangiales > Polyangiaceae > JBBQXV01. The sequence goes on along the minus strand of JAYVXB010000682.1, from coordinate 2,842 downwards.
CGTTCACTTGCGTGCCGACGACGGTGACCGATTCGCCGGCGACCGGGCCGAGCAGCGCGACGCCGGAGAGCGCGGTCGTCGCGGGCGCGGAGAGATCGATCGGCCGACGGAAGAGCGCGCTCGCTCCTCCCGACTCGTCGACCCACTCGAGGAACGCGCCGCGCACCGAAGGGCGCACGTACGGCGTGTTCGTGAGCACCGTGCCGGTCCCTTTCGCGTTCGCATCGCCCGCCGGCGGCGAGAGCGCGTTGCCGACGCGGAGCGTCCACTGACTGAGCTTGGGCTCGGGGTGCACCGTGGCCCAATCGAGGTAGCCGAGCTGCCCGCTGCGCGAGAGCATCGGGAACGCCTGCTTGCCGTCGACGTGGCGAATCGTCTTCGTCAGTGTCGCGCGATCGAAGACGACGATGTCGGCGAGGCTGAGGCGCGCGTCGTCGAATGTGCCGGTGGGATCTTCGGAGAAGTCCGAGACCGCGACGAGCGTGGCGGAGACGTCGGCGAAGCGCTGCTCGCCCGGGCCGGTCGCGATGGCTTGCGGGACGCGCGCGTCGCCGGGGATCCAGAGGTAGACATCCGAGTCGCCGTGCGGTTGGAGGAACGCGGTGAAGACGATCGCGTCGTCGGTGGCGCGCGGCTCGCCCGTCGGATACGCGAAGCCCGTGAGTCGGTAGGTCGTGCCGCCCTTTCGCCCGACGACGCCGTCCTTCGTCTCCCACGCGATCATGTCACCCGAAATGCTGGGCCGGCGCGGCGACGCGCTCGCGGGATCGAGCAGCGTCTCGGCGCCCGTGCCGAGATCGCGAAGCGTCAGCGCGCCTGCGCCCGACGCGCTCGTCGCCGCGACGTAGACGAGCGTGCAGCCGTCGATCGCGTACGACGGGTAGCCGAGCGGATCGAGCGGATTCGATCCTCCGCCGACGCTCGCGACGAGGATGCCGTCGACGGCGCTCGCGCTGCACGACGCGGTTGCGGCGTCACCGGCGTCCCCTTGCGTACCGTTCGATCCCGTCGAACCCCCGCACGCCACGGCGGCGAGCAGCAAGCATCCAAAGAAGAGTCGCTTCATGACGTGCTCCGTCGGTCGCCGATCGCCGGCGACCGCATTCCAAGACGAACCATTCGTTTCTTGAGCCCATGGCGCGTGAGGCCGAGGTGCCGCGCCGCGAGGCTGATGTTGCCGCCCGCGTTGGCGAGCGTGCGCTCGACCTCGGCGCGCTCCTCGGTCTCCGTGACGCGCTCGCGACGTCGCGGCGTGGCGGCGGTGGCGATCGCGACCACGCGCTTCGGCGCGTCGCGACGCTGCGCCCGTGCGGCGCGAGGGAGGTGCTCTTCGAGGATCCGCTCGACCCGCGTCGCGGCGAGCCGCTGCATCTGGTGCTCGAGCTCCCGGACGTTGCCCGGCCACTCGTACGACACGAGCGCGGACATCGCGTCGGGCGAGATCTCGGCGTGCGAGCCGGCGCGGTCGAGAAACGCACGCGCGAGAAGCGGAACGTCCTCGGGTCGCTCGCGCAACGGCGGGACGCGGATCTCGATGACGTTGAGGCGAAAAAGGAGATCGCGCCGAAACGCGCCGCGTTCGACGGCGTCGTCGAGATCGCGGTTCGTCGCCGTCACGATGCGAACATCGAACGGTCGCTCCTCGTCGCTGCCGACCGCGCGGAATCGCCGCGACTCGAGCGCGCGAAGGAGCGCGGCTTGACGCCCGAGCGGCAGCTCGCCGATCTCGTCGAGCAAGAGCGTCCCGCCCTCCGCGCGCGCGACGAGCCCTGGCCGCGCGCGCTCCGCGCCGGTGAACGAGCCGCGTGCGTGGCCGAAGAGCTCCGCCTCGAAGAGCGCGTCGGGGATCGCGCCGCAGTTCACGGCGACGAACGGCGCCTTCGCGCGCGGGCCGTGATCGTGGAGGGCGCGCGCGAAGAGCTCCTTGCCCGATCCCGTCTCGCCGACGACGAGCGCCGGGAGATCGGTGTCGATCGCCGCGTCGAGGCGTGCGAGCGCTTTGCGCAGCTGCGTGCTCGTGCCGACGATCGTGGGGAAGCTGCGTCGCGCTTCGAGGATCGGTATCGCCGTCGTAGCGGCGAGCGGGGCGTCGCGTCGTGCGTCGCGCGTCACGTCGCGCGGCGGAGGCGCGCCGTCGCGCGCGGTGTCGTCGTCGCGGTCGTCGACGCGGAGCGCGAGCGCGGCGAGCGTCGCCCACTTTTTCGCGTCCGCCGCCGCGAGCGCGTCGAAGAGTCCGGTCCGAAATCGGTGCTCGAGCACCACGAGCGCGCGACCGACGCCGCTCGCATCGGGGAGCGTGGACGCCACGGCGATCCGCGAGCCGCGCCCGCCGCTGGTCTCGACGTCGCGTTGGTACGTCGGTTCGGCGCTCGCGCATGCCGCGACGGCGAGATCGGGATCGATGCGTCGCGCGGCGTCGCTCACTTCGAGGCCGTCGAGGTCGACGCCCCACGCGCGCTCGACGCCCGAACCGTGGATCTCGGCGACGAAGACGCGCTCGGCGCCGCTCACCCGTACGAGCCATCGCGCGAGATCGAGCGCGGCGTCAGGAGCGCGCTCGCCCGAAGCGAGCGCGTCGAGCCATCGCCAGAGCTCTGCGTCGTCGTTGCCCACCACCGCAGGATACGGCACGGACGGCGCGTGCACCCGTCGCGTCCGCGCGCGCCTCACGACGGCGATCGCGAGCGCCTCGATTTCCGGGAGCCCCGCCTTCCTCGCCTGGCGCGCCGCTTGGATCGCGCCCCGCGCCGCGCCGCGCGAGTCTGCGGGGAGGATCGCGAGGCGCGCCGCAGCTTCCGCGATACGCGCGCGTGCGTCGATCATCGCGTCGTCCGCGCGCAAC
>JAYVXB010000681.1:0-11736 GCA_043785585.1 Deltaproteobacteria bacterium | reverse complement strand
GCCAACATCGCGCGTGAGACCGATCACGGCCGTCGCGCGCTGAGGTGGCCAACGGTCCTCCGATGGCTCGAGATGGAGATGCAGCGGCACGACGTATCCGTGTCTTGGGACGACGACTTCCCGTCGTGGGCGCCTCCCACCGAGCACTTGGCCGCGCAAGTGGCCGCTGCGCAACACGGTGCGCGAACCTGGCAATCGATCGGCGAAGCATTGAATCCGATGCTCGAGGTCCTTTGGCACCACCTCGCCGCGGACGACAAACGACTGTTCCTGGATCGGTTCTACAGCCGGTTCATGAGCCATTGGGTTCCGGTACCGCTCGTGAACGCGCAGAAGATGCTGACGCTCCTGCAAGAGCAGCGGCTGACCGTGGAGCGCAACCTCACGCGCGTCAGATTCGATACGAACGCGAACGTCTTTCGACTCGACTTCACGGACCAGGGCACGACGACGTACGACTACGTCATCAACGCGACCGGCGCCCCGCGTCACCTCTCGGAGTGCCACTCTCCGCTCGTTCAATCGCTCCTCGCGCAGGGGACCATTCACGCGCACGCATTCGGCGGCATCTGCGTCGACTTCGACTCGTTGCACGCCATCGACAAAGACGGCTGCTCCGACCCCAGCTTGTTTGCGGTGGGAAATCTCACCTCGGGCACGCATCTCTTCACGAGCACGCTCGAGCTCAACGTCGAAAAGGCGGACCGGATCGCCGCGCAGATCGTGTCCGATCTTCTGCGACGAGCCCATTCAAAGGACCTGCATGGCGACGCTACTCCTCATCCCGCCTAAGCTCCTCGGCTCGATATCCCGCCAGGCCTGGAGAGAGCTCGTTCGCGAGCCCGCGATCCTCTTCACGTCCGAGGGGAGCGAAACGCATCGGGTCCGTACGAAACGCGATCTGTCGGACGTATTCCAATCGATTCATTTCTATTCGGACCTCGGCACGAACGATCGCGTGGAGCTCGACGCCATCGCGCTTCACGCTTCGTCGCCGCTCACGAACATCGTGGCCACGGGCGAAGACGACTTGTTCCGCGCCGCCAAGCTGCGCGAGCTCCTCGGCATCGCGGGGCCGTCGGCGGCGGACATTCTCGTCTTCCGCGACAAGCTCCTGATGAAGAGGCGCGCGACCGCGGGCGGCATCCCCGTGGCCCGGCACGCCGAAGTGCAAACGATGACCGATATCGCCTCGTTCGTTCGCGACGTCGGCTACCCGATCGTCGTCAAACCGCTCCGCGGCATGGGATCGGCGCAGACGCACGTGCTTCGCTCCGAAGCGGATCTCGCGGCGTTCGCCGATCGACAACCGTTTGGCAACAACCTCGGCCTGCCTCACTTACTCGCCGAAAAATTCGTCGAAGGCGCGCTCTGTCACGTCAACGGACTGATCCTCGACGGGCGCATGCAAGTCGTGAGTGCGTCGCGCTTCATTCATACGGCGCTCGAATACGTCCGCGACCAGAGCTTCCTCGGAAGCTATGTCATGGGCGCGGGAAATCCCGACCGCGAGCGACTGTGCGCCTTCGCGTCGCGCGTCCTCTTGGAGGCATTCCCGACGCCGCGCGAGTGCCTCTTTCACCTGGAGGCTTTCCTTCAGAACGATGGCAACATCGTCCTTTGCGAGGTCGCGTGTCGTTTGGGCGGAAACGGGATCAACGAAGAAGTGCGCCTCTCGTACGACGTCGACATGAAGCTCGAGTGGCTCCGCTCGCAGCTCTGGGGAGTCGACGCCTGCAACGTGCGCGCGACGCCAAAGGGGCTCGGAGACCAGCTCGCCGGTCGCCTCTTGATCTCGCCGCGCGACGGACGACTCGAGTCGATCCCCACGGCGTGCAACGAGAGCTTCGTCCTCGACTACCAAGTACGCGGCAAGCCGGGCGACGAGTACCGCCGAATGACGATGAGCGACGACGAGCTCGCGAGCTTCCTGCTCGTGGCTTCGAGCGAAGCGGAACTGCGAAAGAGGATCCTCGGCCTTCATGAATGGTTCGACCAAAACACGAGCTGGCGCGCTGCCGAGTAGATTCGGCCGAGCGCTCGCCCGCAATTGGGGACCGCTCTTCGACAATCGCCTCTTTCGCGCGCTGTGGCTCGCGAATCTGGCGTCCGATTTCGGCTATTGGATGAATTCGGTCGGCGCGTCGTGGACGATGACCGATCTGTCGATGTCGCCGCTGCTCAACACGCTCATCCAGGCGTCGAGCACGTTACCCATGTTCCTCCTCGCGCTTCCGTCGGGCGCGATGGCCGACGCGATGGATCGCCCGAAGCTCCTTTATCGTGTGCAGGCCGCGCGCGCCGTGTTTGCGCTCGGCATGGCGCTCCTTGCCATATCGCCGTGGCTCAATCCGTACACGTTGCTCATCGCGGTCTTCGCGTTGGGCGTCACCAACGCAATCGACCTGCCCGCGTCGCAGGCGGCGCTGTCGACCGTCGTGGAGCCGGAAGACATCCCCGTGGTCGCGAGCCTCAACAACCTGAGCTTCAACCTCGGCCGGGCTCTCGGCCCCGCGCTCGCCGGATTCTTGATCGGGCGCGCCGGCGCGTTTCCAGTCTTCTTCGTCAACGCGGCGTCCGCGGTCGGCTTGGCCGTCGTCTACTACCGATGGCACCGCGAGAGCGCACCGACGCCGCGCGCCGACGGCTCGCTCCACATCGGTCGCCACATTCGCGAAGCGTTCGTCACGTGCCTATCGAACGCGGGTTTTCGTGGCCTGCTGCTCCGAATCACAGTCGTCTACTTCTGCACCAACGCGTTCTGGTGCCTCTTTCCGATTTACGCGCGAACGGTTCTTCAGACGAGCTCGGCAGGGTTCGGTGTGCTGATGGGAGCCATCGGCGCCGGCGCGGTGGGCGCCGCGCTCTCGCTGCCGGATCTGAAGAGACGATGGTCGCTCGATCGACTCATCCTTTTCGCATCGCTCCTCTTCGCCGTCTCTCTCTTCGCGATGACGCTCATCTCGGGCACGATCGCCGCGGTGGCCGTCGCGCTCGGCCTCGGCGTGTCGTACGCGATGATCGTCTCGCTCTTCAACGCGACCGCGCAAGCGATGTTCCCGTCGGAGATGCGCGCGCGCGCGATATCGATCTACTTCATTGGCTTCTATGGAGTGCTCGCATTGTCGAGCTCGATCTGGGGAAAGATCGCGGAGGCAAGAGGCATGGAGCTCGCGTTCCGAGGGGCGTCCGTCCTCCTCGTCGCCGCGGCGCTCTCCGTCTTGTTCTGGCCGTCACGGAGTGAAAAGCGATGAGTCGTCGACTCGTGGACAGCATTTCCCAGGCGGGCTCGATCCGGATAAATCAGCTCGTCTCGGAAGCGCAGCGCGAGGGGAAGGACGTCACGGTCCTTTCGCTCGGCGAGGCGTTCTTCGATATCCCGATGTTCGACTTCGGCAAGTTGGATTTCACGCGTGGCTATCACTACTCCGACAGCCGCGGTGTGCCGGCGCTGCGCAGCCGCATCGCCGACGATTATCTCGCGAGCTACGGAGTGCGCGCGAACCCGGACACGAACGTTCTCGTCTCGATCGGGTCGAAGATGTGCATCTACCTCGCGCTCACGGCGCTCCTCGAGCCGGGCGACGAGGTGCTCGTTCAAGAGCCCTACTGGCTCAGCTATCCGGCGCAGGTGCGTTTGGCGGGCGGCGTTCCCGTGGCCATTCCGCATTTTACGCGCGTGACGGGCATCAAGGAGTATTTCACGCCGCGCACGAAGCTCGTCATCCTCAACAATCCGAACAACCCCGCGGGGAGCGTCTACAGCGCCGAAGCGCTCCGGCACGTCTACGATTCGTGCCGGGCTCATGGCGCGACGTTGCTGGTCGACGAGGCCTACAGCGAGTTCTGCGTGGAGGGTGAGTTCTCGTCGAGCGGTCTCCTCGATCCGTCGTTTCAGAATCTCGTCGTCGTCAATTCGCTCTCGAAGAACATGGGAATGTCGGGCTGGCGGCTCGGCTACATGATCGCGCACGAGACGGTGATCGCCGACGCGCTCAAGCTCAATCAGCACTTGGTGACCTGCGCGCCGACTGTGTTGCAGCTCTATTGCGCGGAGTACTTCGAAGACATCCGGCGGTGCGTCGCTCCGCAGATCGAGCAGATCGTGCAAAAGCGCGCGCGCGTGCGCAAGGTGATGGACCGCCTCGGCCTCGAAGCGATGAGCGGCGCATCCACGTTCTACTTCTTCGTCGACATCAAGGCGTTGGGGCTCGACTCCGAAGAGTACGCGGAGCGGCTCCTGCGCGAGAAGGCGATCGCCGTGGTTCCCGGGAAGTACTACGGAGAGAGCACCCGTCGTTTCGTCCGCATCGGCATCGGAACGGAGCCCGAGGATCGGATCGAAGCCGCGCTCGTGGAAATTCGCGCGTCACTCGGCTGAGCCGCCGACGTCGAGACGCGCTGGCGTCGCGGGCGATGCAAACCTACCCTGCCGCCATGCGTCTCGCCGCTCTCGCGCTCACCCTCCTCCTCTCGATCCTCGCCGGCGCGTGTGGCCCGACCGCGCCCGCCGTCACACCGAAGCCGGTAACGAGCGCGTCGTCGACGCCGGTCGCCGACGCCGTCCCCGATCCTCCGCTGCCGCTCGACGCGCGCATCAAGACCGGAAAGCTCGCGAGCGGCCTCACCTACTACGTCCTCCCGCACAAGAAGCCGGAGCATCGCGCGCAGATCTGGCTCGCCGTCAACGCGGGCTCCGTCCTCGAAGACGACGACCAACGCGGGCTCGCGCACTTCGTCGAGCACATGGGATTCAACGGCACGACGCGCTTCCCGAAGCAGGCGCTCGTCGACATGCTCGAGAAGAGCGGCGTCTCGTTCGGCGCCGACCTCAACGCATACACGTCGTTCGACGAGACGGTCTACACGCTCACCGTTCCGACCGATCAAGGCGATCTGTTGAACCGCGCGATCGGAGTCTTGCGCGACTGGTCCGACAGCATCACGTTCGATCCGAACGAGGTCGAGAAGGAGCGCGGCGTCGTTCTCGAGGAGTGGCGGCTCGGCCGCGGCGCCGGGATGCGCCTCTTCGACAAGCAAGCGCCGGTGGTCTTTCACGGATCGAAGTACGCCGAGCGCATCACCATCGGAAAGGCGGAGATCATCAAGGGCGCGCCGCGCGACGCGCTCGTTCGCTTCTACAAGGATTGGTACCGGCCGGATCTGATGGCCGTCATCGCGGTCGGCGATTTTGCGCCCGCCGAGGTCGAAGCCAAGATCAAAGAAGAGTTCGGATCGCAGAAGCCGCCGGCGACTCCGCGCGTGCGTCCCGCGGTGCCGGTGCCGTCGCACGCCGAGCAGCTCGTGTCGATCGAGACCGATCCCGAAGCAACGACGACGGTGATCTCGGTCATGTCGAAGATGCCGCATCGCCCCGTCGCGAGCGCGAAGGACTACCGCCGCACGATCGCGGAGCAGCTCTTCAACGCGATGCTCAACGCGCGCCTCGACGAGATCCGTCGAAAGCCGAACGCGCCGTTCCTCTTCGCCGGCTCGCGCAGCGGGAGCTTCGTGCGCACGGCCGACTCCTTCACGCAGTTCGTGACGGTGAAGGAAGGCGCGGTGCAAGAAGGCTTGAGCGCGGTCATCGAAGAGATGCTGCGCGTCGAGCGACACGGGTTCGTCGCGTCGGAGCTCGATCGCGCGAAGAGCGACGTCATGCGGCAGTTCGAGCAGTCGGTGAAGCAGCGCGACACCGAGGACGGGCGCGCGCTCGCCCGCGAGATCGTGCGTAACTTCCTCCAGCAAGAGGCGATGCCCGGACCGGAGGCGGAGCTCGAGCTCGCGAAGAGCTTCGTGCCGACCATCACGCTCGACGAGCTGAACCGCCTCGGCAAGTCGCTCGGCACCGGCAGCCGCGTCGTCACCGTGACGGGGCCCGCGACGATGACCAAGCCCACCGAGGCCGCGCTCCTCGCGACGATGAAGGACGTCGCCGGGCGCGACATCAAACCGTACGACGACGGCGCCGCGAGCGCGCCGCTCATGGCGACGGCGCCGACGCCCGGCCCCGTCGTCTCCACGCGCACGATCGCCGAGCTCGGCGTCACCGAGTGGACGTTGAAGAACGGCGTGCGCGTCGTCGTGAAGCCGACCGACTTCAAGAACGACGAAGTGCGCATGACCGCGTGGGCGCCCGGCGGCACGTCGCTCGCGTCCGACGCCGACTACGAGTCGGCGCGGTTCGCCAGCACGGTGGTCGGTCAAGGCGGGATTGGATCGCTCGACGCGACGGCGCTTCGCAAGGCGCTCGCGGGGAAGGTCGTCTCCGTCTCCGCGTACGTCGGCGAGATCGAGCAAGGCGTCTCGGGCGGAGCGTCGCCGAGCGATCTCGATGCGATGTTCCAGCTCGTCTACTTGTCGTTCACGGCGCCGCGCAAGGACGAGAGCGCCTTCCAGGCGTGGCGCGCGAACGAGACCGAGCACGCGAAGAACCGCCGCCTCTCGCCCGAGACGTCGTTCTACGAAGACCTCTCCCTCTTCTCGACGCAGAACCACCGCCGCCGCCAGCCGACGACGCCCGAGTCGCTGGCGAAGGTCGATCTCGACAAAGCGATCGCGTTCTACAAGGACAGGTTCGCGGACGCGTCGGGCTTCACGTTCGTCTTCGTCGGCAACCTCGATCTCGATCGCACGAAGACGCTCGCCGAGACGTACCTCGGCTCGCTCCCGTCGACGAACCGCAAAGAGAAATGGAAGGACGTGAACGTCGTGCGCCCGCGCGGCGTGGCAAAAAAGGCGATCGCGAAAGGCTCCGAGCCGAAGGCGCGCGTCGCGCTCACGTTCCACGGCAGCGAGGCGTGGTCGCGTGACGCGGACAACGACATGCGGATGCTCGGCGAGGTGCTGCGCATTCGCCTGCGCGAGGTCCTTCGCGAGGACATGGGTGGTGTCTATGGAGTGAGCGCATCGGGAAGCCTCTCGCGCCGTCCGAAGCAAGAGTTCACGTTCGGCGTGAGCTTCAGCTGCGCGCCCGACAACATCGACAAGCTCGAGAAGGCCGTGTTCGACGAGATCAAGGCGCTCCAGGCCAACGGGATCGGCGCGGACTACCTCGCGAAGGTGAAGGAGCTCCGCCGGCGCGCGCACGAGACCAACTTGAAAGAGAACGGCTATTGGCTGCGCGAGCTCGGCGTCGCGTACACGTACGCGGATGATCCGAAGCTCGTCTTGGATTTCGAAGCGATGGTGAACAAGATCACGTCCGACCGCGTGAAGGCGGCCGCGAAGAAGTACCTGGCGAGCACGCAGTACATCCTCGGCGAGCTTCGTCCGGCGGTCGCGACGCCGTGAGGTCGAAGATGGACGGGAAGCTCCACGCCGTTCGGTTCTGACGAGGTACGCACGCGCGTTTGGTACGCTCGCTCGAGTGACGCGCGACGAGAGCCCGACCGATCGCTTCGTCGTCGAGCGCCTCGCCGCATCCGGTGGAATGGGGCGCGTCTTTCGCGCGCACGACGCGCAGACGGGCGACGTCGTCGCGCTCAAGGTGCTCGACCGTCCCGAGGGAGGTCGGCTCGGCAACGCCAGCGACGCGCGCGATCGCGCGCTCGAGCGATTCGCGCGCGAGGCACGGCTGCTCGCGCAGCTCCGGCATCCGGGGATCGTGCGCTTCGTCGCCTTCGGCGTGACGGCCGCGGGTGAGCCGTACCTCGCGATGGAGTGGCTCGAAGGCGAGACGCTCGCGCGGCGGTTGTCGCGCGGCGCGCTGTCGGTGCCCGAGGCGCTCGCGGTCGGGCGGCGTGTCGCACTCGCGCTCGGCTCGGCGCACGCGGCGGGCGTCGTGCACCGCGACATCAAGCCGTCGAATTTATTTCTGGTCGACGGCGACTGCGAGAAGATCAAGGTCATCGACTTCGGGATCGCGCGCCTCGCGCCGCTGCCGTCCGACGTCACGCGCCCGGGCGGCGTGCTCGGCACGCCCGGGTACATGGCGCCGGAGCAAGCGCGCGCGCTTCGCGACGTCGGTGCGCGCGCGGACGTCTACGCGCTCGGCTGCGTGATGTTCCGATGCCTCACTGGGCGGCTGCCGTTCGAAGGCGACGATCCGCTCGCCGTGCTCGCGAAGATCCTCCTCGAGCGATCGCCGCGTGTGAAGGAGCTCCTGCCGAGCGTGCCGCGGCCGCTCGACGATCTCGTCGCGCGCATGCTGTCGAAGGATCCCGCGAAGCGGCCGGCCGACGGCACCGCGTTGGCGAGCGAGATCGAGGCGCTCGATCGCATCGTCGGACCGGCGAGCGTGCAAATCCTCAGCGTGCGACCGCCGGCGCTCACGGAGGGCGAGCAGCGCTTCGTCAGCATCGTCGTCATCGGCGCGGGGACGGCGGCGCGCTCGGACGCGGACGCGAAGACGGCGAGCGTCGACAGCGACGCGCTGCCCTCGCGAATAGGCGAAGCGGTGACGCGGCTCGGCGCGCAGCTCGAGTGGCTCGCGGACGGATCGCTCGTCGCGGTCTTGTCGGGATACGCGAGCGCGACCGATCAAGCGGCGCAGGCGGCAAGGTGCGCGATCGCGCTTCGTGCTTCGCTCCCGCGCGAGCCGATGGCCCTCGCGACCGGACGCATCGAGGTCACCGCGGGGTCTCCGGTGGGCGAGGTGATCGATCGCGCGGCGCGGCTGCTCCATCGCGCGAAGAAATCGCGCGCGCGAGCGGCTGCGCGGTTGCCGATCGCGCTCGATCGGGTGACGGCGGCGCTCCTCGACGCGCGCTTCGAGGTCGCGGGCGATCCCGGCGCGAGCGAGATGCTCGAGCTCCGCGGCGAGCGCGAGCTCACCGAGGCGACGCGGCTGCTCCTCGGTCGACCGAGCCCGTGCGTCGGGCGCGAGCGCGATCTCGCGACGCTCGTCGCCACGTTCGACGAGTGCGTCGACGACTCCGTCGCGCGCGCTGTTCTCGTCACCGCGCCCGCGGGCGTCGGCAAGTCGCGGCTGCGGCACGAGCTCCTCCGGACGCTGCGCGCGAAGAACGCCGTCGCGGAGATCTGGTTCGCGCGCGCCGATCCGATGAGCGCGGGCGCGCCGTTCGGAATGCTCGCGCAAGCGCTGCGGCGCGGCCTCGGGATCCTCGAAGGCGAGCCCGCGCGCACCCGACAAAAGAAGCTGCGCGCGCGCGTCGCCCGCCACGTCGCATCCGAGCACCAGGCGCGCGTCGCGGAGTTCCTCGGTGAGCTCGTGGGCGCGCCGTTCGCGACCGAGAGCGTCCAGCTCCGCGCGGCGCGGAGAGATCCGCAGCTCATGGGCGATCAAATGCGGCGCGCGTGGGAGGACCTCGTCGCCGCCGAATGCGTCGCGCACCCGATCGTCCTCGTGCTCGAAGACATGCACTGGGGCGACGTCCCGACCGTTCGCTTCGTCGACGCGGCGCTCGCGGCGCTCGATCGCTCGCCGTTCTTTCTCGTCGCGCTCGCTCGCCCCGAGGTGCACGACGTGTTCCCGAAGCTGTGGCAAGGGCGCAATGTCCAAGAGCTCCGTCTCGCGCCGCTCACGCGTCGCGCGAGCGAGCGGCTCGTGCGTCAGATCCTCGGCGACATCGTCGCGCCCGAGACCGTCGAGCGCCTCGTCGAGCGCGCGGGAGGAAACGCATTCTTCCTCGAAGAGCTGATCCGCGCGACCGCCGGCGGCGACGTCGCGACGTTCCCCGAGACCGTGCTCGCCATGGTGCAAGCGCGCCTCCAGGGGCTCGACGCCGAGTCGCGGCGCGTCCTGCGCGGTGCGAGCGTGTTCGGGCAGACGTTCTGGCGCGGCGGCGCGGCGGCGCTCCTCGGCGCGGAGACGATGGGCGACACGCGCGACAGCAGTCGTCGCGTAGGCGAGCCGCCGACGTTGCGTGTCGACGAGGCGCTCGAGCAGCTCGTCGTGCGCGAGATCGTCGTTCGGCGCGCGGCGTCGAAGTTCCGCGGCGAAATCGAGTACGCGTTTCGTCACGAGCTCGTGCGCGAGGGGGCGTACGCGATGCTCACGGATCGCGATCGCCGCCTCGGTCATGGGCTCGCCGCGAGGTGGCTGGAAGAAAGGGGGGAGGCGAGCGCGCTGGTCCTCGCCGAGCACTTCGAGCGCGGCGGCGATCCGACGCGCGCCGCGGGCCTCTACCAGCGCGCTGCGGCGCAGGCGCTCGAAGGCAACGATCTCGACGCGGCGCTCGCGCGCGCAGAGCGCGGCGTGGCGTGCGGTGCCGAAGGCGAGACGCTCGGTGCGCTCCGCCTCTTGCAGACCGAGACGTTGCGATGGCGCGGTGAGCCGCGCGCGGCGCGCGACCGCGGGCTCGAAGCGATGGCGCTCCTGCCACGTCACGAGGACCTCTGGTACGACGCCGCGGGACAGACGACGCTGATGAGCTCGGCGATCGGCGACACGAAGCAGCTCATCGTACTCGCCGAAGATCTCCTCGCGCGCGCCGCGGATCTCGAAGCGCGCCGCGAGCCCGCGTCGAACGCGTACTTCGTCTGCGCGTCGCGCGTCGCCGGCCACCTCGTCTACAACGGCCACCACGATCGCGCCGATCGCCTGTTCGCACGCATCGACGCGCTCCTCGCGCTCTCCCCTCCCCCCGAGCCGCGCACGCTCGGCGCGATCGCGTACGCACGTGGCACGCGCGCGCTCGACCAAGCCGCGTTCCTCGACTGCTTCGCACAGTACCGCGCCGCGCACGCCGCGTACCTCGGCGCCGGCGATCTGCGCGCGTCGTCGATCGCGCTGCAGTCGCTCGCGTACGCGCAGATGCGCGTCGGCCTCTACGCCGAAGCCGAGGGCCCGCTTCGCGACGCGGTCGCGGCGTCCGAGAAAATTGGGCTCCGGCACGCGGCGCTCGGCGCGGCGCACAACCTCGGGCTCGCGCTGGCGCGCCTGGGGCAACTCGACGAAGCGAGGAAGCTCGAAGAGAACGCGGCGGCCGTCTTCGAGGCCGAAGACAACCACCGCATCGCGGCGGGTGCGCGCGCGTACCTCGCGACGGTGCACCTTCTCGCGGGCGACGCGCGTGCGGCGGAGCGCGAGGCGCGCCGAGCGATCGCGCTCGGCACGAGCGCACCGAGCGTCCGCGCGCTCGCCTACGCGACGCTCGCCGACGCGCTCCTCGCGGCGAAGGACGTCGCGGGCGCCGTCGCGGCCGCGCGCGAAGCGATGCGCATCCTCGACGAGATCGGCGGCGTCGACGAAGGAGACACGCTGCTTCGTCTGGTTTACGCGCGCGCGCTCGATGCCAGCGGTGACGTCGCCGCCGCGCGCGACGCGATCGTCGACGCGCGCGCGCGCCTGCTCGATCGCGCCGACAAGATCACCGACCCGGCGCTGCGATCCAGCTTCCTCGAGCGCGTCCCCGAGAACGCCGACACGCTCGCGCTCGCGACGCGCCTCACCGAAGGCCGCGCCTCGTCCTAGAGCGCGTTCCCGCCGAGCGTCGTCGTCGCAGAGCCGCCCGGGTTGCCGCTGACGGTGAGCGTCGCGGTTTTTGCTCCGCTCGGCGCGACCGGAGTGAGCTGGATCTGCACCAAGCAGCTCTGTCCCGGAGGGATCTGCGCGTTGGTGCACGCGTCGCTCACGATCCTGAAGTCCGCCGGATCCGCGCCGCCGAGCGAAACGGAGAGCGGTCCGGTGAGCTGCGTCGCGCTCGTGTTCGAGAACGAGAAGCGCGCCGTATTTCCTGTCTGACCGATCGGCGCCCGCCCGAGGTTCGCCGACGACGGGTTCACGGCGAGGATCGACGTTCCGTCGCCGATGAGGCTCGACGTCGTGTTGCC
>JAYVXB010000680.1:0-11770 GCA_043785585.1 Deltaproteobacteria bacterium | reverse complement strand
GCGTTTCGCGAGAAGCGGTCCTTTCAGCGGCACAGCGGGCATGTCCATCTCCGCGCACAGCCGGAGGCACTTCATCGTGACCGCCTCGGAGCGCATCGCTACGACGGCTTGCCCCATCGCCAGCGCCTTCGTCGCGGCCGAACGGACGCCCAACTGTTCCGCGATCAGCACGGCCGCTCCGCCGGTGCGTGCGCGCTCCCAAAACGCATCGTCGAGCGACGACGGATCGAGCACGGGCCGCGCGGGATACGCGCGCAAGCACTCGGAGATCGTCGCGTCGGCCGGAGAGCTCATCTAAGCGCGTGCCCGAAGTGAGCGCGCGGTGAGTCTAGCGGATCGGAACACGCAGACAATCGCCGAGACGCGCGGGACGTTCGATGTCCCAGGTTTTGGCGATGGGCCTTTGCCCCGCCTACGACGTGTCGAAGGTTTTCTCGATGGGCCTTTGCTGCCACCCAGGACGTATCGAACGTTTTCTCGACGGGCCTTTGCCCCCACCCACGACGTCTCGAAGGTTTCTTCGATGGGCCATCGCCCCCGCCTACGACGTGCCGAAGTCTTCTTCGATGGGCCTTTACCCCCGCCTACGACGTGCAGAAGGTTTTCTCGATGGGCCATCGCCCCCACCTACGACTGGTCAACGTTCCGGAGACCATGGCCGCGCCCCATCCCCCATGGCTTCCAAGGTCCAATTGTTCGGCGCGCCCCGATCTCCCTGCCGAAACCTACGAAGCGCCGGAAGGTCATGCCGGCGCCCGCCCGCGCAAACGATGATTCTCGACGCCCCGGAGGAAGCGCTCTATCGCTGCAGCGACCCCAGCGAAATTGCCCTGACGCGCATCCCACTCGCGCGCCGTCCACTCGCGAGGCCACGCGCTTCCCGGCGGCGGTCGCGGAAAGGGTAGCCGCAGCTCACCTCCGTCGGACGGTTGTCGGCGTTGCGGAGTCGACCTTTCGCAAGAGGCCCTCGCGGTCGAGCTGTCCGCGCCCGCTCCCAAACGCGCCATCGCGCGCCGCGGAATCGATCGCGGGTCGCTCCGGATACGCGCGCAAGCACGTCGCGGGAATCCCGTCGGCGTGCGAGGTCACGACCCGTCGTCGGTTGCAGGTGGAAAGAGCCTGCCCACCTCGAGCTCGATCGCGTCGAAGGGTGCGATCCGCGCGACCGATTCGTCGTCGTACGCGCCGATCTCGTGCCACTCGCGAGCAGCGTCGAGGCGCAGCGCTTCGAGCGTCCGCGCCGCGGGATCGACGATCCAGTAGAACGCGACCCCATGCGCGGCGTAGAGACGACGCTTGGAGACACGATCGCGCGCGGGCTTTGCGGGCGACACGATTTCGCACACGCAGTCTGGGACCATCAGGACCGGATGTTGCCCCCACGGATGCGGGAGCCGCTCGCGTCGCCATCCGGCGACGTCGGGGCGGACGATTTGGTGGACGTCGAGCTGGACGTCGACCTCGCAGAGGATCCACCAGCCGCCCGGCCCGCCTCGGCCGTCGTCGTCGTCGAAAGGCTTGCCGACGAAATTGCCGAACGCGCGCTGCACGCGGCCGTGCTCCGGCAACGGCGGCGGGGGCGTGACGATGACGCCATCGATGATCTCGGCGCGCGCGTCGTCGGAAGCTTCGATAGATCGTCGAACGTAGCGAGCTTACGCGCGGGGTCCACGCGAGAAGCATAGCGCACGCGCTCCGTCGAATCGGTTGTCGGCGTTGCGGAGTCGACGTTTCGCAAGAGTCGCGAAACGGCATTCAAAGGGCGCCACTTCCCGCCCGTCCACCATCCTGCTACGCGATGCGCGTGGATTGGGACGACGTAGTAGGTGAGCTCGTTGCATCGCCGACCGGCATCGAGGCGCTGCTCGATCTGGATCTCTCGCTAGTCGCCAAAGCGCCAGGTCCACCCGTCGTCGCGGTCGGCGTCGACGCTCTGCGAGAGTCCACAGGCGCGCGGACGTTCGGCGATCTCGTCCGCGATCCGGACGTCAACGAGATCCTCCGCGACGCGCTCGGGCGCGGAGAGCGTCGCGCGTTCCTGCGCGCGCTTCCGAACGTCGTGCGGCGCCTCGCCGTCGAGCGATCGGGGGTGACGACCGCGTCCACGGCACGCGCGCCACGCGAGCCACGTGCGCTCGATCCCAGCCACGTCCCCGAGGGCGGCGAAGATCTGGACGCGTGGGCCCGACGGTTCGGCGTCGAGGAGATCCTCGCGAGCTCCATCCGATTCAAAGTGGGGCCGCGCGCCAGAGACATGTTGACGATGTCGTTTCGCGAGGCAGTCGATCTCGTCCGCCATCCCCACACGGGCGGCGATCGCGGCGTCACGCGCGAGCAGCTCCGTCGTGCAGCGGAGGCCGAGCTGCGCAGCGTCGCGCAGCGGAATGCGCCGCTCCTCGACCAACGCGTGGCGTTCCTTGCGCGCCGACGCATGCCCGACGATCCGTGGATCGTCGAGCGCGTACGGCTCTTGACCGAGCGCGCCCGCACGCACGGAGACCACGGCGCAGCCCCGATCTCGCTCACCTATCCTGTCGCTTCCGCGGAGTTCCGCGCGAAGGGGACGTGGCTCGTCGTTCGCGAGCACGCGCGGAGCGGCGAGCACGTCGTCGATCTCGCGCGCATGACCGTCACCAACAGCCGCTACTCGTGGCACGGCAGCCCGGAGAGGGCGCGCGACGATCGCGCCATCGTCGAGTGCGCCATCGACGCCCTCTGCGATCCCGACGGCCAGGCGCTGCGCGATCTGCTCGCGTGGCGAGCGATCCCGGCGTGGCGACACATGCTCGGCGCGTTCGAGGAGGCGGTCGCGGTCGATCGCTCGCGTCTCGCGCTAGACGAGGGCGAGGAGCGGGTCGCGTTTCGTCTTCCCGTGGCGATCGGCGAGGTGCCTTCCGTGTTGCTACAGCGAGCGCGCAAAGGAGGGGCGACCTTCACCGCGGGACGGCAAGCCGATCCCTACAGCGCGCTCACGTTGCCAGGCCTCACCTCGCTCGAGCGCGAGATCCTCGAGACGATCACGCTCCTTCACGGCGCGAGCTATTACGGCGGGCGCGAGCTCGCGCGCACGCGCTTGCGTCTTCTCGAGCTTCTCGCCGAGCACCCGCGCGTCCACGTCCACGGCGACACCAAGGCGCCCGTCCGCCTACGCCGCACGCGGCCGACGCTGCGGGTGATCCCGTCCGCGTCGTCGTTTCGCGTGAACGTGGCCGTCGGGAGCGTCGCTCTGTCGCCCGCCGAAGCCGTGAACCGGACGCGGACGACGCGGATCCTCTCCAGCTTCGATCCCGCGGACGGCACCGTCTACTTCGCGGAGAGCGACGAGGTCTCGATCGCTTTGTTCTCGGCGCTCGCATCGCACGCGGAAGACCTGCCGAGCGAAGGGCTCGACGCGCTCCTCGGCGCGCTCTCGTCGTTCTCGGATCTCGCGATCGATATCGATCTGCCGGAAGAGGCGCGCGGCCGCTCGGTGTCCGCGGATCCTCGGCTCGTCGTGCAGCTCTCGCTCGCGAACGACGGCAGCCTCGCGCTCGCCGTGCGCACCCGCGCGCTGCCCCGCGGCCGCGCGGTCGTACCCGGCGCCGCGCCGCGCCACGTGTACGGCACGGCACCGGACGGCACGCGCGTCTTCGCGACGCGAGATCTCGACGACGAAGACGCGCGCGCCGAGCACTTGCTCGCCGAGCTTCCGCTCGCGGGCGCCGTGCGTCACGGTCCGTTCGATCTTCGCGTCGACGATCCCGAGCGGGCGTGCGACGTCGTCGCGACGCTCGCGGAGCTCGGCGCCGACGTCGTGGTCGAGTGGCCGGAGGGACAGCGCCTGCGCGTCGTGTCCACGCTCGCGCCGCGCGCCCTGAAGCTCCGGATCGAGCGCAAGCACGACTGGTTCGGGATCGCGGGAGGCGCCGACGTCGACGGAGCGAGCGTGGGGATCCACGCGATGCTCGAGGCCGTGCGGGCCGGGCGCCGCTTCGTCCGCGTCGGAGAAGGCGCGCTCGTCGCGCTCAGCCGCGATTTGCGCGCGCGGCTCGCGCGTGCCGACGACGTGCTGCACGACGCGCGCGACGGGCTCGTGGCCCATCCGCCCGCGGTCTCCGCGATCTCCCAGCTCGTCGACGACGAGAACGAGCAGCTCGCCGCCGCCGCCGAGTGGCTCCAGCTGCGCGCCCGCATGAAGCGCGCAGAGACGATCGACCCGAAGCTCCCGAAGGGGCTGACCGCCGAGCTCCGCCCGTATCAACTGGAGGGGTATCGGTGGCTGATGCGCCTCGCGGCGTGCGGCACGGGCGCGTGCCTCGCCGATGACATGGGCCTCGGAAAGACGGTGCAGTCGCTCGCGATGCTCGAGGCGCGCAAGTCCGAGGGACCCGCGCTCGTCGTCGCTCCCACGTCGGTCTGCGCGAACTGGGCTGCAGAGGCGGCGCGCTTCGCCCCCGGGCTCGATATCATCGCCTACCGCGGCGCCGGGCGCGCCGAGAAGCTCGCGTCGCTCGGTCCCCGCGCGGTCGTCGTCACGAGCTACGATCTCATGGTTCGCGACATCGACGCGCTCGCGTCGATCGATTTCGCGACGACTGTCTTCGACGAAGCGCACGCGCTCAAGAACGGGAGCTCGAAGCGCGCGCTCGCGGCTCGCCGCATCCGCGCCGACTTCCGCCTCGCGCTCAGCGGCACCCCGATCGAAAACCACACCGGCGAGCTCTGGAGCCTGTTTCGGATCATCGTGCCGGGGCTCTTCGGATCCTGGGAGCGCTTCCGCGAGCGGTTCGCCGCGCCGATCGAACGCGATCGCGATCCGACGCGCCGCGCGGCACTCGCCGCGGTCATCCGGCCGTACCTCTTGCGCCGCGCCAAGCGCGACGTCTCGCCCGAGCTGCCTCCGCGCACCGACCTCGTTCGCTTCGTCGATCTGTCGCGCGCCGAGCGCGACTTGTACGAAGCCGAGCGACTACGTGCGATCGACGCCATCGGTGGGGCCACCGCGGGCGCGGCGGGCGAGGACGCGCGGTTCGCGATCTTCGCGTCGCTCACGCGCTTGCGCCAGCTCGCGTGCCATCCGCGGCTTCGCCACGCCGAATCGACCGTCGCGTCGTCGAAGCTCGCGAGCGTCGTCGCGCTCGTCGAGGAGCTGCGCGAAGCGGGCCACCGCGCGCTCGTCTTCAGCCAGTTCACCAGCCACCTCGCCCTCGTCGCCGACGCGCTCCAGGCGAGCGGAGTCACCGTCTTGCGCCTCGAGGGATCGACGCCCGCGGAGGCGCGCGCCGATCGCGTGCGCCGCTTTCAGGCGGGCGAGGCCGACGTTTTCCTCATTTCGCTCAAGGCCGGCGGGCTCGGACTGAATCTGACCGCGGCCGACTACGTGCTCCACCTCGATCCGTGGTGGAACCCCGCCGCGGAGGATCAAGCGAGCGATCGCGCTCACCGCATCGGCCAAGACAAGCCGGTCACGGTCGTACGCTTCATCGCGCGAGGCACGATCGAGGAGTCGGTGCTGGCGCTGCACGCCGAGAAGCGCGAGCTCGCCGAGGCGGTCCTCGCGGGCGGCGACGGCGCGGCGCGCCTGACGATGCGCGAGCTCTTGTCGTTGATGGAGAAGAGCGCCAGCGGCGATGGAGAGTCGGAAGGATCGGAGCCCGGAGACGACGACGCGTGAGGCGCGGCAACGTGGCTTGCGGTGCTGAGCCTGCGGTGAGGGCAATCGGGCGACTGCGCGTGCTACGATCCGACCATGGCGCAGCCTGCCAAGAAGCCCGCGACGTACGCCGACATCGAAGCGCTTCCTCACAACATGGTCGGGCAGCTCATCGACGGCGAGCTGTTCGCGCACGCGCGCCCGGCGACACGGCATGCGCGCGCGATCTCTCGACTCCACGGATGGCTCGACCGCTCCTACGATCTCGAACGCAAGGACGGCGGCGGCCCTGGCGGCTGGATCTTTCTCTTCGAGCCCGAGCTCCACTTCCGTCAGAACGTGCTCGTGCCCGACCTCGCCGGCTGGACGCGCGAGCGGATGCCCGAGCTCCCCGACGCGGCGTTCCTCACGCTCGCGCCCGACTGGATCTGCGAAGGGCTTTCGCCGTCGACGGCGTCAGTCGACAAGGGACCCAAGCTGAAGGTCTACGCGCGGGAGCATGTCCCGTTCGTGTGGTTCGTCGATCCCGATGCGAAGCTCGTCGAAGTCTTTCGTTTGAACGGCGATCGCTACGAGCTCGCGTCGACGCACGCCGATGACGAGCGGGCGCGCGCCACGCCCTTCGAGGCCGCCGAGTTGCCGCTCGTCGAGCTGTGGTCGCTGACGAGCGGCCGCTGAGATTCGCGGACGTCCGCCTATTGCGCAGCCGGACACTCCGCCGTGACCGCGCGCCGCGGCGCCGCCACGACGCGCACGCTCTCCGGCGCCCCAAACGCTGCGATCAACGCAAAGTGCTCGAACGCACAGGGCGTCACCGTCGCGACCACCCCCGCCGTCGCGCGCCCCCGCAGCTCGCGCCCGCGCGCAATCTGTACCTCTCGCCGCTCTTCCTCCCTCCGCGCCGGATACTCCGTCCACGCGTCCACCACCGCACCCGTCCACCCCACCGCAAACGCCGCGACCGCCCCCACGACGAACATCTCCCGCTTCGGCCTCCGCCACGCGAACCGCCGCGCGATCGACAGCGCTCCATCCGCGCCGAACGCCGCGATCACCCAACACAACGCCACGACCGCTCGCTCCGCGTGATGCGTCGGCGCTCCGTCGCGCACGTCTCCATAAATCAAGAACGCCAGCATCGCCGCCATCGCGACGAGCGGCGCAAGCCATCGCCGTCGCACGTCGGCATCTCCCATCGCGACGACTCCAACCACCGCGAGCGGCAGCAGCCCCGCCATCGCGTCGCCGATCGCGCGCGGATACCCGAGCAGTTTTTCCGCGAGCGGAACCGCCGCCGCGCCGCTCGCTTGCCGGAACGCCGCGACGCGCGCGAGAAAGTGAAACGCGTCGCCGTGCGCGTGCGCGTTCCACGCGATCCACGCGACCGGCCCCGCGGCGGCTATCGCTGCGGCGACGACATCCCGCCGAACATCTCGCGCGCCTCGTTCGTATTCTCGGCCTCCGTGTTCACGTTCATGTCGCACCGAAGCAACCGCGCTTCCGACCGCCGCGATCACCATCACTGCGCAGACCGGCCACGCCTCGTACCGCGACAACGCCGCCACCGCGAGCGCAGCCGCTCCCCACACGCGCCCACTCGCCCGCGTGCTCCCAATCGCGATCGCCCCCGCCGCAATCAACGCTGCCGTCGACGCCTCCGGCACCGTCGCCGCCCCAAGCCACGCGTTCCACGGCACCGTCATCGCGACGACGACGCCCGCGACAGCAGCCCCCCGCGCGACCCCGACGGCGCGAAGCGCGACGTACGGCGCAGCCACCGACACCGCACCAAGCACCAACGCCACCCCGCGCGCCGTCTCGATCGATCGCCCGAACACCATCATCGCCGCGCCGTTCACCCAGAACGGCAAGGGCAGCCAGCTCGTCCCACTCGGATCCAACCCCGGCGCGTGCGCGAACTGCTCCGCGATGACCACGCGCGCATAGTCATCGTCCGACACATGCGAAAATCCGAGGTGCCAAATCCAAACCGAGAGCGCCGCCTTCGCGATCACGAGCACGATCGCATCCAGCACGATCTCTCCGCGCCCGCCCACGCGCCCGCCCACCCCCGCGCTCTCGCCCACCCCCGCGCGCCCGCCCACGCCCCCGCTCACGCTGACGCTCACGCCCGCCCCTTCATCGCACCGTCATCGCGCTCTGCCCCGCGCGCCACGTCCACCCGACGCTCACGCGATCCCCCACCGCAACGCACGGCCGCCCCGCGGCATAGAACACTGGGCTCTTCCAGCTCGTCGTCGTCGTCTTCCCCGGATCCGTCGTCAGGTTCACCTTCGGCGAAAGCTCCGCCTCGAAATAAATCACGAACCCCAGATGCGTCGCGGCGCGCGTGATCGCGACCTCGCCTTCACCCGAGACGCTCGTCGACGACGTCGTCGTCAGATCCAAATTCACGAGCTCGAGCGGCTCTCCGACCACCGCCCAGCGCGCCGCGTTGTCCGGCAACACGGATCCGACGCGCGTGTCGTCCGCTGCATAGCGCGCGAGCGATCCAAACTCGATCCCGTACGCCTTCTTCCACCGCTCGAGGCTGGCCACATCGAAGCGATGCTCTTCGACGAAATCTGCGCCGAGATCCACCGGCAGCGCGCGCACGCTCAGCGTTCGCGGAATGATCCGCGCGTCCGGCGCGAGGAAGCGCGCGCGTCCGTCGCGGATCGTCTTCACGATCCCTTCGTCGAGCGGATCGTTTCCGATCGTCTCGCTCAACAAGATGTTCGCGCGCTCCGGCAAATCGATCCGCGTCGATCGCCCGCGCATGACCGTGATGCGGTCCGCGTATCCGTTCTCGCGCACGAGCGCTTCCGCCGCGTCGGCGATGTGCCCGACCTCGATCGCGTACACGTGCCGCGCCCCCGCGCGCGCCGCCGCGACCGCGAGCACGCCGGTCCCCGTGCCGATGTCGACGACGACGTCGCCCGGACGAACCATCTCGGCGATCGCCGCGAGGAACGCGTCCGTGCGCGCGCGATCATCGAGCATGGCGATGTGCGCCGCAGGGCGATCGAAGCCCGAGAGCGAATCCATCGCGCGCTCCACGCGCACGCTCAGTGCTGATCGGTCGGAGCCGCGCCAGAGCCCGCGGGCGCGGGATCGGCCGGAGGGGTGTCGCCGCCGCCGGGACCGCCGAGCTTCTCGGGCGCCTTCGGTGCCAGCGCTCCGCTCGGAGGGGTCGCGCTCGGATCCGTGCGCGGCTTCCCCTCGTTGCCTTTGCCCTTCTTCACCTCGGCCTGCAGCTTGTCCTTCAACGCGCGATCGCCCGACGACGACAAGTACGCGAGCGACACGCTGGTCAACATGAAGATGCCCGCGCAGACCGCCGTCGCGCGCGTGAGCAAGTTGCCTGCGCCCCGTCCGCCGAAGACCTGCTGCGCCGCGCCGCCGCCGAACGCCGCGCCCATCCCTCCGCCTTTGCCCTGCTGCAAGAGCACGACGAGCATGAGAAAGAGGCAGACGAAGACGTGAACGATGTCGAGAAACGTCGTGAGCATGGGGAGCCGGGTACCTCTTACTACGCTTTTGCGGTCAGCGCTTCCGCTGCGCGGGCGATAGCACCGAACGAGCCGGCGTCCAAGCTCGCGCCGCCGATGAGCGCGCCGTCGATGTTGGGGCAGGCGAGGAGCGCGGTGGCGTTGTCCGCTTTGACCGAGCCTCCGTAGAGAATGCGCGTGCGCGTCGCGAGCGCGGGCGATGACGTCGCGAGCCATCCGCGAATCGCCGCGTGGACTTCTTCGGCGTCGGCCGGGCTGGCGTTTTTTCCGGTGCCGATCGCCCAAACAGGCTCGTACGCGATCGCCGCGTGCGGTGCTTTGTCGTGCTTGGCGATCACGTCGAGGAACGCGCGGACTTGGCGCTCGACGACTTCGAGCGTCTTGCCGGCTTCGCGCTCGGCGAGCGTTTCACCGACGCACACGATCGGCGTGAGCGCGCCCGCGAACGCCGCTGTCGTCTTCTCGGCGACCGATGCGTCCGTCTCGCCGAAGTATTGCCGCCGCTCGCTATGCCCGAGGATGACCCACGTGCACCCGCTGTCGCGGAGCATCGGCGCAGAGATCTCGCCGGTGAACGCGCCGGCGTCTTTCGCGTGCATGTTCTGCGCGGCGATCGCGACACCGCTGCCGTCGCACTCGTGCGCGCACGCGGCGAGCACGGTGAACGGCGGCGCGATGACGACGTCGACGTGCGGCACGTCGCGCGCGGCGCGAACGACCGAGGACGCGAGCTCGACGCCCGACGTCCCGCCGTGAAACATCTTCCAGTTGCCGGCGATGAGCGGCACACGTTCGCGGTTCATTTCGATCTGCTCTCACTCGACGCGCCTGCGTTCTCTTTCCGCGGCGTCGCCCAGGTTCCACGGAGAACCTCGATGCCCGGCAGTTTCTTCCCCTCGATGAGCTCGAGGGACGCGCCTCCGCCCGTCGAGATGTGCCCCATCTTCGCCGCGAGCCCTTCGCCCGCCGCGTGAACCGCCGCCGCGCTGTCGCCACCACCGACGACGGTGAACGCCTTGCTCTCCGCCATCGCGCGCGCGATCCCGAACGTCCCGGACGCGAACGGCGCCTTCTCGAAGAGCCCCATCGGCCCGTTCCAGAAGATCGTCTTCGCCTTATCGAAGCGCTTCGCGAAATACGCGACCGACTTCGGACCGATGTCGAGCGCCATCTTCCCTGCGGGGATCGCCTCGACGTCGACCGTCTCCGGGTTCTCCGCCGACGTGCTCGCCGCGACGACGACGTCGACCGGGAGCGCGATGTCGACGCCCTTGGCCTGCGCCTTCTCGAGGAGCGTGCGCGCGAGCGCGAGCTTGTCGGCCTCGACGAGCGAAGCTTGCATGTTGCACATTTTCGCCGCGAGGAACGTGTTGGCCATCGCGCCGCCGATGACGAGCGCATCGACCATCGTCAGCAGCGACTCGACGACCGCGATCTTGTCGCTGACCTTCGCGCCGCCGAGCACCGCGACGTACGGTTTCTCGGGCGCCGTGATGAGCTTCCCGAGCGCCGCGATCTCCTTCTCGAGGAGAAAGCCGCACCCGCGCTCACGAAACAACATCGCCATCCCGTGGACGCTCGCATGCGCGCGGTGGACCGCACCGAACGCGTCGTCGACGTACATCTCGGCGAGCGACGCGAGCTCCTTCGCGAAACCGTCGTCGTTCGCCTCTTCTTCGGGATGAAAGCGCAGGTTCTCGAGAAGGCAGATCTGCCCGGCGCGAAGATCGTGGATGACCTTCTTCGGCGCGTCGCCGATGCAGTCGTCGGGCATGTGAACTTCGACGCCGAGCATCTCGGCCAAGCGCGCGCCGCACGGCTCGAGGCTCAGCTTCGAGTTGTCTTTGCCGGGCTTCGGTCGACCGAGGTGGCTCGCGAGGATGACCCGCGCGCCGCGTTCGATCGCGTGTTTGATCGTCGGCAAGGCTTCGCGAATGCGCGAGTCGTCGGTGATTTTTCCGTCTTCGAGCGGGACGTTGAAGTCGACGCGGACGAAGAGCTTCTTGTTCTCGATCGCGAGATCGCGAATCGTGCGGATGCCGTCGAGCGGGCTGGTCATGGCGCGCTTCGACTAGAGCTTGCCGGAGACGAGCTCGGCGAGCTCGACCATGCGGTTCGAGAAGCCCCACTCGTTGTCGTACCAGCTGAAGACCTTGGCGAACTTGTCGCCCATCACTTGCGTGATCGTCGCGTCGAAGATCGACGAGCGCGGATCGCCGATGTAGTCGCTCGAGACGAGCTGCTCCTCGGTGTACCCGAGGATCCCCTTCATCGGTCCCTCGGACGCCGCCTTCATCGCGGCATGGATCGCGTCCTTCGTGATCGCCTTCTCGGTCTCGAACGTGAGATCGACGATGCTGACGTCCATCGTCGGCACGCGCATCGACTGTCCGTCGAACTTGCCCTTGAGCGCCGGAATCACCTCGGCGAGCGCCTTGGCCGCGCCGGTCGACGACGGGATCATGTTCAGCGCCGCCGCTCGCGCGCGACGGAGATCGCCTTTGCGGTGCGGGATGTCGAGGACCGCTTGGTCGTTCGTGTACGAGTGAATCGTCGTCATCAGCCCCTGCTTGATGACGAAGCTGTCGTTCAGCACCTTGGCGACGGGCGCGAGGCAGTTCGTCGT
>JAYVXB010000679.1:0-3679 GCA_043785585.1 Deltaproteobacteria bacterium | reverse complement strand
GCGCGGCGTCGTCGTGATGAACACGCCGACGGGCAACTCGGTCACTACCGCCGAGCACGCGATCGCGCTCTTGATGAGCCCCGGCGCGTACTCGACCTCGAGCGACGTCTGCTTCTTGAGGAGCGTGAGACCGGCTTCGGAGAGGGCATCGGAGACGAGGACGCGAGGCATGCCGGCAGGATGAACCCGGAGACGGGCGCACGGGAAGAGGTAAGCTGCCGCGCGATGAAATCGAGCGCCCTCGTCTTGTCCCTCCTCGCCCTCGCCGCGTGCGGCGCGGAGCCCCCCGCCCCGAAGATCGAGCCGCCGCGTCCGCCGCCGAGCGCCTCCGCCGATGCCGCGGTCGCCGCGCCGTTACCGCCGCCCGGACCGACCGAGATCGAGCGCTTCACCGCGCTCCGCGATCGCATCCTCGAGACGGCGCTCGCGCGGGATCCGTCTTGGGGCCGCTACCTCGGCCTTCACGACACGTACGACTCGAAGCTCGCGGACTACAGCAAGGACGGCATCGCGAAGGCGCACGCGCAGATCGTCAGCGACCTCGCCGCGCTCGACGCGATCGAAGCGTCGAAGCTCGCGCCGGACGACGCGCTCGATCTCGCGCTCCTGAAGGTGACGTTCAAGCTCGAGCTCTTTCGCGGCCAAGACCTAGCCGAGTGGAAGAAGAGCCCGCTCCACTACAGCGACCTCTTCGGCGTCGACAACTACCTCGACAAGGACTACGCGCCGCTCGAGACGCGCGCGAAGCGGCTGCTCGCGCACGAAGAGGCCGCGCTCGCGCAGGTCGCGAACATGCGCGCGAACCTCGCGCTGCCGCTGTCGAAGCCGGTGACGATGGTGGCCATCAAGATGTTCACGGGGTACGCGACGTACCTTCGCGGCGAGGTCGCGAAGCGCGTGGGCGCGGTCGGCGACGAAGCGTTTCGCGCGCGCTTCAAGGAGACCAACGAGAAGCTCGCCGTCGAGGCGCAGAAGCTCGCCGAGTGGTTGAAGACGAAGGTGCTCCCGACCGCCGACGACAGCCACATCCTCGGCGCCGATCGCTACAAGCGGCTGCTCGAAGCGCAAGAGGGGCTGACCTTGCCTATCGACGATCTGCGAAAGATGAACGAAGAGAACCTCTCTGCGAACAAGAAGGCGTACGAAGAGCTCGTCGCGAAGGGCGTGAAGACGAAGAGGCCCAAGCCGGCGGAGTACCTGCAGGTCGCGGCGCAGCTCACCGAGGAGGCGCGAAAATTCGTCGCCGAGCACCACATCATCACGGTACCGACCGACGATCGCGCGACGGTGCGCGAGACGCCGCCCTTCGCGCGCTGGAACCCGGCGTCGCTCTCGATGACCGGACCGTTCGAGTCGCCGGTCGTCGCGTTCTTCAACGTGACGCTCCCGGATCCGTCGCTGCCGAAGAAAGAACAAGAGGAGTACGTGCAGTCGTTTGCGGCGATTCGCATGGTCGCGGTGCACGAGGTGTGGCCCGGGCACTTCGTCCACGGACTGAAGGCGATGCGCGCGCCGACGAAGTTTCAAAAGATGCAGTTCAGCTACACGTTCACTGAAGGCTGGGCGCACTACACCGAACAGATGATGCTCGACGAAGGCTTCGGCGCGGACGATCCGCAGAACCGCCTCGGGCAGCTCCAGCAGGCGCTCATCCGCAACTGCCGCTTCGCTGCGTCGATCGCGATCCACGTCGACAAGCGCTCGCTCGACGACGTCGAGAAGCGCTTCATGACCGACTGCTACGTCGACAAACCGAACGCGCGCGAGCAGACGGCGCGTGGCACGTTCGATCCGGGGTATTTCGCGTACACGCTCGGCAAGCTGCAGATCCTCGCGCTCCGCGAAGAGGCCAAGAAGAAGCTCGGCGAGAAATTCTCGCTGCAGAAATTTCACGACGCGCTTCTTGCGCACGGCGCGCCGCCGGTCGCGATGATCCGCGAGCGCGTGCTGAGCGATCTGGGCGCCGCTCCCTGAGCTTTTTTACCGCCAAGGCGCCAGGGCGCCAAGAGAGAGGGGATTTGGTTTTCCGAATCTCACTTGGCGACTTGGCGTCTTGGCGGTTGATCTCTCGCGTTCAGCCGTTCTTTTTTGCGAACTCGTTCATGAAGTCCGTGAGCGTCTTGACCCACTCGACGCTGACGGCGTTGTAGGTCGACACGCGGATGCCGCCGACGCTGCGGTGGCCTTTCAAGCCGACCATGCCCGCCTGCTTCGCCTCGCTCACGAGCTTGTCTTCGAGCGCCGGGTTCGGCAAACGGAAGACGACGTTCATGAACGAGCGGCTGCGCGGTTCGACCGGGCACTTGTAGAAGCCGCCGTGCGCGTCGATCGCGCCGTAGAGGAGGCGCCCCTTCTCGCGGTTCTGCTTCTCGATCGCGTCGAGGCCGCCGATCGACTTTGCCCACGAGAGGACGTTTCGCACGAGGTAGATGCCGAACGTCGGCGGCGTGTTGTAGAGCGAGTTGTTCTCGGCGGCCGTGCGGTACTGGAAGATCGTCGGGATGTCTTTGCGCCCCTCTTCGACGAACGCCTTCTTCGCGATGACGACGGTGACGCCGCTCGGGCCGATGTTCTTCTGCGCGCCGGCGTAGATGAACGCGAAGCGCGAGATGTCGATCTTCTTCCACATGAAGTCGCTCGACATGTCGCAGAGGAGCGGCGACGCGCCGAAGCTCGGGAACGCCTCGCCTGGCGCGGTCGCGTATTGAACGCCGTGGATCGTCTCGTTGCTCGTGAAGTGCACGTACGCCGCGCCCCCCTCGATCTTCGAGAGCTCGTCTTGCGTCGGCGTGCGCGTGTACGTCGCCGCCTTCCCCTCGCCCGTCTGCGTGCTGATGACGAGCTGGACCCTCTCGCCGTATTGCTGCGCGACGACCTTGCCCTCTTGGACCGCCTTCTCGCCCCAGACGCCCGTCACGACGTAGTCGGCGTGCGTCCCCTTCGCGAGAAAGTTCATCGGCACCTGCGCGAACTGCATCGACGCGCCGCCTTGAAGGAAGAGCACCTCGTAGTCCGCCGGGATGCCGAGCAGCTCGCGCATCAAGTCGAGCGCCTCGCCGTGGACCTTCTCGTACTCCTTGCCGCGGTGGCTGTGCTCCATCACCGACATGCCGCTGCCGGCGAAGTCGAGGAGCTCTTCGCG
Organism: Deltaproteobacteria bacterium; assembly: GCA_043785585.1. GTDB lineage: Bacteria > Myxococcota_A > Polyangia > Polyangiales > Polyangiaceae > JBBQXV01. Next base: position 537 of record JAYVXB010000679.1, on the reverse strand, counting down.
AGCGCGCTCGAGCGCGGGAAGAGGGAGAGCGGCGGGGCCTGCGTTGAAGTTGATCGCGCGCGTCATGGCGGCGCACTCTACCAGTCCGAAGCACGGCGCGCGATTGCAGCAGCGCGCGAGAACGCCTAGGTACGCCTCATGTTCCCGATCGAGATCCCGGCCGGCACGACCGTCGAGTCGCTCTTCACCAAGCTCGCGGTGGATCTGCACAAGCGGTACGTGACCGAGTCCGCGAAGGACGAGCAGATCGCGGCCGTGAAGCTCGAAGGCGGCCCGACGTACACGTTCCGCGTCCGCGGGCGCGATCTCCTCGTCGAAGAGGGCGAGCCGAAGGGCGCGCCGCTCTGGATGGTGACGAAGGTCGAGACGGTCGAGCGCTTCCTCGAAGACTGGACGGGGCCGAAGAAGTACTACCCGCGCTTCGCACCGCCGCCCGGCGCGCTCGTCATGATGACCGATCCGCGGGTGATGCGTCGCCTCGCGATGGTGAGCGGGCGCGTCGAGATGGCGCTCCTCGACTTCGAAGGCGAGCGAATC
>JAYVXB010000678.1:0-3681 GCA_043785585.1 Deltaproteobacteria bacterium | reverse complement strand
GCGATCCGGGCGTCGGCAAATCGACGCTCCTCATGCAGGCGCTCGCCGGTCTCGCGGCGAAAGGGTGCCGCTCGCTCTATGTCTCCGGCGAAGAGAGCGCCGGTCAAACCGCGGCGCGCGCCAGGCGACTCGGCGCGATGGCCGACCAGCTCCTCGTCTTGGCCGAGAACGATCTCGACACGATCGAACGAGTGATCGCCGAGGTGAAGCCGGCCGCGCTCGTCCTCGACAGCGTGCAGACCGTGCGCGTCGGATCGCTCGAGAGCGCCGCGGGAACCGTCAGCCAGCTCCGCGAGGTCGCGGCGCGAATGGTCGAGCGATCGAAGCGCGATCGCATCGCGACGTTCCTCGTCGGTCACGTCACCAAAGACGGCACGCTCGCCGGTCCCAAGGTGCTCGAGCACATCGTCGACACGGTCCTCGCGTTCGAAGGCGAGCGCGGTCATTCGCTCCGCGCGCTCCGAACGCAGAAGAATCGCTTCGGCAGCGCGACCGAAGTCGGCGTCTTCGAGATGACGTCCGAGGGAATGCGCGAGGTGCCGAACCCGAGCGCGCTGTTCCTCGCCGAGCGACCGCGCGGTGTCGCCGGGAGCGTCATCGCGGCGACGAGCGAAGGGACACGCTCGATGCTCGTCGAGGTACAAGCGCTCGTCGGATCGCTCGCCGCAGGATCGGCGCGACGCACCGCAAACGGCGTCGACTCCGCGCGCCTCGCGATGATCCTCGCGGTGCTCGAACGAAAATGCGGCCTACAAATCAGCGGCTCGGACGTCTTCGTGAACGTCGCGGGCGGCGTCCGCATCGACGAGCCGGCGATCGATCTTCCGGTCGCGCTCGCGCTCGCGTCAAGCTTTCGCGATCGCGTCGTCGCGCCCGACGTCATCGCGTTCGGTGAGATCGGCCTCGCGGGCGAGGTGCGCGGCGTCACGCGCGCGGGAGCGCGCCTTGCCGAGGCGGCCGCGATGGGCTTTCGTCGCGCGATCGTCCCCGTGAGCGCCGCGAACGAACGCCGTATGGCGGACGATCTCGAAATCGTCGGCGTGAAGACGCTCGGAGAGGCGCTCGATGCGGTGCTCTGATCTCGTCGTCGGGATGGCGATCGCCGCGCTCGCGACGACCGTCACCTCATGCGCACGCACCCGCCTCTCGTCGCCCGACGGCCTCGCACTCGGTGCGCCTCATCCGCTCTTGCAGCGCCGCGCCCCGGCGATCTCCGTGAGCTCGGGCAGCGCAGGCGCGCCGCTCGATGCGAAATACGACGGCAAGGTCATCGTCGTCCATTTCTGGGCGACGTGGTCGGAGGCGTCGCGCGCGACGTTGCCAAAGCTCGAAGCGCTCCATGCAAAATACAAAGATCGCGGTGTCGAGATCGTCGCGCTGTCCATCGATGACGACAAGGACGCGATCGACGAGCTCGTCGCGCGCACGGGTGTGAAGTTCGCGGTCGTGTGGGACGAGCGAAAAGAGATCGTCCGGCACTGGCTCGTGAAGGGCGTGCCGGCGTCGTTCGTGGTCGATCGTCGCGGCGTCGTCCGCGCGGCGTTCCTTGGCTACGAAGACGGCGTCGAGGTCGAGATCGAGACCGACGTGAAGCTTCTCTCGGCGGATCCCGTGGCCCGCGGCCGAGAAGGCATCGCCGGCAAGTAGGATCTTCTCGTACACGCGCCTCGACCGAGACGCGAAACGCGGAAACGCGACGACGCGAAAACGCGCGACGCGAAAACGCGAAGAGACGCAGATGGCGCTTGTGCTCGGCTCGCCCCCCGGCGAGAAAAGCGGGCGCTATCATGCTACGAGATCGATCCATGAGATCCACTACGGCCCTTCGACTCTCCACCCTCACGCTTGCTGCATCGTTCCTCGTCTCGCTCGCATCGCTCGTCGCGTGCGACAGCAAAGGCGCCTCCTCGGGCGACTCCGCGAAGAACCCGCTCCTCGGCAACCCCGCGCCGCCGTTCTCGCTCGATCCGTTGGCCAACTCGAAGGCCAAGGTCGCGACGAAGGCGCTCGCCGGCAAAGTCGTCCTCGTCGACTTCTGGGCGACGTGGTGCGAGCCGTGCAAAAAATCGTTTCCCAAGCTCCAAGAGCTCAGCGTCAAATACAAAGTCTCGGGCTTCGAGATCCTCGCGGTGAGCGAAGACGACGACGACAAAGACATCGACAAGAAGATCGTCAGCTTCGCCGACTCCAACGGCGCGAAGTTCCCGGTCGCGTGGGACAAGGACAAAGCGATCGCGCAGAAGTACAACCCTGCGACCATGCCGTCGTCGTTCCTCATCGATCGCAAGGGCGTCATTCGCTTCGCGCACATCGGCTACCACGAGGGAGAAGAGGTCGAGCTCGACAAGGAGATCAAGGATCTGCTCGACGAGAAGTGACGACGCGCCAAAGCGCGGCTTCATCCTGAGCGGCGCCGCCGCGAAGGATCCAACGGTGTCCCTGGGGAGGGGCTGCTTCATCGCACTGACGTGACTTAGTGAGTGTCCGCGTTCGGAGGGTGAAAGATGGCTTCCTCAGGCTCGTCACGCCTGCGCGACCTTCGGGAGCGCCTGCGTCGTGATTCACGAGGCCTCGCGCGTGTCGCGCGGCGGCTGCGGTCCATCGCGGCGGGCGCGTTCGTCATCACGCTGCTCGTCACGGCGACGGCGCGCATCTCGCCTGCGGCCGATCCGGTCGCTGCCGTACGCGACCTCGCTTCGGATCCGGACTTTCGCGTTCGCGCCACGGCTGCGTTCTATCTCGGCAAGGCGCACCCCGCGGGCGCGCGCGAAGCGCTCGAGCGCGCGCTCTCCGACGCGCACCCTTCCGTACGTACCGCGGCGGCCGCGGCGCTCGGCACCCTCGGCGACGCAGCGGCGATCGGCGCGCTCGAGAAGCAGAAGGCGAAAGAGACGTCCGCGAGCGCGAAGGCGCAGATGCAGTCGAGCATCGACACGCTGAAGAAGAGCGTCGCGGTCATGCATGGCGCGCGTGTCGTCGTGAAGCTCGGCTCGATGCACAACAACACGTCGCTCCGCGGCGACGCGCTCGGTGTCGTGCTCGGCGTCGCGGCGCGGACGCGTGCGGCCGCGGTCCCGGGGCTCGTGCTCACGGAAGATGAAGCGGTGATGCGCGAGGCGATCCATCGCAAGATCCCCGTCGTCATCCTCGACGGCAGCCTCATTGGCCTGACCGAAGGGCGCGACAAAGGGAACGTCACGTACCGCGCGCAAGTCGAGTTCAGCGTCCGCCGCGATCAGGCGCTGCGCGGAACGCTGCGCGGCGCCGCGACGAGCTACGACTCGCTGCAAGCGCTCGGCGACCACGCGCGCGTCGTCGCGTTGCAGAACGACGCCGTCGACGGCGCCGTGCAGAGCGCGCTCAAAGGCGCCGACACGGGGATCGCCCTCGTCGTGAAGTAGGCCTCTGCTCGGGCCCCCGCTCGCCCGCACGAGGCGTGCTAAAGAGCACGCTCGCCATGAGCAAGACGTCCGAAGAAGTGCGGTCCGCGTTCCTCGAGTTCTTCCGCTCGAAGGATCACCAAATCGTCCCGAGCGCGCCGCTGATTCCCGCGAACGATCCGACGTTGATGTTCACGAACGCGGGCATGGTCCAGTTCAAGGACGTCTTCACGGGTAAGGACGTTCGATCGTACACGCGCGCGACGTCGAGCCAGAAGTGCATCCGCATCTCGGGCAAGCA
>JAYVXB010000677.1:0-3688 GCA_043785585.1 Deltaproteobacteria bacterium | reverse complement strand
CGGCGTGGAGCGTGACCCCCTTCTTCTTCGCGCGCGTCTCGATCACCTTCCAGATGGAATCCGGAAAGCGCACGGAGCGTGGCGACGTGCCGCCGAGTGCCAGAGAGTACGCGCGTCCGTTCGGACGGAAATGCGCGTAAGACAAATTAGGTGAGCTCCGCGGACCGCGCCGCTTCGCGCGCCGACCCCACTACGGCTGCCTTCTCGCCTACGCGCCCCGGTCGACGCGTTCGGCCGCGACACGAATGCGCGGTGCTCCGCAGACACGAACGCCGCGCGTGCGCCGCTCCACGCATCGGCCGTGACCTTCCGTTCGCATGCGATCGACGCGCCGCGGAATCGCCGGCGCGGGCACAGGCACGCGCGCTGCAAATCGAACGAAGCATGAGACTCCACCGATTGCCTGTCGCCGCGACGCTCATCGCGCTCGCGATCCTTTCCGCCCCGGTCGGCTGTTCGAGCAGCGACGACGGTCCGTCCCGATTCAGCCTCAAGGTCGTCGCGCATCCCGCCGGCAAAGATCCGTCGACGTTTTGCTCCCAGGTCGGCAGCTCGGCTGGAACGAGCGGCGACAACATCACCGCGGGCCGCCGGTTCCAAACCTCGTCGCACACGACGGCGTCCGACGGCAGCTGGTACGACATCGACATCACCGGCTTCGACGGCAACGTGCACTCGTGGCGCTACGACGAAGCGCAGGTGCGCGCAGGCGTGACCGTCGACGCGCGCTACGACGATGTCGGCGGCCCGGTCGACGTGCACATCAGCGGCGCGTTCACGGCGATCGTCCCCTGCTCGCCCTGAGCAACACATGGCGGCGCGGGCGCATCCATCGCGCATGATCTCGCGCCAGAACCCGTCCGCGATCCACGCGGCGTGCCCGCGCGCGAGCAGCGCACGGCGAAGTGGAACCCGTGGTCGCTACGGGAACGCCCCGTGATAGACGGCTACGTGTGAGACGCCTTGGGCCAGATTGTCTACGTACGATGCAAACCAATCCTGCCCGTCGAAGCCGACGCCGGAGTAGTCCCCAAGCCATTGCGTGTTCCGGTCAACTTGAAGGTGGATCGGCGAGTAGAGCACGACGCTTGCGGCTACGCCTTGCGACGAGACATGCGTCCGACGAAGGCTTCCCTGATTATCGGGTGGCGAGTGACCCTGATAGAAGAGAAGGTCGACGCCATCGCCAGCCAACATGAGCCTTGGTTCCAGGTAGCCCACACTCGCTTCCAAGAGATCGTAGCGAGCTGCGATGGTTCTCCCGCCATCCTTCGAGTGCGCCCCCCGGAGACGAGATCCGTCTCCTCCGGCGCCTCCTTGAATCATGTAGACAATCCAAACGTCGTTCCCATTGGCGACGCACGGACTTGGTCCGGCGCCTCCGTGACGCAGCTCCCTCGACTGACGATCGCGCTCGCCACGTTCTCGCTCGCGGCGTGCGCGAAGCCCTCCGGAGGCCCGACGCCCGCATCGTCGGCATCGGCTCCCGTCTCGACGCCGAGCGCGGCACCATCGTCGAGCGCGCCGGCGCCGTCCGCGCCGGCCGACCTTCTGCGCGAGCGTCCTTACGTCACGCACGCCCCCGCCGGATACCGAGCGCGCGGACCTGCGCCGCTCGTCGTCGTCTTGTGCGGATACGACGCGGCGCGGGCGATGTGCGACGGGTTCTTCGGGTTTCACGAGATGTCGAGCACCGAGTCGTTCGTCGACGTCGTGCTCGACGGCAGCCTCGACGTCGCGAAGCACCGCTTCTGGAACGCGACCGGCGCGTGCTGTGACAAATACGGCGCGCCGGTCGACGACGTCGCGTACGTCCGCGCGGTGCCCGACGACGTCATGAGCAAAGAGTCGATCGATCCGAAGCGCGTCTTCGTCTTCGGGTTCTCCAATGGCGGCTTCTTCGCGCACCGCCTTGCGTGTGAGATGTCCGATCGCATCGCGGCCATCGCGAGCATGGCCGGCGCCACGAGGAACGAGCCGGCGCGCTGCGCACCGACCTCGGCGGTGTCCGTCATCGAGATTCACGGTGACGCCGACGAAATCGTTCCGTTCGGCGGCGGGCGCATCCCGTTCGACGCGGGCATGCCGCCGGGAGCCCTCCCCGGCGCGCGCGCGACGGTCGGGACGTGGGCACAACTCGACGCGAAGCTCGCGGGCGCCGAGACGACCATCGAGCGGTACGCAGGCTGTCCGGCGGGTGTCGGCGTCGAGCTGTGGACGGTGCGCGGCGGCAAGCACATCCCCAACGAGAACGACTTCGGCAAAGCGGTCTACGCTTCTTCAAGGCGCATCCGAAGAAGTGAAGCGGGTGACGCAGGCCGCTCGCCCGAGCGCACTGAGCGCACGAACCCATGACTTCCGGCACATGCGCACCCGCTCCTCCTCTCGTATCATTGGTGCTGAATGCAGCTCCCGCGCGCCCTCCGCCTCCTCGGCTACGCGCTCTGCGCGATCGTCGGCGCGCCCGAGGCCATCGGTTGGATCAGCGCGCGCGAATCCGCGCACGGCGTCGCGTGGCTCGGCTGCTACGCCGTTTTCGTCACGGCGTACGTCATCGCCGCGCCCGCGGGGTCGCGCCAGGTCGCGCGTGGATGGATCGCGATCGGCGCACAAGAAGGGGCGATGATCGCGATGGGGCTCCTCGCGCCGTGCCAGTTCGCGGCGGTGGCGCTGGTCGTCGTCGCGCTACAGCTCGCGCTCCATCTATCGCCCGCGCGCGTCACGGCCGCGCTCGTCGCGCAGACGGCGGTCGTTTCGGTCCTCGTGATGCGCGGGTGCGGAGCGCAGCAATCGTGGAGCTGGCTTCTCGCGATGAGCGGTTTCCAAGCCGCGGCCGCGGTCGCGGTGCTCCTCGCGCGCCGCGAGCGCGATACGCACACGGCGCTCGCGCACTCGAACGCGGAGCTTCGCGCCGCGCGCGAGCTTCTCGCGGAGTCGAGCCGCGCGGAGGAGCGTGATCGGATCGCGCGCGAGCTTCATGACGTGCTCGGTCACGGGCTCACCGCGCTCGGTCTGCACCTCGAGGTCGCGAAGAACGTCGCGCCGGAAGCTGCGATCGAGCACGTTGCGAAGGCGCGCGTGCTCGCGGACGATGCGCTCGCGGGGGTTCGCGCGGCGGTGTCGGCGATGCGCGCGAACGCGGGACCCGACGTCGCCCCCGCGCTCGTGGCGCTCGTTGCGGACACGCCGGGCCTGCGCGTTCATCTGACGATGCCCGATCCGTTCGTCGTCGATTGCGCGGCGCGTGCGCACTGCATCGTCCGTTGCGTGCAGGAGATCGTGACGAACGCGCTTCGGCATGCGGGCGCGGAGAATCTCTGGATCACGATCGCGTGCGACGACGCGCGGATCACCGTCGACGCGCGCGACGACGGGCGCGGCGCAGCGGAGCTCCGCACCGGAAATGGCCTCGCGGGCATGCGCGCGCGAATCGAAGAGATGGGCGGCCGCCTTCTCGTCGCACCGGCGCCGACGTTTTCGCTCCGCGCGTCGCTCCCGCTCGCGGAGGGTGCGTGATCCGCGTCGTCCTCGCCGACGATCACGAGGTCGTGCGCGTCGGGCTTCGCAGCTTGATCGCGCTGTCGAAGGACATCGCGCTGGTCGCAGAAGCCGCGAGCGGAGAGGAGACGCTCGACGCGGTCGCGAGGCACGATCCGGACGTCCTCTTGCTCGACATGCGAATGCCGCG
>JAYVXB010000676.1:0-11821 GCA_043785585.1 Deltaproteobacteria bacterium | reverse complement strand
CGAGGTCGTCGAGCTCAATCGCAAGGCCGTCGAGAGCGATCTGCTCATCTACGTGAACCTGAACCTCGTCCCCATGGACGGCGGGCACAAGAGCGTCTCGGTGGGGCTCTGCGGGTACAAATCGCTCCAGGCGCACCACACGCCGCAGACGATGCGCAATTGCCACAGCTACATGGACCCGAAGACGTCGGCGCTGAACACGAGCGTCGAGCGCATGGGCAAGCTGACGAACAAGGCGCTCAACGTCTTTACGATCGAGACGACGGTGAACAACCGCATGTTCGATCGTCCGCTCGAGTTCCTTCACAAGAACGAAGACGATCTGACGAGCGGCGAAAAGACGGCGCTGAAGGCGCTGACGTTCACGCTGTCGAAGCTCCCGCAGGCCGCGCGTCAGGCGATCTTTCAGAGGGTGCCGTCGCCGTACGGGATCACCGGCGTCTTCGCGGGCGAGACCGAGGCGGTGCACGAGCACACGCTGGCCAAGTGTTACGAGCAGTACGCGGTGCCCGTGAAGGGGCAGTGCGACGTCCTCGTCACGGGCATCCCGTACATCAGCCCGTACAACGTCAACTCGTTCTTGAATCCGCTGCTCGTGTCCGTGATGGCCGAGGGCTACCTCTTCAATCTCTATCGCGGCGCGCCTCTCGTGAAGAAGGGCGGCACGATGATCATCACGCATCCGTGCACGGACCAGTTCGACAAGAACCACCACGCTCCGTACATCGAGTTCGTTCACAACTTGCTCCCCGAGACGCGCGACGCGCTCGAGCTCCACAAGCGGTACGAGCACAAGTTCGCGCAGAACCCGGCACTCCTCCAGATGTACCGCACCGGAAACGCGTACCACCCAGCGCACCCATTTTTCATGTGGTACTGGGGCGAGGCCGGACGCCAACACCTCGGCCGCGTCATCGTCGTCGGTGCCGACAACGAGTACATCCCGAAGCTCCTCGGCTACGAGACCGCGCGCACGATGACCGAAGCGCTCGACATGGCGAAGGACACCGCGCCGTCGCGCACGCCCGACATCACGATGCTCCACATGCCGCCGATCCTGATGGCAGACGTCACCGTTTGAGCTGAAAGCATGATGGACCGCCAAGACTCCAAGACGCCAAGGAGAGATGGAAAATCCAAGCACCTCTTGGCGTCTTTGCGCCTTGGCGGTCCTCTCCCATCGAATTTGGTTATCTGATGACCGATAAGAAACTGAACGGAGCTCACGGGACTGCGCTCGTTGCGCCGCTGAAGGTGGCGGAGCTGATGGATGGCGCGCGTCTCGTCGTGCTCGGCGGGACCGGGTTTCTCGGCAAGGTCTTCTGGATCATGCTGCTCGATCGGTATCCCGGTCTCGGCAAGATCTACATGCTGACGCGGTCGTCGAAGACGCAGACCAGCGACGAGCGGTTCTGGGGATCGGTCGCGACGTCCGATGCGCTCGCGCCGTTGCGTGAGAAGTATCCGGGCTCGGCGCTCGAAGATTTTCTTCGCGAGAAGATCGTTCCGATCGACGGCGACATGGGGCGGCCTTGCTGCGGGATCGATCCGGAGCTGATCAAGGAGCTCAGGGGGACGATCGATGCGGTCGTCAACGTCGCCGGCATCGTCGACTTCAATCCGCCGCTCGACGAGTCGCTCGAAGCGAACGCGTTCGGCGCGCAGAACTTGATCGCGCTCGCGCGGGGGCTCGGCGACGCGCCGGTGATGCACACGAGCACGTGCTACGTCGCGGGCAAGCGCAAGGGACCGATCTACGAGACCTCGCCTGTCGAGTTCCCGTTCCCGCGCGCCGACGAGCTCGGGCGCGAGCTGTGGGATCCAGATCGCGAGATCGCGGAGTGCCTCGATCTCATCGCGCAGGCGAAGCATCGCTGCGAAGACGGCTTCCGCCAGAGCGAGTTCCACGAGACGGCGACGAAGAACCTTCGCCAGCGCGGCGAGCCCGCGTACGGCGAGTCGCTCGACGCGGAGATCGGCAAGGTGAAGCGCAAGCTCATCGCCGAGCGCCTCGTCGAGGCCGGCCTCGATCGCGCGACGCACTGGGGATGGCCGAACATCTACACGTACACGAAGAGCATCGGCGAACAGATCATCGCGCGCTCCGGCTTGCCCTTCACGATCGCGCGCCCCGCCTGCTGCGAGACGACGCAGTCGTTTCCGTTCGTCGGATGGAACGAAGGGATCAGCACGAGCGTGCCGATCATCTTCCTCACGATGAAGGGGCAGGTGCAGATCCCGGCGAAGCAGATCCCGCTCGACTTCATTCCGACGGACTACGTCTGCGCCGGGATGATCATGAGCCTCGCGGAGCTCCTCGAGGGATCGCAGAAGCCCGTCTATCACTACGGCGCGTCCGACACGAACCCGTGCACGGCAGCGCGCCTCGGCGAGCTCATCGGGCTCTACAAGCGACGTCACTACCAGAAGAAATCGACGGGCAATCCGTTCCTCAATTTCTTGCAAGCGCACATCGAGCCGACGTTCGTCAGCGCCGAGCGGATGAACGCGATCGGATCGCCGGGGATCGCGCGCGCGACGCGGACGCTCGCGGGGCTCGTGAAGAAGGCTGCGATCGGGCCGGCGGCGGCGGTGCTGAAGCCCGCGGCGAAGACGCTCGAAGGGTTCGCCGCGCAGGAGCAGAAGATCGGCGACATCTTGATGCTCTTCGCGCCGTTCACGACGGTCGAGAACGGTCCGTTCTCGTGCGCGAACACGCGAGCGGCGTTCGCGCGTCTGTCGGACGAGGACCAAGCGAAGCTCCCGTGGGCGCCCGAGAAGCTCGATTGGGCCGAGTGGATGCAGGGCGTGCACATGCCCGGCGTCGAGAAATGGATCCTCCCCGAGATGGAGAGGAAGATGAAGCGCGAGCTGAAGCCGCTCCGCGCGCACGTGACGCTCGTCACGCTGCTCGACGAGATGGCGGAGCGTCACGATCTCGCGTTGTCGTTGCAACGGCTCGAGGACGATGGGCTCTCACGCGTGACGTTCCGCGACGTGCAACGGTGCGCGAACGCGCTCGCGGCGCGGCTCGCGGGGCTCGGCGTCGGCAAGGGCGATCGCGTGCTGCTCAGCGCGCAGAATCATCCGTCGTGGGCGATCGCGTTCTTCGGGATCGTTCGCGCAGGGGCGACGGCGGTGCCGGTCGATGCCGCGATGGCGGCGGACGAGATGGCGAACGTCGCGCGGCAGAGCGGCGCGAAGGTGGCGCTCGTCGATGCGCACGTCGAAGCGCGTGTCGGTGAGACGCTTCGCGACGTGCTCCGCGTCCTCGATCTCCACGTCGCCACCGAAGCCGACGCGTCGCTCACGCCGCCCAACGTCGAGATCGACGAGGACGACGTCGCGAGCCTCCTCTACACGAGCGGAACGACCGGGACGCCCAAGGGCGTCATGCTCACGCACGCGAACTTCACGTCGCTCATCGCGGCGCTCGCGCCGATCTTCCCGCTCGGGCAGGGCGATCGCGTGCTCAGCGTTCTTCCGCTGCATCACACGTTCGAGTTCACGTGCGGACTCTTGCTCCCGTTCTCGCGCGGCGCGCGCGTCGTCTACATCGGCGAGATCACCAGCGAGCGACTCGCGGACGGGCTGAAGCTCGGACGCGCGACGGCGATGGTCGGCGTGCCGGCGCTGTGGCAGCTCCTCGAGCGGCGCATCCTCGCGCAGGTCGACGCGCGTGGCGCGGTCGCGAAGGCGGTCTTCAACTTCGGCGGCGAGCTCAATCGGATGCTCGGGAAGAGCGTCGGGCTCGACGCGGGCAAGTTCCTCTTCGGCAGCGTGCACGCGGCGCTCGGCGGGAACGTGAAGTACTTGATCTCGGGGGGCGCAGCGCTCCCGAAGGACACCCACGAGCTCTTCTCGGGTCTCGGCCTGCAGCTCACCGAAGGCTACGGCCTGACCGAGGCCGCGCCGGTGCTCACCGTCGCGCGTCCTTCGCCGAGGGCGCGCTCGGGCAACGTCGGAAAGCCGATCCCGGGCGTCGAGGTCCGCATCGACGGCGCGGACGCGAGCGGCGTCGGCGAGGTCCTCGCGAAGGGGCCGAACGTGATGGCGGGCTACACCGACGCCGATGCGACCGCACAGGTCATCGACGCGGGCGGTTGGCTTCACACGGGCGATCTCGGTCGCTTCGACAAACGCGGGCAGCTCGAGATCGTCGGCCGCCTCAAGGACGTGATCATCTCGGCGAGCGGCGAGAACGTCTATCCCGACGATCTCGAGAAACGCCTCGGCAAGGTCCTTCACATCGAAGAGCTCGCGATCGTCGGCGTCGAAGGCGGGCGCGAGGGGAGCGAGCGGATCGCGTGCCTGGCGGTGCCGTCGGCGGACGAGGACGTGCTCCGCCACGAGCGGATGGAGCGCGCGTCGAGGGCGCTGCGCGAGGCGATCGCCGAGCTTCCGCTCGCGATGCGTCCCGCGGTCGTGAAGATCTACGACGCGCCGTTGCCACGAACGGCGACGCGCAAAGTTCGTCGCAACGAGGTGAAGGAGATCCTTCATCGGATGATGGCGGCGACGTCGATCCCGCCGGGCTCGGAGGCCGAGGCGACGCCGGTGCGCGTCGCGATCGCGGCGGTGCGCGGGCGCGCGCTTCGCGAGGTCGTACCGACGGCGACGTTGCTCGGCGATCTCGGGTTCGACTCGCTATCGATGCAAGAGCTCCTCGTGACGCTCGAGGCGAAGCACGGGACGCTCGATCCGCACGCGCTCGCGGCGTGCGAAACGGTCGCGGACATCGAAACGCTCATCGGCACGGCGCGCCCACTCCCGCTCGAGTCGCGCACGAAACGGATCGAGAAGGGCGACGACGACGCGATCCCGTCGCTGCCGCCGCCGGTGCAAGAGCTCGGCAAGCGCTTCATCGGCAAGTTGCAGGACGCCTTCTACGGCCAGCTCATGACGTCGCGCGTGACCGGGCGCGCGTTCATTCCGCAGAACCGCAACACGATCGTCGTCGCGAACCACGCGAGCCACCTCGACATGGGCTTCGTGCGGCACGCGCTCGGGACCTACGGCGAGGACATCGTGTCGCTCGCGGCGCAGGATTACTTCTTCGACGGGAGCCCGCTCCGTCGCGCGTTCTTCGAGAACTTTTCGAACTTGAAGGCGATTGATCGGCGCGCGAGCTTGCGTCAGGCCGAACGGCAGGCCGCCGAGGTCATCGAGCAGGGCAAGACGATGCTCGTGTTCCCCGAAGGGACGCGCAGCCCGGACGGCGACATCCACGAGTTCAAGCCGCTCGTCGGACAGCTCGCGCTCCACCACAACATCGACATCTTGCCGGTGTACTTGGGCGGCACGCGCCAAGCGATGCCGAAGGGGGCGCGCCTCCCGACCAGCCGCAACATCACCGCGCGCATCGGTCCGCCGCTCTGCGTGTCGGACTTGCGTCGACTCACCGCGGGGATGACCCGCGCAGATGCGGCGCGCGAAGTCGCGCGTCTCGCGCAGCAAGCGGTCGTCGCGCTCCGCGACGGCGGTGTGCTCGACATCTCGGCGGCGAACAAAGGCGAGGCGCTCCTCGCCGCGAAGCCGCACCCGCTCGTCGAGCTCTTCGGGGAGCTCGAAGCAAAGTTCCGCCCCGGCAGCGCGACCAAGCCGATCAGTTGGTATTTCACGCTCGGTGGCGAGGCGATGGCCAAGTGGACCGTGCGCGTCGATCCCTCGACGTGCCAGATCCGATCGGGCAAGCCCGAAGGCGGAGCCGCCGACTGCGTCCTCAAGACGTCGCAAGAGATCTTCACGAAGATCGTCCGCGAGTCGTACACGCCGAGCCCCGCCGAGTTCATGTCGGGCGCGATCAAGTCGAACGACATCGAGCTGCTCCAGACGTTTCAGCGCGTGTTTCAGCTCGGGTGACGGATTTTTTGGACCGCCAAGACGCCAAGGCGCCAAGAGAGAGTATGGATCAGACTCTCGTCCCCCATCTCTTGGCGTCCTGGCGCCTTGGCGGTCAAAATCTCGGGAGTATGAATGAGTAGGTATCTCGTAACGGGTGCGACGGGTTTTCTAGGTACGCATCTGGTCGCGGCGCTGCGCGCGAAGGGGCATGACGTCGTCGCGCTGTGTCGCGGCGATGCACCGCATCGCGATGGGATTCCGGCGTCGACGCGGAGCGGGCAGCAGCTCGGCGAGGGCGTCGTCATTCGTCGCGGCGACGTGATGCACGAGGCGAGCGTTCGCGATGCGGCGGCGGGGTGCGACGGCGTGTTTCATTGCGCGGGGAAGGTGTCGCGCAAGCCCGAGGACGCCGAGGAGCTCTATCGCCTGCACGTCGACGGGACGCGCAACGTGCTCGCCGCGAGCAAAGCCGCGGGCGTCAAACGCGCGGTCGTCGCATCGACCAGCGGCACGGTCGCGGTCAGCGACGATCCGGATCACGTCGCCTCCGAGAGCGACGAGACGCCGCTCGCGCTCGTATCGCGATGGCCGTACTACCGCGCAAAGCTCTTCGCCGAACGCGCCGCGCTTGAGGCGAACGTCCCCGGCTTTGCGGTCATCTGCGTCAACCCGACGTTGCTCCTCGGTCCTGGCGACACCTTCGGCTCGTCGACCGAAGACGTCGTGCGGTTTCTCAACGGGAAGATCCCTGCGATCCCGTCGGGCGGACTCTCGTTCGTCGACGCGCGCGACGCCGCCGAGGCGATGCGCCTCGCGATGGAGAAGGGCGTCCCCGGCAAGCGCTACCTCGTCGGCGCGCAAAACCTCACGCTCCGCGAGTTCTTCGCGCGGCTCGCGCGCGTGTCCGGCGTGAAGGCGCCGTGGATCCCGATGCCCAGGTCGCCCGAGCTCGCGCGCGTCGGCGCGCAGATGGCCGAGAAGCTCGCGTCGCGCTTCGGCGTCGAGCTCCCGCTCGACTCGGTGAGCCTCGACATGGCGCAGCGCTATTGGTACCTCGACGCATCGCTGGCCGAGCGCGAGCTCGGTTGGACGTCGCGCGATCCGATGGAGACGCTGGCCGACACGGTCGAAGACCTGCGCATGCGCGGCGTCGTGTGGCCCAAGGAAGACGCAGAGTGAGCGCGTCGATACCGCTCCTCGTCGTCAACCCGCAGTCGGGCGGCGGTCGCACGGGGCGCACGTTCGCGTCGATGCTCCCGGCGATCGAGCGGGTGCTCGGCGACGTCGAGGTCCTTCACACGACCCATCGCGGTCACGCGATCGAAATCGTCGAAGACGAGGCGAAGAAGGGTCGCGAGCTCGTCGTCGCGGTCGGCGGCGACGGGACGCTCAACGAGGTCGTCAACGGCGTCATGCGCGCGGCCGAGTCCGGCGCGAAGAGCACGCAGGTCGGCTTCATCGCGCAAGGCACCGGCGGCGACTTTCGCCGCACGATCGGCATCGAGCACCGCCTCGATCGCTACCTCGCGGCGCTCTCCTCCGGGCGCGAGCGCAAGATCGACGTCGGCCGGATGACGTACAAAGACGACGCTGGCCACGACGCCGTCCGCTGGTTCGTGAACATTCTCTCCGCCGGCATGGGCGGCCTCGTCGATCGCTATGTCGCCGACGCTCCGTCGCAGATGGGCGGAAAGGCCGCGTACTTCACCGCGTCGCTCCGCGCGCTCGCGACGTGCAAGAAGGGGCGCGTGCGCTGCAACGTCCGCAGCGGCGGCACCGACGAGGTCAAGCGCGTCGCCAGCTACATGATCGCGGTGTGCAACGGTCAGTACTTCGGCTCGGGGATGCACGTCGCGCCGATGGCGAAGATCGACGACGGAGTCTTCGAGGTCGTGTCGATCGGCGCGCCGTCGAAGATCGCGTTTGCGATGTCGTCGCGAAAGATCTACTCGGGCGAACACTTGAAGCAGCGCGGGACCGTGCACTTTGCATGCGATCGCGTCGAGATGGATCTCGAGAACGACGACGCGCGCGGCGTGTTCCTCATCGACTGCGATGGCGAGCCGATGGGCGGGCTGCCGATCGCGATCGACGTGGTCCCCGGCGCGCTTCGCATGCGCGCGTAGTCGGCGACGCGATGGCGCGCGCCGCGCCTACACCGCCGCTCCTCCTACACGACGCGCGCGGCCTCCGAAACGCGCCGGAGCAGCTCCATGCTCGGCGCGTCCTTGCCCTCGGCGACGCGCCAGACGGTGCGCGCGACGAGCTCGTTCACCGGCGTCGCGATCCCGTGACGACGTCCGCGATCGATGACTTCGCCGTTGAGGAAGTCGACGGCCGGCGTGCGCTTTCGTTCGATCGCGGCGAGCATCGAGCTGCGAAGGCGTCGGTAGCGGAAGCCGACGGCGAGCAAGAGGGCGTGCTTCGCGACGAGGCCGGGCGATCCGCTCGCCGTGCGTTCCTCGTCGGTGAGCGCGAGCCAGTCGAGGTCGAAGGTGCCGGAGACCTTTTCGAGCTTCACGTCCTCGCGGCGCGCGACGAGCACCGTCTCGCTCATGATCTCGAGCGCCATCCGCCGCACGAAGCGATGTTGCAAGAGCGCGCCGAGGCGATCGCCGCCGATCGCGCCGAGCGAGGTGATCGCGCAGTTGATCGCCAGCTTGCTCCAGCGCTTGCCGCTCAAGTTGCTGGTGAGATCGACCGGGCCGATCGTCTCGAGCGCGCGCGCGAGCTCGTCTTGCCGGGGATCGCTCGTGCCGTCGACGCGGCCGACGGTGAATCCGCCGGCGGAGGTGCGCTCGTAGACGCCGGGCTCGGGCATCGACGCGCCCCACGCGACGATCCCGCCGAGCGTGCGATCTTCGCCGGCGATCGCCGCGACGCGCGCCTCGCAGAGACCGTTCTGAAAACAGACCATCCGACCCGTCGACGCGAGCGTCGGCAGCGCCGTCCGCGCGGCCTCTTCGACCTGCGGTGGCTGCGTCGCGAGCAGGACGAAATCGAACTCTCCGGCGGGCACGCCGACCTGCGCGCGCCCGCGGACGATCCGTTCGCCGCCTTCGCCCTGGAGGCGAAAGCCTCGCTCGTTGATCGCGGTGGCGATCGCTTCGTTGGTGGTGACGGCCGTGACGTCGTGGCCGGTTTCGAACAGATGCCCGGCGACGACGCCGCCGATGCCGCCGCAGCCCATGACGAGAAAACGCGCGCTCATTGCCAGCGGAGATTAACCGCCAGGGCGCCAGGAGCGCCAGGGGGGAGTCATCCTGAGCGAAGCGAACGATCCCTGCAGGTCACTCTCACGCGAAAGGGGGTCCTTCGCTTCGCTCAGGATGACAAGCCGGTGGGCTGGCGCGGCTCAATGCGTTACTTAGTTCTCGTGCGTTTCGTCGCCGTTCGCCTGAGCCTCCCGCGCCTTTCCGCTGCGCGCGTCGCGTCGCCGCTGCGGTTTTTCCACGTTCGCAAAGACGCGCGCGACGCGATGGGGTTCGCCGATGCGCTCTTCGCGGTGCGCGGCGACGTCGCCTTCGCGGATCTCGCGGCGGCGGAGCGCTTCGCAGACGCGCTACGCCGCACGCGCGGTCACGAGCATGCGCCGAGCGCCATCGAGCTCCAAGCGATGGGGCTCGTGCACGAAGTGCAGCACGCGGTCGTCGCGCTCTACCGCGCGGCGTTCGCGCCGGCGGCGTTCGACGGCTTGCTCGGCGAGCTCCGCGCGCGCCTCGGCGTCGATCTCGAACGGACGCTCCTCACGTTCGTCCGGACGTACCCGCCGCCGGTGGTCTACCGAGGCGAGATCACCGCCGAGAACTTTCTCGAGGGCGCGACCGACGGCGTGGCGAACGAGCAATGGATCCTCGAAGAGCTCCTCCTCCTCTGGGTCGCGAACCAGAACCCGGCGTACGCGCCCATTCGCGATCTCGTCCACGACGACGATCTCGTGAAGGCGACGGCGTACGGCTCGCTCGTCGCGACGGCGACGAAGCATTTCGAGGACGAGCCGCGGATCGGCGCGGCGGGCGCGAGCCTCATGGACCTTCTCCTCGCGCCCATCCGTCACGCGCCGACATCGCTCGTCGGCCAGCTCGAGTACATGCGAACGCAGTGGGGGCTCGATCTCACGCAGCTCGAGATCTGGCACAAGCTCGTCGCGGGCGAAGGCGCGCTCAAAGAATCGCAGGCGTGGCACTGGCGCGCGACACACGGGCATCACGATCCGCCGCCGGCCGCGCCCGCGACGTTCGCCGGTCCGCTCTACGAGCACGAGCCCGAGCGCTTCAGCCGCGACCTCGACTGGATGCCTCGCGTCGTCATGATCGCGAAGTCGACGTTCGTCTGGCTGGCGCAGCTCGCGCGCCGTTACGAACGCAGCGTCACGACGCTCGCCGACGTCCCCGACGAAGAGCTCGACGAGCTCGCGCACCGCGGCTTCACGGGGCTGTGGCTCATCGGCATTTGGCGCCGCAGCCGCGCGTCGCAGCGCATCAAGCGGATGCAGGGCAACCACGACGCGCTCGCGTCCGCGTACTCGCTCGACGACTATGAGATCGCGCCCGAGCTCGGCGGTCACGCCGCGTACGAAGATCTCCGCGAGCGCGCGCAGCGTCGCGGCGTTCGCCTCGCGAGCGACATGGTCCCGAACCACATGGGGATCGACTCGACGTGGGTGATGAACCACCCCGAGCGCTTCTTGCAGAGCGACCACCCGCCGTTTCCGTCGTACCGCTTCACCGGCGAGAACCTCGCGGACGAGCATGAACAGCGCGTCGAGGTCCGCCTCGAGGACGGCTACTGGCACAAGACCGACGCCGCCGTCGTCTTCCAGCGCGTCGATCGCGCGACGGGAAGCGTTCGCTACATTTATCACGGCAACGACGGCACGAGCATGCCGTGGAACGACACCGCGCAGCTCGACTACCTGCGAGCCGACGTGCGCGAGGCGGTCATCCAGACGATCCTCCGCGTCGCGCGCATGTTTCCGATCTTGCGCTTCGACGCGGCGATGACGCTCGCGAAGCGGCACTTCCAGCGCCTCTGGTTTCCGCTCCCCGGTCACGGCGGCGACTGCGTCCCGTCGCGCGCCGCGCACGCGATGACGCGCGAGCAGCTCGACGCGGTCTTCCCCGTCGAGTTCTGGCGCGAGGTCGTCGATCGCGTCGCCGTCGAAGCGCCCGACACGCTGCTCCTCGCCGAAGCGTTCTGGATGATGGAGGGCTACTTCGTCCGAACGCTCGGCATGCACCGCGTCTACAACTCCGCGTTCATGAACATGCTCAAGCGCGAAGACAACGCGAGCTTTCGCGCGTCGATCCGAAACGTCCTCGAGTACGAGCCGCGCATCCTCGAGCGCCACGTCAACTTCATGAACAACCCGGACGAGGACACGGCGATCGCGCAGTTCGGGAAAGACGACAAGTACTTCGGCGTGTGCGTCTTGATGGCGACGATGCCGGGGCTTCCGATGTTCGGGCACGGACAGATCGAGGGCTACACCGAGAAGTACGGGATGGAGTTTCGGCGCGCGCAGAAGGACGAGCGCCCCGACGCGTGGCTCGTCGAGCGGCACGAGCGCGAAATCTTTCCGCTGCTCCGTCGACGTCATCTCTTCAGCGGCGTCGATCAGTTCTTCCTCTACGACTTCGTGCGCGACGACGGCTCGGTCGACGAGGACGTCATCGCGTACTCGAACCGTCTGGCACCTGCGATGGGCGACGCGAACGGCACGGACGAACGATCGCTCGTCGTCTACCACAACAAGTTCAAGTCGACGGCGGGGCGGATCGCTGTGTCGGTCGGCTTCCTCGGGCCGAGCGGATCGATCGAGCGGCGCTCACTCGCCGACGCGCTCGGGCTCGGCGGCGGCGATCGCATTTTCGCGTTTCGCGATCGCGCCGAGGGGCTCGAGTACTTGCAGCGCGGAAGCGAGATCGTCGAAGGCGGTCTTCGCCTCGAGCTCGGCGCGTTCAAGTACAAGGTCCTC
>JAYVXB010000675.1:0-3697 GCA_043785585.1 Deltaproteobacteria bacterium | reverse complement strand
CTCCTCGAGCTTCACCGCGACTCGCAGACCCTCGAAGACGTCTTCCGCTCGCTGACCATCGGCGACGAGCGCGGCCTTCTTCGGCGCGTCGTCGTCTTCCTCTTCGTCGTCCTCGTCTTCTTCTTCGGCCGGGGCGTCGACGTTGCGGTTGCGGCGCTCGTCGCCGATGGTCAGCGAGCGGAAGACGTCTTCGAGGGTCTGCGAGTCGCGGTGAAGCTCGAGGAGAACCCATCCCTTGTCGGCGATGAGCTTGAAGATGTCCGGGCGAAGATCGACGTCTTGCTCGCTGATGACCTCGTAGGCGTGCGCCTTTTCGTCGGTCGGGAGCTCGCTCAGCTTCTTCACGCCGTCGATGCCCTGGAGCGCGGTCTCGACCTCGCTCTGCTTGGGCAGGGTGCCGCGACCGCGGTACGCCGTCTCGCCCGTCGACTCTTGCACCGACACGACGTACCGAACGCGCCCGCTCTTCGCGCGGATCTCGTCGAGCGGACCGTCGGCGACGATGCGCCCCTTGGAGACGATGATCGCGCGCGCGCACGCGGTCTCCACCTCGGCGAGGTTGTGCGTCGAGAGGAGGACCGTGCGGTCCTGGCCGATCTGCTTCAAGTACTCGAGGAACTCCTGCTTCTCGTTCGGGTCGAGATCGCTCGTCGGCTCGTCGAGGATGAGCACCGGCGGATCGTGAATGAGCGCCTGCGCGAGACCGACGCGCTGGCGGTAGCCGTGCGACAGGTGGCGAATCTCTTTCCCGAGCACCTGCGCGAGGCCGCAGACCTCGACGACGCTGCGGGCGCGCGCCTTGAACTGGCTCTTGTCGAGCTGGCGAAGCTCGGCGGCGAACTTCAAGTACTCGAGGACGCTCATCTCCAAGTAGAGCGGCGCGCGCTGCGGGAGGTACCCGAGGCTTTGCCGGACCTGGAGCGGGTTGTCGAAGACGTCGTACTTGTTGATGCGCGCCACGCCCGCCGTCGGCGAGATGAAGCAGGTGAGGATGCGCATCGTCGTCGATTTCCCGGCGCCGTTCGGGCCGAGGAAGCCGACGATCTCGCCCCTATTTACCTCGAAGTTGATCTTGTCGAGTGCGCGGAACGACCCGAAGCTCTTCGAGAGGTCGTTCGCATAAATCATCACGTCGCTGGTCATCCGAGGCTCCGAAAGACGAAAAAACAGGGAAAATTGCGGCGTACGGCGCGTAGCGCGCGCATCCTAGCGACGGGCCGGGGCGTGTCAACCGCGAGCCGCGACCCTGCCGCGCCGCCCACAACCCGCACGGGTCGGGTGGATATTCCCGCCCTTCGGCGCTCGCGATCCGCGGGCTCTGTGCGAATGGCGTTACGCCTGTGGAAATTCTTCGCATTTGCGTCTTATTGCCTCACGGGGTCATTCTTAGAACCGATGGGGGAAGCTGGGCTCGAATACAGGGTGGAGGATCGGTCGGTTCTCCTGCCGCTCTATCGCCGCCTCCTCGTCACGCCGACGTTGCCGTTCATTCCGGCGCGCCTCCATCCCAACTCGATCACGCACGCGGGGCATCTCTTCTGTCTCCTCGGTGCGGCGACGGTCGTGTGCATGGGCGCGGCGAGCGGATGGTCGTTCGTCGTCGCCGCGATCGGCGTGCAGCTCTACAACTGGTGCGACAACGCCGACGGTGCGCACGCGCGTCGCACGGGGCAGTGCTCGGCGATGGGCGAGCTGCTCGATCATGGGCTCGACGTCCTCAACGTCACGTACATCGCGTACATGAGCTCGGTCGCGCTCGGCTCGCCGCCGATGTGGTGGCTCGTTCTCGCGATGGTGATCACGTCGGCGTCGAGCGCGACGTATTGGGAGCAGGCGGAGACGGGCGTTTTTCGTCTCGGGCGGCTCAATCAAGTCGAGTCGCTGACGCTGCTGTCGATGGTGCTCTTGGCGAGCGCCACCTTCGGTACGAGCGTCTGGGAGCGGATCGCCGTGGGGCCGGTGACGGCGCGCCTTGCGATCTCGGTGTTCACGATTTCGGCGACGCTCGTCGGGATCGTGCACGGGATGTGGCGCGTGTTTCGTGCGCGCGGGCCGATGCGCGTGCTTCCGATTCTGCCGCTCGCGGCGTTCTTGATCGTGCTGTGCATCGCAGCGGCGACCGGTGCGATGTCGCTGCTCGCGGCGGTGATCGTCGGCAGCGTGGGCAATGCGTTCTTCGCGCTGCGGATGCTGTCGATGCGCTTGCGTGGCGAGCGTCCGCGGTTCGAGGTCGGCCTCGCGCTCGGCGCGTTGCTCCTCGTCGCGCTGATCGTGTGGCGCCTCGTCGGTCGTCCGGTCGGCCTCATGAGCGACGCGGGCTACACGATGCTCGCGGCGATCGTCTTCGGCGGCGCGGCGCTGATCAACGCGCGCGAAGGCGTGAAGCGGGTGGTGGTGTTGGATAGTGCGCCGTCGGCGCGGGGGTGAGGTTCGGACGGCGATTCGGCGTGGCGCCGGCGCTCGCCGTCCGCTCTCGACTTCCACTAGAGGCCAGCCCATAGTCGCTGAGATGACGGCGCAGCCTTCACGCCCCCGGCATCACTACAGCTACGCCGAGTACCTCGCCTACGAGCGCGACAGCGGCCTCAAACACGAGTTTGACGGCGGCGAGATCCTCGCGATGGCCGGCGGATCTCGCCGTCACAGCGCGCTTGCGGCGCGCGTCAGCGCCGCGCTCGAGGCGGCGCGCGAACGCGGGAGCGTCTCGTTTCAGTCGGACCAAAAAGTGCGCATCCTCGCGACAGGCAAAGCGACCTACCCGGACGCTTCCATGGTCTGCGGACCCATCGAAGGCGATCCGGCGGATCCGTCGGGCGCCACGATCACCAACCCCACGCTCCTCGTCGAAGTCCTCTCCCCGTCGACCGAGCAAGAGGATCGGGGGAGCAAGTGGCAGCACTACCAACTCATCCCGGCGCTGCGCGAGTACGTGCTCGTCAGTCCGACCGAGCCGCGCGTGGAGCGCTATCGCCGCTTGTCCTCCGGGGCCTGGGAATACTCGGATGTCACGGAAGGCACGGTCGTGCTCGCGACCGGGGCGGCGCTCGATCTCACGAAGCTGTACGACGGCTTGCCGGACTGACGCGGACTCTC
Organism: Deltaproteobacteria bacterium; assembly: GCA_043785585.1. GTDB lineage: Bacteria > Myxococcota_A > Polyangia > Polyangiales > Polyangiaceae > JBBQXV01. Next base: position 604 of record JAYVXB010000675.1, on the reverse strand, counting down.
AGCCGTCGGAAAAAAAAACGGGCGCCGCGCGCTACGAATGCGCGCGACGCCCGGGACGCGAACGTTGCTACTTGCTAGTTCGCGAGCGCCGACGACGTCGCCGCGGGCGCGACGTTCGTCTTCGGTGCTGCGGCGGTAGGACCCGGCGCCGCCGGCGTTGCCGCCGGTGACGTCGGGAAGGACGCGCCGTTGTCCACGAGGACCTTCATGGCCTTGGCGACGCGCTTCACGCGACGCTTTTCGGCCAGCCTCAGGGCCTTCTCCTCATTGGTCAGCCTCTTCTTGTGACGAGGCGCGACCTCCGCTTTCAGGAGCTCCACCTTTTCGCGCATCGTCTCGTTGTCGGCGAGACGACCGAGCCCCTTTGCCACCGAATAGAGCGCCAGCGTCTTCAATGCCGCCGGTGCGTGGTGGTTCTGAATGCTCTTCTGGATGTGGTTCGCGAGCGCGAGCGCGCGATCCGCCAGAGGGAGCATGGTCTCGACATACGCTGCGGCCTCGGCAAACCCGACGAATTCGGGAAAGCGTTCGGGCGCCGCGCCCACGATGTCCGCGGCGATACGGAGCGCCGCGGGCGATACGCGCTGTACGGCGCGGATCTGGT
>JAYVXB010000674.1:0-11835 GCA_043785585.1 Deltaproteobacteria bacterium | reverse complement strand
CGACGTCGCAGACGTGCCAAGCGGGTTGCCCGAACGGCGGCCCGGGCCAGCAGTGCCGTCAGCAGTGCAGGAATCAAGAAGCGACGTGCCGAAGCGGCTGCGCCTCGACGTGCGCCTCGTGCGCTCAGGCGGTGGGCTGTCCGGACGCGAGCGCTTGCAACACCGCCGCCCAGATGTGACGACGCGCGCGCCGCTCCGATGTGGCCCGTGATACCGTTGTCGCGATGGCCGTGTCTCCGGAGAAAGACACCGTCGCGCGATCGATCGGGCGTTACGTACTCTTCCGCGAAGTGGGCCACGGCGGGATGGCGACCGTGCACCTCGGGCGGCTGCGCGGGCCGGCCGGCTTCTCGCGCACAGTCGCGATCAAGCGACTGCATCCGCACTACGCGCGCGACCCCGAGTTCGTCACGATGTTCCTCGACGAGGCGCGGCTCGCTGCGCGCATCCAGCACCCGAACGTCGTGTCGGTGCTCGACGTCGTAGCGTCCGAGGGCGAGCTCTTCCTCGTGATGGACTACGTGCAAGGCGAGTCGCTCGCGAAGCTCGTCGCGATCGCGACGAGCGAGAAGCGAGATCTACCGACGACCGGTGTCGTCGTCCCGATCGTGACGAGCCTCTTGTACGGTCTGCACGCGGCTCACGAGGCGCGCAGCGAGCGCGGCGATCCGCTGAACATCGTCCACCGCGACGTGACTCCGCACAACGTGCTCGTCGGGATCGACGGCGTCGCGCGCGTGCTCGACTTCGGGATCGCCAAGGCGTCGCTGCACGCGCATGCGACGACGCGCGACGGGCAGCTCAAAGGTAAGATCCCGTACATGGCGCCCGAGCAGATCGGCGGGGCCACGGTGGACCGACGCGCCGACGTCTACTCGGCGTCGGTGATCCTGTGGGAGCTGCTGACGGGTGTCCGCCTGTTCCTAGGAGGCGACGCGATCACGCTCGCAACGGCCGTGATCTCGCAGAAGCACGACTTGCCGAGCGTTCGCCGGCCCGGGATACCGCCGGAGCTCGATGCGATCGTGATGAAGGGGCTCGCGCGAAATCCGGACGAACGGTACGCGACGGCGCGGGAGATGGCGGTGGCGCTCGGCGGCATCGCGGCGCAGGCGACGCCGCCGGAGATCGGCGAGTGGGTGGTGTCGCTGGCGAGCCCCAGCCTCAAGGCGCGCGCGGATTCGATCGCCGAAATCGAAGGCGCGGTGCTGCCCGCGATGAAGCACTCGGACCCACCGCGCGCGTTGCTCCCTCCCGACGTGCACGAGTCGGTGCGGGCGATCAAAGCTGCGCTCGCGCCGTCGGAGTTGCCAACGATCGTCCCGCCGCCCGTCGCTGCGCCGTCGAGCGAACCGATCGAGATCGCTGCAGGCGTGCCGTCGCACGCGGCGAAGAAGCGCACGCTCATCGCGCTCGGCGCCGGCGGGACCGTCGTGCTCGCCGTTGTGCTCGGCACCTGCGCGTTCGGGAGAACGACCACGCGGAGCACGCCGAGCGTATCCGGCACGACGGGCTCGGCGGCGTCGACGGTCCTGTTCGTCATCCCGCCACCCTCTCCGATCGTCGACGCCGCGACGCCCCCCGCAGAGTCCTCGTCGGCGAGCGCGACGCCGGTCGCTGCATCCGCCCCGTCGCGGAGCACGGCGCGGCCCGCGGCACAGAAACCAAACTGCAACCCGCCATACACCGTCGACGCGAAGGGCGTTCGGATCCCGAAACGATACTGTTTCTGAGCTACCATCGACGCGCATGACGCGGAGCGCTCGATCCACCTCTCCGCTCGGCCTCGTGCTCGTGCTCGCGATCGCTGGCGCCTCGGCTACCGCGCGCGCAGACGATTCGAAGGGCGCGTGCTTCGACGCGTACGAGCAAGCGCAGCGCCTCCGAAAGTCGAACAAGCTTCGCGCATCTCGCGAGAAGCTCGCGCAGTGCGCGGCGGCGGCGTGTCCGGACTTCATTCGCAAGGACTGCACGCAGTGGACGAGCGAGGTCGACGCGGCGATGGCGTCGCTCGTGGTCTCGACGAAGGGGACGCTCCCGGCGCCGGGAGAGCCGACGCGAGTCTTCGTCGACGGTGAGCGTGTTGCCGACGCGATCGACGGCGCTCCGATCGCAGTCGATCCCGGCGAGCATGTCGTGCGCTGCGAGATGGGCTCGCGGTTCGTCGAGCAGAAGGTGAAGGTCGACGAGAAACAGCGAGTGCCCGTGGTGCTCGACTTCGGCGAGCCGAAGCCCGACGCACCACCACCGCAACCGCCCCCGCCCAGCGTCGAGTCCCGGGGGGTGTCGCCGATGACGTGGGTTCTCGGCGGCGTCGCGATCGCGGGTGTCGCGTCGTTCGTCGCGTTCGGCCTCTCCGGAAAGGCCGACGAGTCGTGCGCTCCGAATTGCAGCCGCGGCCAGGTCGATTCCCTTCGGCGCGAGTACCTCTTCGCGGACGTGTCTCTCGCGGTCGCGCTCGTCGCGACCGGTGGCGCGCTCTACTTCGCGTTCGCGCCGCGGCCGGCGACGCCGCGCGCCGAAGCACCACGATCGCTGCGCGTCGCGGTCAAGCCCATCGCGCGCGGAGCCTTCGTCGGCGCGGAGCTCGGGTTCTGATCGGGGTCAGTCGCACTTCCTTCCGGCGGCGCCGTTGCAGGTGCCCGAGCAACAGCGCGACGGCATACCGCTGCAGAAATTTCCCAACACGAGGCACGCGGCGTCCGTCGTGGCGTCGAGAGAACCGTCGGACGCCGCGCCGTCGTGCGCCCCTCCCTCGGCATCTCCGGCAGCGTCGTGCGCGCCGCCACCCATCAGCTCGGTGTCGGACGGCGCAAGGAACGAGCACCCGACGCCGCTCGAAGCGAGCACCATCCCCAACACGACGGACCCCACGTTGCCCACGTCGCTAGTAGAGCACGCCGGCGCACGCATCGGTCTTCACGATCACGACTGGACAGTCGAGTGACCAGGCGAGAATGCGCATCACCCGTAGACGTGCGGAAGGTCTCGCACGGTCGCGCGACTGGAAGCGGAACGGGCCTTGCGTTGCGATCCCACGTCATGCCCAAAGACCAGTTCGACGACGACGAGGCCGTCACCCGCGTCGATGTCGCGCCGCTGCACGACGAGCTCGCGCCTAGGCCCGAGCAACGCAGGCGTGACAAGGAGACGCTGCCCGCCATGCGCCGGCCGGCGCCTTCGGGCGTGATCTTCAACTCCGCGCGCGTCGAGCTCGTTGCGCTCTCTGCAGACGATCCGCGGCGCGAGCTCGAACCGCGCGAAGAAAGGCGTAGTCGCGCGAGCTAGCCCGCACTGGACGGAGGAGCGATCACTGGTCGCTCCGTCGACCACCCGTCGCGGCGCGGTCGCTGCGTTTTTTGGCTGCGAGATCGGGAGCGACGACGCGGACGTCGCTGGCACTCTGTGTGCTCTTCACCGCGCCCGTGCATCGGCGCGAACACTCGTACGATTCGTCACCGGCGTTCCCCGCCTTGCCCCGCGCGGAGCAAGCGAGCGGCGTCGAGCTTCGCGAGTACGCGCGCGCGACGATCCAGGCAGAGGTCACCCTCGTCAGCTCGTCGCATTTTTTCGCCGGTCGCGCGGCCGATGTGTCCGTCGGCGGGATCTTCGTCGCGACGTACGCCGCGCTCCCCGTCGGAGCGGTCGTCGAGGTCGAGCTGACCTTGCCCGACGGTCCGTTGGCCGTGGTCGGCACCGTCCGATGGCTGCGCGAGCGGAGCGGTGAGTTGCCGGGCCTCGGCATCGCGTTCGAGCTCCTCTTCGACGAAGACCGCAAGCGCGTCGAGACGTTTTGCAGCAAGCGTGCGCCGATCCACTTCGACATCGACGACCCTTCGATCTGAGACACCACTCCGACAGCGCCGAAAGTGTAGAGGAGGCGTATCGTCGATCATCGGCGCTGTGGGCCGACAAGGAGGGGGCGATGCGCACGCGATTCATTTCTGCGGTGACGGTGCTCGGGCTCGCGACGGCGGTCGGGCATTGCGGAGGATCCACGTTCGTCGGCGGCGGCAACGGGGACGCATCGACGGACGCTTCGGGCGACGGGTCCACCGGCGACGGATCGTCCGCCGATGCAGGCAGCGGCGACGCCGGCCGAATGGATGGCAGCGCGACGTGCAGCCCAACGTGCGCGCTCGGTCGCCAATGTTGCAACGGCGAGTGCAAGAACGTCGACAACGATCCCACCAACTGCGGCGCGTGCGGCACGCACTGCACCGGCAACACGCCGTATTGCGACGGCACCTGCAAGGCGATCCCGTGCGGACGCGACGGCGGCACGTGCTCGAACGGAACGTGCTGCGGCCCGGACTGCTGCAGCTCCGGGCAGATCTGCTGCAAGAGCGAAGGTCCGCTGAGCGGCCCGCCGACTTGCTACACGCCGACCGCGCAGCAGCCGTCGTGTCCCCAAGGTTGCGCGCCTCAGTGCGTGAGCGATCGCGATGTGAAGCGCGACGTCGTGCCGGTCGAAGGGCAGCGCGTCCTCGACGCGCTCGCGCGCGTGCCGATGTCGACGTGGTCGTACACGACGGACGATCCGTCGGTGCGGCATCTCGGGCCGATGGCGCAAGATCTCCACGCGGAATTCGGGCTCGGCGGGAGCGACAAGTCGTACGATCCGATCGACGCGCACGGCGTCGCGTTCGCGTCGATTCAGGCGCTGTACGCGATGGTGAAGGAGCAGAACGCGCGCATCGATCGACTCGAGAGAGACAACGCGCGCCTTCGCAGCGCCAGCGCCCCGGCCGGCGCGTGCAAGTAGCGACGCGCTAGCGGACGCAGCCGCCGAGGCTCGGGATGTAGACCTTGTGCGCGGGGCACGCGCAGAAGAGCCCGGTCGCCGGATCGGCTTCGTCGTCCGACCACGTTCCGGCGCTGGCATCGCAGATCGATTCGCTGCCGTTCGCGAACGAAGCGGTGAGCGTCTGCGCCGTGCCCGCGTAGTGGATCGTCATCGGCTGGTACGGTGCCCACGCGCCGATGTCCGCGGTGAACGAGAGGCCGCGCGCGACGAACGCGAGCTTCAACGGGAAGGTCGTCGGGTGCGCGTTCGGACCGTAGTAGACGCCCGTCTTCGTCACGCCGTCGATGCTGCCGACCCAGTGGCCGTCGCGCTTCATGAGCAAGTAGTCGAAGTGCCCACCGGCGCCGTCGCTCTCGTAGTCGCCGACGTACTGGAGGACGTACGGGATCGGCTTCTTCGCGGAGAGCTCTGCGTCGTTGCTGGAGGTGGTCTCCGACGAGGCGGAGCTGCAAGCCGCGAGCGCGGCGAAGAGGACGAAGGCGAGCGATTTCGTTTTCATGAGTGGCGTGGCTCTACCACGAAGAGTATGACGGCGCGACCACATCCACCCTCAAGGTAGGTTTTTTCATGATCAAGCCCATTCAAGCCTCTTTCGTCGCTCTCTCTCTCCTCGCGCTCACCGCGTCCGGCTGCGCGCTCGACGGCACCCACGACAGCGCGACCGCCACGTCGGAAGACGAGCTCGGCAAGAAGAAGTTCCACTACGAGCCGTCGGTCGAGGCCGTCACTTGGTACATCGGCTGCGGCGTCGTGCGTCCCGGTCAGACGTGCAACTCGGGCCTCTACATGACGTACACGAAGAACTACATCGATCTCCAAACGACGATCGACATGCACGTCGACAACGCGCGCGGCATCATCACGATCGATCTCGACACGTGGTCGTACAGCCAGATCCACCCGATGGTGATGGTGCGCCCCGAGGAGATCAAGCTGTCGCAGACCAACATCGAGATCGGGCGTCAGTACCACGTCGTCGCGCGCGATCGCTCGCACCACGAGCTCTTCCACGGCGACATCGGGACGTACGTCGCGTACTGAGCCGACTCGCGACGAGGCGAGGGGCGCGCGCAGTCAGCGCGTCCCTCAGTCTTCTTCGACAGGACGGATCGCGACGCGGAACAGCACCGTGCCCATGACGACGAACGCGGCGACGCCGAGCAGCGCGTACCCGCCTTCGCCGAGCGCGCCGGTGAGCTTGTTCGCGAAGCTGAGCTTCTCGAGCGACTCCTCCATCCGCGCGGCGAACATCGCGTGGATGACGCCCGCGAGCGCTCCTCCCGCGACGAGGCCGGTCGAGAAGAGATTTCCGGCGCCGAGCTCGTCGGCCTCTGGAGCCTTCGTCTTGCGCTCGGCGAACCAGCGAATGACGCCGCCGACGAAGATCGGGAGCGTGGTGGAGAGCGGCAAGTAGGCGCCGACGGCGAAGGCGAGCGAGCGGACGCCGCACAGCTCCATCGTGACGGCGATGAAGACGCCGACGAGGACGAACTGCCAGTCGAGGTTGTGAGCGAGCAGTCCCTTGATGAGCGTCGCCATCAACGTGCCTTGCGGCGCGGGGAACTTGTCGCCGATCGCGTGCACGACGAGGCCGGTCGCGGGATCGACGTGCGCGTTGTCGAGCACCTGCACCGTGAGGCCGATGATGAACGCCGCGGCGACCGCGCCGACCAACAGACCGATCTGCTGCGCGCGCGGCGTCGCGCCGACGATGTAGCCGGTCTTCAAGTCTTGGCTCGTTGCGCCCGCGTTCGCCGCGGCGATGCAGACCATGCCGCCGACGCACAACGCCATCGGCTGGTAGGCGTCCGACGTCCAACCGAACGCGACGAAGATGAGGCACGTCGCCATGACCGTGGCGATCGTCATTCCGGAGATCGGGTTCGAGCTCGATCCGATGATGCCGACGATGCGGCTCGACACCGTCACGAAGAAGAACCCGAAGAGCACCATGATGGCGCCGAGGAGGAGCTTCGATCCAATGCCGGTACCAGGGATGAACGGGAGCGCGGCGACGATCAAGATGAGGCCGATGCTGCCGGCGCCGACGACCCAGATCGGAAGATCGCGCTCGGTGCGCTTGGTCGCCGCTGCGGCCTTCGCGCCGCCGCGCAAGCTCGCGATGCTCCCTTTGAAGCTCGAGATGATCGTCGGGATCGTCTTGATGAGTGTGATGAAGCCGCCCGCGGCGACGGCGCCCGCGCCGATCTGGCGGACGTAGGCGAAGTAGACGGCGCGGTTCAACGCGACGAAATCGTGCGTCTCGGCGGAGAAGCCGAACTTGGCCGGGAGGTAGCCGAGCTTCGTGAGCTGCGTCGCGATCGCGTCGCCCGACACGAGCGAAGCGAGGAGCGGTATGAGCCCGAGCCACGCGAGCACGCCGCCCGCGACGAGAAGACCCGCGTTGCGAATCCCGAGGATGTAGCCGACGCCCATGTACTCGGGCGTGATGTCGGCGTTGACGGTCGCGGCGGGGAAGATCTTGCTCTTCGCGCTCGAGACCCAGGTCGGCGTCTCGGTGATCACGCCGAGCACTTTCTGCATGAGCGCGTAGACGAGGGCGAAGAAGAGTCCGAAGTACGCGATCCGCGCGAGGCGTCCGCCCTTCTCGCCCGCGATCAGCACTTGCGCGCACGCGGTGCCTTCGGGATACGGCAGGGTGTCGTGCTCGGCGACGATGAGCGCGCGACGAAGCGGCACCATCATGATCGTCCCGAGCACGCCGCCGAGGAGCGCGAGCGTGAAGATCGTCCAGTAGCTGAAGTACGCTGCGCCGACGCTGACGCCGGCCGCAGGATCTTTCGCGAGGAAGAGAAACCCGGGGAGCGTGAAGACGACGCCGGCGGCGATCGACTCGCCCGCGGAGCCGATCGTCTGGACGATGTTGTTCTCGAGGATCGTCGAGCCGCCGAGCTTCTTGAGGAGGCTGATCGCGAGCACGGCGATCGGGATCGACGCCGAGACGGTGAGGCCCGCCTTGAGCGCGAGATAGACGGTCGACGCGCCGAAGAGCAAACCGAAGAGGACGCCGATGATGACGGCCTTCGGCGTGAGCTCGCGAACGGATTGATCGTCGGCTACGTACGGTTTGAACGGGGCCGGATCGCCCATGAGTCCTCCAAGGGCGCGACCATACATCGACGCGGCGAGATTCGAATCGCCGAATGTCAGCGCGGGATGGCGATCCCCAAGCGCTTGATCATCTTTTGCAGGCCGAAGCGCGAGAGGCCGAGCATCTCGGCCGCGCGCGTCTGGTTGCCGCGTGTCTTGTCGAGGGCTTCGCGGACCATCTCCGCTTCGAGCGCGTCGACGCGCGATCGCATGTCGGTGCCCGATCCGCGCGCGGCGCTCGGACCTCCGCGCGCGACGTCCGCGGAGAGCTCCGTCACGTCGATGCGATCGTCGGCGACGATGATCGCGCGCCTCAGCTCGTTCTCGAGCTGACGCACGTTGCCGGGCCAGGGGTAAGAGGCGAGGCGCTCCATCGCGCCGCGCGCGACCTTGAGCGGATGCGCGCGACCTTCGGTGTGCTTTGCGATGATGTGCGCGACGAGGAGCGGGATGTCTTCGGTGCGCTCGCGCAACGGCGGCACGGTGATCGTGATGACGTTGAGGCGGTAGAAGAGATCCTCGCGGAACGTTCCCGCGAGGACCATCGCTTCGAGATCGCGGTGCGTCGCGCCGATGACGCGGACGTCGACCTTGCGCGTGCGCTCGCCGCCGACCGCGCGGACCTCGCCGTCTTGCAGGACGCGGAGCAGCTTGGCCTGCATCGAGAGCGGCATCTCGCCGATCTCGTCGAGGAAGAGCGTCCCGCCGTCGGCGACGTCGAAGAGGCCCGCGCGCGTGCTCGAGGCGCCGGTGAACGCGCCGCGCACGTGGCCGAAGAGCGTCGTCTCGAGGAGCGACTCGGGGACAGCGGCGCAGTTCTCGCTGACGAACGATTTCGATTTGCGTGGGCCGTTCGCGTGCATCGCGCGCGCGACGAGCTCTTTGCCCGTGCCTGATTCACCGACGACGAGGACGGGGATGTCCGTCGACGTGACGCGATCGACGAGCTTCAGCATCGCGCGAAGCGGTTCGCTCTTGCCGACGATCGCGTCGTAGCGGTAGCGCGTGACGCCGTCGGCCCGCGTCATCTCGAGCGCGGCGCGCGTCGCGTCGAGCTCGGCTTCGCGATCTTGGAGCAGCGTCTCGATCTCGCGGCGCGCACGCTCGGCGCGGCGTGCGGCGCGCTTCAAGAGGACTTGATCGCGCGCGTCGGCGATCGCCATCGCAGCCTGGCTCGCGACGACGCGGACCCACGCGAGCTCGCGCTCGCCGAACGCGCCTTTGCGCGCGCGATCATCCAAGTAGACGACGCCGAGCGTCTCGCCGCGAGCGATGAGCGGAACCGCGAGGACGCTGCGGAGCTTGAGTGCGTGCACCGAGGCGTGCATGTCGCCGAGTGTCGAGAAGGCGTCGGTCGCGATGACCGCGTCGCCGGTCTCCATCGCGCGGCGCGCGATCCCTTGCGAGAGCGCGAGCTGATCGCCGACGAGATCGCGGCGCGCGAGGTTGCGTGCGGCGCGCGGGACGAGACGCCCGTCGGGGGCGCGGAGGAGAAGGAGGCCGCGCTCGACGCCGGTCCACAGGACCATCGTGTCGAGGACCTGCTCGAGCAGCGGGCGCAGGCGATCGCGCGAGCCGAGCGAGCGGACGATCGACTCGAGCTGCGCGATTTGCGCCGGGGCGAAGGTGAGATCGGGTGACTCGAGCGCCGAGGCTCGCGCCCAGCCGACGCCTGCCAGCGACGCGCGCCATGCGGGCGGAGTCCCGTCGTGGAGGAGGCGCGCGGCAGCGCGGCGCGCCATCTCGAAGCGGCGCGCGGCGTCGCCGTCGGCGTGCTCCGTGGCGAGGCGTGCGGCGGCGTCGAGCGCGGGGCCGCGCGATCCGAGCGGCGCTCCGACGTCGACGAGCGCGGCGAGCGCGCCGAGGACCGTCGCGTGGTTCGCGCCTCCGCGCCCCGCGAGCAGCGAGATCGCGCGCGCGCCCCACCACTCCCAACGCGCGGGCGCGCTCATCGTCGCGATCGCCGCGTCGGTCGCCGCGATGCGCTCGTCGTCGATCGCCGCGGGCGCCCAGACGAGCAACCGCGCGGACGCACGCGCGCGATCTTCGACCGGAGCCGGCGCGCCGAGCTCTGCGTCCGCGGCGCGCGCTTCGTCCGCGGCGCGCGCGTCTCCGGGCGAGCGCACCTCGACGTGCGCCCACCGCGCGAACGCCGCCGCGCGACGATCGCCGACCTCCAGAGCGCGCGCGCGCGCTTCGCTCGCCGCTTCGTCCGCCGCGTGCACCGCGCCGATCGTCGCGAGCGCACCGGCCCGCGCGAGCCACGCGCGCGCCGCGTCGCCGCGACGTCCGAGCCGCTCCCACAAGAGCGCCGCGCGCGACGAGGACGCGAGCGCGCGCGCGACGTCGCCAGCATCGGTGGCGGCCGCCGCTTCGGTCGTGAGGTACGTCGCTTCGTCGACGATCGCCCCCGCGCGCGTGGCGATCTCGACGGCGCGCGACAGCGCTTGCACGCTCTCGGTCGCGTGTCCGCGCGCGTGCTCGAGGAGACCGCGCGTCGCTTCGAGCCGCGCGCTCGCGTCGGCGTCGCGCGCCTCGGCGAGCGACTCCTCGACGACACGGAGCCCGACGTCGTACGCGCCGCGCGCGTACGCGACGAGCGCGCGAACCTCCGCCGCCGCCGCTCCGCGCGCACCTTCGAGCGCACGCTCCGCGCCGTCGTAGTCGCCCACATCCCACGCGAGCCTCGCCAACGTCGCGCGCGCGCGCGATCGCACGGCGTCGGTCCCCGCTTCGAGCGCACGGGTCGCGGCGCGCTTCGCCTCCGCGCGATCGCCGCGACGTCGCGCGAGCTCCGCACGAAGCGCGTCGACTTCCACGCCCTCCGCGCGCACGAGCGCCGCCCATGCCCTTCCCGCTTCGCCGCCACGCATCAACGCCTCGGCGAGCGCGAGCGTCAGCGACACGGGAGCCTCGCCACGCGCCACGACGTCCTCTGCTACCGTGATCGCCCCGCCGTCCGGGCGCGCACGCGCGAGCTCACGCGCGAGCTTTGCCACGCGCTCCAACCCATCGCCCTCGTCCCACGCGCTCACCCCCGCGCCCGCGCTCGCGCCCGCCGTCGACGTCACGTCATCGAGCGTCCACGTCGCCGGTGCACGCAGCCTGGCCAACGCGACGAGCCGCTCCGCGAGCTCGCCTTCGGAGCGCGCGTCTGCCGGCCACGCCGCTGCGCTCGGCCCGACGAGCGCGACCAGCCAGCGAGCGCGCGACATCGCCGACATCGCATCGATCTGCGACGCACCCGCCGACGCGCCGAGCTTCGTCGCGAACGCGATCGCGTCGTCGAGCCACGCCCGCGCGACTCCGACGATCGCGTCGCCCACCTCCGCCCCCGCGCGAAGCTCGCGCCCGCGCACGGCGAGGTACATCCGCTTCACCCGCGCCGCGCCCGCGAGCGCGCGTTCGTCCGCGTCGTTGCGCAGCCCGAGGAACCGCACCGCGCGCGTCGCGATCCACTCCGCGCTCGGCCGACCCCCCGCGCTCGTCGCGAGGAGCGCGTCGATCCACCGCGCGATCTCCCCCTCGTCGCGCGCCGCGCACTTCGCCCACGCTTCGCGCGGATCGTCCGCCGTCGCAACGTCCGCATCCAGCGTCTCCGCGAGCACGACGCCGAGCGCCCACAGATCGCCCGGCGGTCCCGGATCGTCGAGCGTGCGCGCTTCGGGCGGCAGGTACCGCGGTGTCCCTCCGCGCAACGCCGACGCGCTCACGTCGCTCGCGAGGCCGAGGTCGATCAGCGTCGCGCCGCGATCTTCCGCGGCATCGCGACGCGGCTTCGCGCCCGTCAAGACGACGTTCGCCGGCTTGACGTCGCCGTGCCGAACACCCGCTTCGTGGAGCTCCTCGAGCGCGCGCGCGACTCCATGCGCGACGATCGCCGCGACGCGCTCGCGGTCGGCCTTCTTCAACTCGGA
>JAYVXB010000673.1:0-11845 GCA_043785585.1 Deltaproteobacteria bacterium | reverse complement strand
GCGCTCGCGCCCGATCAACGCGAGCGCTGGCGAAGCGCGACCGCGATCGTCCTCAGCAGCGGCGGCGCGGCGAGGTCCGCGATCGCCGCGCTCGCGATCGATCTCAGCGCCGCGCGCGTCGTCGTGCGCGCGCGCGCCTTCGACGACGCGGCCAAGCGCGCCTCGTTTCCGAGCGAGTGGACGCGCCTCCTCGCGCGCTCCGGCTCTGCGACGAAGATCACGGCAGCCTCGCTCGTGCCCGACGCCATCGTCGAGCCAGCGACGCTGATCGTCGTCCAAGCGACGAGCGCGGGGATGTCGGGCGCGTCACCGGGCGACATCCTCGCGTCCGCGATCGACTGGACGTCGCTCCCGTCCCACGCGGTTGCGCTCGACGTCGTCTACTCGCCCCCCGAGACGCCCTTCCTCCGCGCGGCCATGGCGCACGGCGTGCGCTCGGCGAACGGCGTCGGCATGCTCGCCCGTCAAGGCGCGCTCGCGTTCGAGCTGTGGCTCGGCGTCCCCGCGCCGTACAATGCGATGCTGACGGCGCTGGTCTAGCCCGTCGCCGAGGATCTCGTGGCCACAACGAAGAATCGCCAGCGTCGCGGTTACCGCCGCATCGTCACGCTCCTCGTCTATCTCATCATCGTCCCGACGGTGCTGCTGCTCGCCGTCGGCATCGTCCTCATGTTCGTCGGCGAGGTCTTCAACCTCCTCTTCGGCGTGCTCACCGTTTCGTTCGTTCTCGTTCTCGTCACCGGCGTCGTCCTCGTCCTCGTGTTCTTGCGCCGCGAGGCGAACTTGAGCGAGCTCCAAGCCGACTTCGTCTCGAAGGTGAGCCACGAATTTCGCACGCCGCTCACGTCGATCCGCCTCTTCGTCGAGACGATGGAGCGCTCGAAAGGCAACGTGGCGGTGCAAGACCAGTGCGTCGACGGCCTCAGCAAAGAGACCGCGCGCCTCGCGCGCCTCATCGAGCGCCTCCTCGATTGGGGGCGCATGGAGTCGGGGCGCTACCAGTTCGACATGAAGGAAGAACCCGTCGAAGGGATCATCGACGACGCCGTGCAAGCGTTCTCTCCCGCGCGCCACTCGGACGTCGAGTTCGAGTCGATCGTCGAGCCGGATCTACCGAAGCTCTACGCCGATCGTCACGCGATGGTCGACGCGCTCGTCAACTTGCTCTCGAACGCACGCAAGTACGGCGGCACGCCCGCAAAGGTGAGGCTCCGCGCGTTCGCGACGCCCGAAGGGGTCGGCTTCGAAGTGACGGACAACGGCGAGGGGATCCCGCGCCCCGAGCATCGCCGCATCTTCGAAAAATTCTACCGGATCGACGACCGCCTCTCGCGAACACGCGAAGGGAGCGGGCTCGGGCTCGCGATCGTGAACCACATCGCGCGCGCGCATCGCGCTCGCATCGTCGTCGAGAGCGAGCCGGGGCGAGGGTCGACGTTCGTTCTCGTCGTGCCGGTGCGCGAAGACAATCGCACAACGGCTTTCGACGAAGCGACAGGCGAGGTAAAGCAGAGCGAAGCATGAACGTACCGAAGGGACGCGATGTGAACGCGCGCGGCGCGGGCGCGGGCGGCGCAGAGTCGCCGAAGCGGCGGGTGCTCGTGGTCGAGGACGACACCAGCATCACGCTCGGGCTGCGGATCAACCTCGAGGCCGAGGGGTACGAAGTGCTCACGGCGTCGGACGGCGAGGACGGCCTCGCGCAGGCGCGCGACGCGCAGCCTGATCTCATCATTCTCGACGTGATGCTCCCGAAGCTCAACGGCTTCGAGGTGCTCCAGACTCTCCGCGGCGAGCGACGTGCGATGCCGATCATCATGCTCTCGGCGCGCACCGGCGAGATGGACAAGGTGACGGGCCTCGAGCTCGGCGCAGAGGACTACGTCGCGAAGCCGTTCAGCCTGGCCGAGCTCCTCGCGCGCGTGCGTGCGGCGCTTCGGCGCGGTCCGCCGCAGTCCGCGCCGACGGTCGTCATCTTCGGCGACGTGCGCGTCGACGTCGCTGCGCGCAACATCACGCGTGCGGGGGCGCCGGTCGAGATGACGGCGACGGAGTTCGACGTGATGCTCTGCCTCGTCGACGCGAAGGGGGCCGCGCTCTCGCGCGACGAGATCTTCTCGCGCGTGTGGGGGCCGAACCATCACGGCACGCCGCGCACGATCGACAACTTCGTCCAGCAGCTCCGCGCCAAGCTCGAGATCGATCCGCAAGCGCCGAAGCACTTTCAGACCGTGCGCGGCGTCGGCTACCGCTTCGATCCATGAAGGCGTGCATCATCGGCGCGGGCTCGTCGGGGATCGCCGCAGCGAAGACGCTGCACGCGCGCGGCATCCCGTTCACCTGCTTCGAGAAGAGCGATCGCGTCGGGGGCAACTGGGTCTTCGGCAACACGAACGGAATGTCGTCGGCGTACCGCGGCCTCTACATCAACACGTCGCGCGATCGCATGCGGTACTCGGATTTCCCGATGCCGAAATCGTATCCCGACTTCCCGCATCACACGCACATCGCCGCGTACTTCGACTCGTACGTCGATCACTTCGGTTTCCGAAAACAGATCGAGTTTTCGACGGGCGTGAAGCGCGCGACGCGCGCGAGCGACGGCACGTGGGACATCGAGCTCGACAGCGGCGAGCACCGCGCGTTCGACGCGCTCCTCGTCGCGAACGGCCACCACTGGGATCCGCGCTGGCCCGAGCCGCCGTTCCCTGGCGAGTTTCACGGCGTGCAGATGCACTCGCACGACTACAAAGACGTGAAGGCGCTCACCGGCAAGCGCGTCGTCGTGCTCGGTATGGGCAACAGCGCGATGGATATCGCCGTCGAGGCCAGCTACGAGGCCGAGCGCACGATCCTCGCCGCGCGTCGCGGCGCATGGGTGATTCCCAAGTACCTCTTCGGCAAGCCGCTCGATCAGCTCGTCACGCGAGCGGGCGTCCCGTTCGCGATCCGGCAGAAGCTGCTGGAGGGGATGTACAAGCTCATGGTCGGTGAGATGGAGCGCTACGGCTTGCCGCGTCCAGATCATCGGATCGGCGAAGCGCACCCGACGATCTCCGGTCGCATCCTCGATCGCCTCGCGCACGGCACGATCGTCGTGAAGCCGAACATCGCGTCGCTCGAAGGCGACAGCGTTCGCTTCGTCGACGGCAGCGTCGAGAAGGCCGACGTCGTCATCTACTGCACGGGCTACAAGGTCACGTTTCCGTTCTTCGACCCCAGCTTCCTCCAGGCGCCCGAGAACGATCTGCCGCTGTTCCGTCGCGTGTTCGAGCCGAAGGTTCCCAACCTGTTCTTCGTCGGCTTGCTCCAGCCGCTCGGGGCGATCATGCCGCTCGCCGAGGCGCAGAGTGTTTGGATCGCGAAGTACCTCCGCGGCGAGTACGCGCTCCCGTCGAAGGGCGAGATGCAAAAAGACATCGATCGCGAGCGCGCGCAGATGTTCAAGCGGTATGTCGCGTCGAAGCGTCACACGATGCAGGTCGACTACGACGACTACCTCGCCGACTTGAACAAAGAGATCGCGCGCGGGGAGAAGCGCGCGAAGCGAGCGATGCGCGAGGGGTGACTCGACGAGGAAGCTCGCGCGACTCCCAGCGCCGGAACGGCGAGGCGCCCTCGCCGCGCTCTCAGCGCGGTGTCGGCGGAATGACGACCGTGTTGATCGGCTTCACGCTCTCGCCTGCTGGGTAGCCGTAGCTGACGGCCTGCGTGTACGGCACGTCGCCCGTCTCGTGCGTCCCCCAACCCCACACCGTCACGCCGAACGGCGCGTCGCTGTGGATCTCGTGGCGCCCGTTGTCGCACGTCCCTTGCTTCGCGAAGTTGTGACGCACGAGATCGAAGCGCGTGTACTCGTAGCTCCCGGACGCGCCGATCGGCATCCAGCCCGTCATCACGCCGCCGCAGTCGAGCGTCACGTCCTTGAACGTTCCGTCGCTCGCCTTCGTCCGCACCATCACCAGGTTCGTCTCGGGGTACGTCGGATCCGTGAAGAAGACATACGAGCTCAAGTACTGCTTTCCCGGGACGACGTTGACGAACTCGGCGTCGCCTACGCAGCCCTCGGCGCCGCTGTTGATCGCGCCGACCGTGCTGCAGCCGGTCATGTAGCTCCCCATGTAGAACGGGTGCTTGTCGTCCTGGCTCTTCACGATGAACGGACCGGGCGAGTTGAACTTCACGACCTGCCCAGCGCTGAGCGTCGTCGGCGCGCCCGCAGGCGCCGCCGGCTCGTACGTGAGCGTCGTCCCGTCGAGGAGCCCCATGATGCGCCACGGGACCGATTCGTCCTGGCCGTCGATGCGGCTGCGGTAGCGGACCGCGACGTACTCGCTGCCGAGCGCTTGCACCGGCGGGATCTGCTGATGCGACGAGTCGCAGTACGAGACGCTGACGTCGACGTTGAAGCACGCGGCGCTCGACCACATGCCGATGGGTTTGTCGCTCTGGATCGGGCTCCCGCTGAGCTCAGCGGGCTGCGCGAACTGCAGGACCTGGCCCTTGTTGATCGTGTACGTATGCGGCGTGTTCGCCGCCGTACCGGGGACGCCGCTGCCGCCGACGAGTGCGACGATCGGGTTGATCGTGATCTTCGTCATGTCCTCTTGCGCAACGAGCTGAATTGCGGGAGGCGCGTTGGTCACCGTGCTCATCGGGAAGCCGTTGAACGCGACGTAGTTCGTGTCCCACGCCGACGTCGGCAAGAGGAGCGTCGCGCTCGTGATCGCGCTCGTGCCGCCGCCGTACGGATAGATGTCGTACGCGACGACCGGCGCCGAAGCGGTGATGTGGAACGCGTCGCCGATCGTCGTGCCGCTGACGTTCGTGCCGGTGTGCGGAGGCGTCGCGCCGCCGATACCCGCGCCCGTCGTCGGGCAGCTGAAGCCGCCACCGTTCGACAAGAAGAGGACGGCCACTTCCTTCGGCTGAAGCTGGTTGTTGGTGAGCGGTGCGTACGTGAGCGCCTGCCCGCTGCCCGACGGTACGCGCGCGAACATCGAGGTCGTGTACGTCGTCGCGCCGAGGTTGACGGTGAGCGTGACGGGCGCGTTCCAGGTGTTCGCGACGAAGACCGCGTAGCAACCGCCGCCGTATTGTGAGCCCTCGGGCTGCACGGAGTAGTAGTCGCAGCCGATCGTGCTCTTGTTCGCCTTCGCGGAGTCGCACGCCGCGACGCACGAGGTGCCGGAGCAGCCTTGGTCCATCGGGCACGTGGTGATCACGTGGTTGTTGCAGTCGACGACCGAGTGAAGATCGCTCGAACAGTGCGTCGCGCAGCTTCCGCCTTCGCCGGAGTCGCCGAACTTGATGACCTCGTCGGTGACGTCGCCGCCGCCGCCGTCTGCCACCGAGGCATCGTCGCCCGCGTCGTCGCCGCCGAAGTTGCTGCTGTTGCTCGTTCCACCGCACGACATGGCGACGGCGCCGCTCGCGCCGAGAAGGACGACCGCGAAGACCGCGAAATTGGCTCTCATATGGCTATGACTCCCGAAGAAGATACGCACCTGGAGGCTCGAACCTGCCCCCGCAGCGGTGTGCAAGGGTGTCACGGCATCGCGCCATTGGGATGGAAAAATGCGGTGGGACGAGAAGGAGACTCCGCCGTCCTTCCCCATTCTCCGCGCGGACATGTGCTAAGCCGCTGCCGCCATGGATCAGACACTGCTCCGGAGCTACCTGGCGACGGTTTACGAGCTGCCGACGCCGAACGGACCGATTCGCGCCTCCCTCGACGGAGACATCGTCAACGATGCGTCGACGCTGCCCGAGCTCCTGACGAAATCGTTCGCGATCCTCACCGCGTACAACCCTCGATCGATGCTCTTGCCGCGCAAGGTCAACGACGGGCGGCACGTCGTCATGCGCGACATGCTCGTCCTCGGCGTCTACCGCGTCGAGGCGTGCGTCGGCTTCGAAGAGGATCCCGAAGGCACGTGGCGCGAGCCGTCGTGGCTGGTCCACTCGATGGATCGCGACGAGGCGATCGCCTTCGGTCGCGTCTTCCGGCAGAACACGATCATCATGTGCCGACAGGCGCGCCCCGAGCTCATCGTGACCGATCCGACGGCGGACGACGTCGGCAAGACGATCGTCGGCAACTGGCGCCTGCGTAGCTGACGGCGTTCGAGCGCGCGAGCGGAAGCGCTACGGCGCGTCCTTCGCGCAGCGGAATCCGAGCATCACGATGCGGAAGTGCGCCGCGTGATGCACGCGGTTCGTCGACCGCAGCCCCTCCGCGGGGAAGTTGAACGCGCCGCCGCGGATCGAATGCTCGCACTCGCTCGGGATTGGATTCGATCCGGTGAAGCCTTGGCGTCCTTCTTTGCGGAGCTTGTCTTGCGCGACGGTGATCTCGAAGCACGTGCCGGGCTTCCCTTCCGGCGCGCCCGCGCGCGTGTACGCGAACGGATCGTACTCGTCGTCCATCCACTCCCAGAGGTTGCCGGCGAGATCGTCGTGACCGTACGGGCCGCGACTTGCGGGGTGGGTGCCGACGTCGTCCGTGGATTGTCCGTTGTTCGGGCCCAGGGCGCGGCTAAAGACCGTGCGCTCGGGCGTCGGCGGCTCGGAGCCCCACGGGTAGCGTCGGCCGTCGGTGCCGCGGACGGCTTTCTCGAACTCGGCTTCGCGTGGGAGGCGCTTCTGTTTCCACGTGCAGTAGGCCTTCGCGTCGTCCCAGCGCACGCCGTTGACGGGGTGCTTCGGGAGTGACGAGCCGGGGAAGCTCGCGGCGACGGTCTGTGATTTCGGTTTGCAGATCGAGGCGGCGACGCACGCGTCGTATTGCTCGTGGGTGACTTCGGTCTTGTCGAGATAGAACGCGGGGAGGGTGACCGAGTGCGCGGGGTGCTCGTCTTCTTCGCCGCCTTTGTCGGCGCCCATGGTGAACGGGCCGGCGGGGACGAGGAGCATGTCGGCCGGGGCGGTGGGGGCGGGCGCTTCGGGCGTGAGCGCTTCGGGCGTGGGCGTGGGCGTGGGCGTGGGCGTGGACGTGGGCGTGGGCGTGGGCGTGGGCGTGGGCGTGGGAGCGGGCGATGCCGAGTCGCGGCTGCACGAAATGAGACAGGATGATGCGATGAGCGCGAGGAGGGCCGCACGGCGAGGCATGGCGCCGCGATATCTACACCATCGCGCGCGTGTCGGCGCGATCGCGGCGGTGCTCGCGGGGATGCTTGTCGGCGGCGAGGGCGAGGCGCACGCGAAGTGCGTCGACGTCGGGTGCGTCGTGGGGTGGGTTTGGGTCTTGGCCGTACCCGTCGTGATCGCGGGCGTGACGGTGTTCGTGATCGACGTGCAAGAGACCGCGGTCGACATCGGTGAGGCGTCGACGCGCAAAGTGTCGAGCACGGGGCGCGCGCGCTTCGACACGGCGTGGGGTGGGACGCAAGCGGCGATCGGCGGGACGCTCGGGATCGGGTTCGCCGTGACGGACGATTTCACCACGGCGTTCGGTGTGCTCGCCGTGACCTCGTGGCCGCTCGCGCTCTCGATGCACGGCGCGTGGGCGCAGCGGACGGATCCGTACGACGGCTTTCCTTCGGCGGCATTGCCCGTCGTCGCGCTCGACACGGGGATCCTCGCGTACGACGTGGTGCGGATCGCGACGCGCGCGCAGCCGTCGTCGACTTACGGGTTCGCGGAGGTGCTCGGCGCGATGCCGCAGCTCGGCTTCGGGATCGCCGCGGCTGCGGGCGGTCGCGGCGCGGACGTGCCCGCGACGCTCGCGATGGCCTCGGCGCCGGCGCTCGTCTTCGCGCACGGCATCTACGAGATGGTCGCGAAGCGGCACGTCGATCCGCAAGCGTACGACAGCGTGCAGCCGCGACCCGCGGTGACGTGGCGCGTGCTGCCGACGCTGGGGCGCGACGCGACGCGCGGGAGCTTGGGCGTGAGCCTCGTCGGGACGTTCTGAATCGCGCGGCGATGGACACCGAATCGCGACCAGATCGCATGTTGCGGACGATTCGCGCTAAAACGCCGACGCTCGGATCATGATCGACGTCGACCACCTCACGAAACGCTACGGCTCGCGTGACATCCGCCTCGCGGTCGACGACGTCTCGTTTCGCATCGGCAAGGGCGAGGTGGTCGGCTTTCTCGGACCGAACGGCGCCGGCAAGAGCACGACGCTCCGCATTCTCAGCGGCTTTCTCGGCATGACCAGCGGCACCGTCAAGATCGCCGGTCACGACATCGCCGACGACACCTTCGAAGCGCGAAAGAGCATCGGGTACATGCCCGAGGCCGTGCCGCTCTATCCCGAGATGCGCGTCGTCGAGTACCTGACGTTTCGCGCCGAGCTGAAGCGCGTCGCGCGCGCGTCACGTCGCGCGGTCATCGACGACGCGATGGAGAAGGCCAAGGTGATCGACGTCGCGACGCAGCTCATCGGAAAGCTGTCGAAGGGGTATCGCCAGCGCGTCGGGCTCGCCGATGCGCTCGTCGCGCGACCGCCGATTCTCATCCTCGACGAGCCGACGGCGGGGCTCGACCCGAATCAGATTCGCGAGGTGCGCGACGTCATCAAGGGGCTCGGCGCCGAGCACACGGTGCTCTTGTCGACGCACATCTTGAGCGAGGTCGAGGCGAGCGCGAGCCGCGTGCTCTTGATTCACAAAGGGAAGCTCGCGTTCGACGGGCCGACGGGCGACATCGGGAAGGCGCGACGTGCGGCGGAGATCGACGTGACGGTGCGCGGCGAAACGGACGCGGCGAAGCGCGCGCTCGAGAGCGTCGATGGCGTCGCGACGGTGAGCGTCGTCGACCGCGCCGGAATGGACGACGGCGTGACGTTGCGATGCGTGTGGAAGAAGGAACTGAGCGACGCTGCGCGCGCGACCGAGGCGATCGTCGTGGCGCTCGTGGCGGCGGGCATCGGCGTGCGCGAGTTGCGCGCGGCGGGTGGCTCGCTCGAAGATCTCTTCGCCGAGCTGACGCGCGACGACGCACCCGCCGGTGTGACGAGCACGCGAGAGGCGCAGGCGTGAAGGCGTTCTGGCCGATCTACAAGCGCGAGCTCTTCGCGTTCTTCGTCACGCCGCTCGCGTGGGTGCTCATCGTCGTCTTCCTCGTCGTGCAGGGAATGCATTTTTTCCTGCTCGTCGATCACTTCTCGACGCAGACCGAGGTCTCGAGCGATCAGTCGCCGCTCCAAGCGTTTTTCGGCAACACGGTGCTCCTCTACTTGATCCTGTTTCTGCTCATCCCGCCGATGACGATGCGCCTCTTCGCCGAAGAGCGACGCGCGGGGACGATCGAGACGCTGATGACGGCGCCCGTCTCCGCGACGGCCGTCGTGCTCGCGAAGTACGCGGAGGTCCTGACGACGTACGTCGCGATGTGGGCGCCGACGGTGCTCTACCTCGTCATCCTGAAGCGCACGGGCGAGCTCGATTGGAAGGTCGCGGCGTCTTGTTACCTCGGGACGTTCTTCGTCGGCGCGGGGTACCTCGCGCTCGGCCTCCTCACGAGCGCGCTCACGAAGAGTCAGTTTCTCGCGCTCGTGTTCACCGCGCTGCTGGTGCTCGGGCTCTTCATCCTCGGCGTCGGCGAGTTCCTCACGCGCGACGGCACCACGCTCCACGCGGTGTGCGCGCACGTCTCGATCTGGACGCACATGAACGACTTCGCCAACGGCGTCGTCGACTCGCGGCGCGTCGTCTTCTACGGGACGCTCGTCGTGCTCCCGCTCTTCGCGGCCACGCGCGTCGTCGACTCGTGGAGGTGGGGATGAAGCGGCCGCGCGCGGGGCAGGCGTTGCAGCTCGGCGGGCTCGCCGCGGCGGTCGCGCTCGCGCTCCTCCTCAACGTGCTCGCGTCGCGTCACTACAAGCGATGGGACTGGACGACGGGGAGCCGCTACACGCTGACGCCGGCGACGCTGCAGACGCTGCACGAGCTCGGCGAGACGATCGAAGTCTGGGTGCTGCTCGGCGGCGCGGATCCGCTCGAGCAGAGCGTGAAGCAGCTCCTCGTCTCGTACCAGGCGGAGACGTCGCGGCTCAGCGTGCACTACATCGATCCGGATCGCGACGCGGTCGCGCTCGTCGACGTGCAGCAAAGGTTCAAGATCGAAGCGGGGCGAAGCGCGGACGGTCGCGTCGTCACCGACGCCGTGATGGTCGTCGCGCGCGGCGACAAGCACTGGTTTCTCACGGCGAGCGACATGTTCGAGGTCGGCGCGGGCGACGACATCAAGGCGAAGCCGCGCGAAGAGCAGGCGATCACCGGCGCGATCCGCAGCGTCCTCGGCGGCGAGAAGGTGCGCCTCTGCTTCACCGTCGGGCACGGCGAGCTGTCGGTCGAGCCCGCGCGCGAGGGGTGGATCGGCGAATTGAAGGGGATACTCGAGAAGGACAACTACGCCGTCGCGATGGTCGACACGACGGCGCCGAACGCGCACGAGCCGTTCAAGGGGTGTGGCGTCGTCGTGATCGCGCGGCCCGAGTCGGCGTTCGCGCCGCAAGAAGAAGCGCGCCTGAAGACGTGGCTGATGGAGGGCGGGAGCTTGCTCGCCGCGGTCGGGCCGATCGGCGCGCCGACCGAAGCAGGGATGACGCCGCCGGGGCTCGCCGACGCGCTCGCGCCGTTCGGGATCGCACTCGAGGAGACGCTCGTCCTCGATCCGGATCCGCAAGTGGCGATCCCCGCGATGCACTCCGAGGCGTTCTTCGTCGAGGCGAAGTCGCATCCGGTGACCGACGCGCTCGTCGCGGATACGCCCGCGCAGCACTTGCCGCGCATCGCTGTGTTCCAGACGCGATCGCTCGGTCACGTCGCGCGCGACGGCGCGCCCGCGGCGGCGGATCTGCTCGTCACGACGAAGGACTCGTACGCGATCGCGAGCATCAAAGGCGCGGCGGACTGGAAGGATGCGCCCGCGAAGAAGAGCGGCGATCCGGCGGGGCCGCTCGTCGTCGCGATGGCGAGCGAGCGCGCGAAGGTGGGCCCGAGCTCGCCGCACGGACCGCGCGTCGTCGTCATGGGCAGCGGGTACGCGCTCGCCGACGACAACTGGAAGCAGGCGCGGCCGCTGCGCGGTGATGCGTTCTTCGTCGAGAACGCGATCGCGTGGCTCGCGTCGCGGCAGGCAGTCCTCGATGTCCCCGATCGACCGGCGGTCGCGGCGGGGATCCGGATCACGGAAGGATCGCGGAGCGAGGTGCGCAACTACGTCCTCCTCTACATGCCGCTCGCCGCAGCGCTCCTCGGGATCGCGGTCGCGCTTCGGAGAAGGAGCACGGAGGGCGCGGCGTACGGTCGCAAGGGCGACGAGGGCGTGAAGTCGGAGGCGTCCGCGAAAGCGAAGGCGAAGGCGACGACGAAGAGGAAGCGAAAGGAATGAGCTTCGCCGTCGGCAACCTGCGAAAGCAGGCGACGTCGATCGTGCTCATCGCGCTCGCGACGATCGTCGCCGTGTACGCGTGGGTGTACGACCGCGGATCGGTGACCGACAGCGAGCGCGAGGCGCGCGCGCTTCGCGTGCTCCCTGCGTTTCGTCGCACGGAGATCACGCGCGTCGAGATCGCGCGCGCAGCGATCGACGGGCGCGCAGCCGAGACGATCGTCCTCGAGCGCGACGCGGTTGGCGACGCGGGCGGCTCGACGTGGAGGCTCTCGTCGCCGCGGCGCGAGGCCGCGAACATCGCGGGCGTCGAGGCGCTGTTGCAAGAGCTCGAGAC
The DNA here is from genome assembly GCA_043785585.1 of Deltaproteobacteria bacterium. Taxonomy (GTDB): domain Bacteria; phylum Myxococcota_A; class Polyangia; order Polyangiales; family Polyangiaceae; genus JBBQXV01. The sequence continues at coordinate 162 of JAYVXB010000673.1, read as the reverse complement.
CGCGACGCGGATCCGAAAGGTCGACGGCGCCGCGCCGGGGCTCGACGCGCCGCGCGCGCGCGTCACGATCGCGATGGGGCAGGTGACGTACCGCCTCGCGATCGGCGCCGCGGCTCCGCGTCCCGAAGGAGCGGCGTACGCGCAGCTCGATCGCGACGCGCC
>JAYVXB010000672.1:0-11880 GCA_043785585.1 Deltaproteobacteria bacterium | reverse complement strand
CGGGAGATCGGAAGGTTGGGATTCTCAAAACTTCTGACCTTCTGATCTTCCTGTTCAAACCCTCTCCGTCGTCGCGCCGACGAGCGCGACGAGTCGTTCGCGCAGCTCTTTCGTCATGTCGAGCGGGCGACCTTCGAGGCGAAAGCTCCCGTCGTCTTGCCGCTTCGACGCGTGGATCTTCACCTTCACCTTGGCTACGGGCTCACCCGCGAGCGTCCCCTCGATTCGCGATCCCGGCGGTGACGAGACCGTCGACACGAGCGACACTGTGTCCGCCCCGATCGCGATGATCTGCGCCTCGCCGCCGTGCGTCCAGGTGAGCCTAGCCGTCACTCCCCCTTCCTCCCGCGCGCCATCGCCGCGCGCGCCTCGCGGTTCGCGGTCTTCGTCGCGATCTCGTCGCGCTTGTCGTGCGTCTTCTTTCCGATCGCGAGCCCGAGCTCGACCTTCGCGCGACCGTTCTTGAAATAGAGGCGAAGCGGAATCAGCGTGTAGCCCTGACGCGAGAGCGCTTTCTGGATCTGGGCGATCTCGCTTTTGTGCATCAGCACCTTGCGCGCGCGTCGCACCTCGTGCGGGAACACCTTCGCCTGCTCGAACGGTGCGACGTAGAGCTGCTTCAGCCAGAGCTGCCCGTTGTCGACCGATGCGTACGCGTCGACGATGTCGCATCTTCCCGCGCGCATCGATTTGACCTCGCTGCCGACGAGGACGAGGCCGCCTTCGTAGACCTCGTCGATCACGTAGTCGAACGTCGCGCGGCGGTTTTTGACGATGAGTACTTCGCCCTCGACTTTGGCTTTCTTGTCGGCCTTCGCCATCTCGCTCGGTTCCGTCGGCGTGCAGATAGCACACCGACATTCCTCGTTACCTCGTCATCGTCAGCCGCCGTCGGCCGGCGGCGAGGGGCACCCTCGATGCCCGTACGAGCATCTCGCGCGAGAGACTAGCGGACGCTAGGCTCGGTGCCATCGTGTTCGTGCTCTCCCCGCCGAAGATCAAGAAGTGGACTCGCGAGAGCTCCGAGCGCGTGGGCGAGTTTCGTGTCTTCGACGTCGACCGCCACGTCGTTCGCGACGGCGAGGGCGCGCCGCGCGGCGACTTCTTCACGTTCGCTTGCCGCGACTGGTGCAACGTCATCGCGATCACGCCCGACGACGAGGTCGTCCTCATCTGGCAGTACCGCTTCGGCACCGATCGGATGTCGCTGGAGATCCCGGGAGGCGTCATCGACGAAGGTGAGTCGCCGATCGAGTCGTCGCGCCGCGAGCTGCTCGAAGAGACGGGGTACGCGGCCGATGCGCTCGAGCCGTTCCTCGTCGTCGAGCCGAACCCTGCGCTGCAAGGCAACCGCTGCTTCACTTTTCTCGCGCGGGGCGCGCGCCGCGTCGCCGAGCCGAAGCTCGATGAGCAAGAAGAGATCGAGATCGCGCTCGTCCCCGCCCTGCACCTGGCGAAAGTCCTCGACGACGGTCACGTGACGCACGCGCTCGTGCACTCGGCGCTCGAAGCGTATTTGCGACGCGGGCGCAGCGCTCGGTGATGCATGCGCCGCGCTCGATGAGCCGCGCCGCAGCTGTGTAGGGTCGCACCCGAGAGCTCATGTGGCACCAAACGACCACGCTCGCGCTCGCCCTCGAGCGAGAAGCCGTTAGGTTGTGCGCCAACAGGAAGCGGTGGGGCTGGCATTCATGCCGTCTCGCGCTGAAACCCTGCTACGCGCGTCGTTCGCGGTGCGTCTAGCGCAATGAGGAGATCCCCATATGCGAAACGCTTTCCCTTTTGCGACCGTGGGCGCACTCGTCGTCAGCGCCGGCTGCGCATTCGCGCCGACCGGGAGCTCCGCCGACGACGACGGTGGCGCTGACGCCGGGATCATCGGCAGCGCCGACGACGGAGGATCGATCGACGAGCGGCGGCGCCACGACGCTGGCGTCGGTCGCGACGGCGGAGGCGCGGACGGCGGCGACGCAGGCGTCATCGGAAGCGACGCGGTCGCGCCGCCGGTCGAGGGCGGCGGCATGCCGACGATCGGCGGCATCTTCCAGCAGCCCGAGCCGTGGACGAAGAACGTCGCGAGCCTGACGAAGGACACGCGCTCCGACGCGATCATCGCGGCGCTCGCGTCGATGGGCGGTTGGGGCAATGGCAACAAGCTTCAGATCGACTTCTCGATCGCGCTCCTTTTCGCCGATGGATCGACGCCGCGTCAGACCATCACGGCGGATCCTGGTGGCTACTGTTACAGCAGTCCCGATTGCGATGCGGTCCCGTTGCAGATGCCGCTCCCGATCAACGGAAACACAGAAGGAAGTGCCGACTACAACTGCGCTACTTCACAGAACGATTGCCATGTTCTCGTCGTCGCGAAGAACGAGAACAAGCTCTATGAGCTCTACAACGCGACAAAGGCGGGGAGCGCATTCACTGCGCTCGGCGCGTTCGTTTGGGATCTGACGAAAGCGTATCCAAACAACCTTCGTGGCGATCAGTGCACCTCCGCGGACGCGGCCGGCTTCCCGATCGCCGGACTCCTCGCGACGGCGGACGAGGTCGCGGCGGGCGAAGTGAAGCACGCGCTCCGATTCATTTTGCCGAATGCGAGGATGAAGTCGAAGGCGTACGTGCACCCCGCGACGCACGCGGGCGGACCGACCAGCACCAACGCGAACGCGCCTCCTTACGGCGTGCGCTTCCGTCTCAAGGCGGGGTTCGACGAGACACCGTACAGCGCCGGCGCGAAGGTCATCCTCAGGGCGCTGAAGACGTACGGAATGCTCCTCTCGGACGGCGGCAACATCGCGCTCACGTTCGCCGACGATCGCCTCGGGCCCGCGAAGTGGGCCACGCAAGGGATCACCGCCTCGTCGTTCGGCGCGATTGGCGTCGACAGCTTCGAGGTCGTCGACCTCGGCCCGGAGATCGCGCTGACCTACAACTGCGCGCGAAATCCGTAGAACCGACGGGCTCCGATGCGACGCGGGCGCGGACGCCTCGAACATCACCGCTCACGGGCACTTGATCTCGCCCGACAGCCTTCGATCGCTTCCGCGCCAGTACATCCCCGATTCAATCGGCGCGATCTCGCCCTTCTCGTTTTTCAAGCAGTAGATCGCGAGATCGATCGTCGGATCGCCCGTCTTCGGATCGAAGTCGAGCGTGGTGATCGTCCCCGCGAGATCGACGTTCTCCCCGCGGCCGATCAAATCGAATGCGCGGTAAATCGATCCGGGCCGACGTCGACGTGCGCGCCGGGCGGGCCCAGTCGCGACAGTGCGCGCGCCAGGCTCGCGCCGGTGATCGGCTGATCGCCGACGGCGGCGATCGCGTACGCCAAGAGATAGAACGCATCGTAGGGCGCGCCCGCGACGAGCCCAGTAGGGTGCGGGGGGAACGCCTGGCTATATCGGATCATGAACTTCGCGACCGCCGACGTGCTCGCGATCGTCTCGATGCCGAAGAGTCGCGTGCGAAGCTCCGGCGCCGCTTTGACGCGCTCGATGATCTCCGGCAGGTCGAGCGAGGCGGCGAGGATGTACGTCGGCTTGGCCGGAGCGATCAGACGTTCGATCGCATTGGCGGCGTAGTAACCGTTCGTCGTGTCGAGGACGATCTGCGGGCGGAACGCCGCGATCTCCTGCGCGCGTCGGTCGACCTCCGCCTTCTCTTTGTCTTCAATCGCCGGGATCGAGAACTGACGGAACGCCGGCCCGTTTTCCGCCACGGACTTCCCGTTGAAGCGGAGGAGCGAGACGATCGCATCGGAGACGCCGAGGCCGGAGGCGTTGTCGTAACAAAGGAGCGCGACGCGAATCGGCTCGTCCTTCGCGCCGCGCGCGCTTCGGATGCGAGGCTCGACGATCTGCTGCGAGAGCGCCGCGATCGCGGGCGCTTCGACGGTCGCGCCGGTCGTCGTGCGCCAGACCATGCGCGGCTGTCCCTGCGGCGCGGGAAGGTTGCTGAGGAGCGTCGCCGTGTTCGACGCGAGCGCGAGGACGCCGCGCGGATTGAAGATCGACTGCGTGAGATCGGCGACCTCTTTGCTGCGCGAGAATCCGAGGATCGCGGGCACGCCGACGTCGTCGACGAGGTGCCGCGCCGCGCGTTCGGGATCCGCGCCGTCGTTGCAGAGGACGACGCCGATCGGCCGCTTTGGACCGTTCGGGCGCACCGGCGGGAGCCCGTTCGAGATCTCTCCGAAGTCGCGTCGCGCGAGCTCGACGCTGTTGATCGCGCCGGTGAACTCGTTCGCCATCGGGCCTTCGGTCGCGAACATCGCGCCGATCCACACCGTCGCGTCGTTCGCGATCTCGTCGGCGCTCGCGAGGGGGTGGCAGTCCACCGAGCCGAGCGTCTGGCACTTGCCCGCGCGGCAAATGCGGTCCTTGCCGCACGACGCGTTCGTCGCGCACTCGACCGTCGGAGGAGGGGCGGTGGTCGCAACGGTCGGTGCCGGTGTCGTGCGCAAGCGCGGCACGGCGAGGGCGATCGCAAGGATTGCCGCGATCGTCACGATCGCGAACGCCGCGATCTTTCGCTTTCGCGGCGGCGCGACGGCCGTCGCCGTTCCAATGGCGGGGGCGGACACGTCGACCGTCTCTGCGACCTCACCGACGCTCCGCGACGACAGAGCGGTCACCGCGACCGCGGAGGCCACGTCCGATCCGTAAATCTCGGAGTACGCCTGCGCGATCGCGGTTTGCATTTCCGCCGCCGAAGCCCAACGGTCCGCCTTGTCGAACGCCAGCGCGCGGTCGACCAGCGCCGCGGTTTGCGGTGCGAGCTCCGGCGCGAGCGAGGCGACGGGGCGCGCGGACTTCGTCGCCGCGTAGACGAGCATCTCCGCCGCGTTCTCCGCCTGATGCACGTGCTTGCCCGTGAGGAGCAGGAACATCGTCGCCCCGGCGCTCCATACATCGGAGCGCGCGTCCATCTCGCGCGCCTTCCCGAACGCCTGCTCCGGCGACATGAACGCGGGCGTACCCATCGCCCGCCCGGTGCGTGTCGGTTCGGAGCCCGAGAGGCTGCCCTCGACCTTCGCGATCCCGAAGTCGAGCACCTTGAGGATGCCCTGCTTCGTGAGAAACAAATTGTCGGGCTTCACGTCGCGGTGGAGCACGCCGCGCGTGTGCGCGGCCACGAGCGCGCCGAGGAGCTGATGGCCGAGCGCCAACACTTCGCGCTCGAGGAGCCGACCGCCCGATCGGCGCGTGCGCGTCTGGAGCGTCTCGCCGTCCAGAAGCTCCATGACGAGGAACGCCGCGCCGTCGTCGCACTCGTCGTCGTCGAGGACGCGCACGACGCCGGGGTGATCGATCGCGTTCGCGGCGTAGCCTTCGCGCACGAAGCGCGCGCGCGTGTCGGCGTCCGAGGCGACCTCCGGGTGGAGGATCTTCAGCGCGACGCGATGGCCGTTGCGGTGTACCGCGAGGTACACGGTCGCCATTCCGCCGATGCCGAGGACGCGCTCGATCCGGTACTTGTCGTTCAGCGTGGTGCCGACGCGGCGCTCCGCGCGCTTCTCGGCTGCTCCGGCGGGATCGGACACAGAGCCATGATAGCTCAATGAGCCGCCGTTCCGTTTGCGACGAAACGGGGCGCGAGCTCGATTCCGTCAACTCGAGATGAGACGGCTTCGGCAGCCCAGCGACGCTCGACGTCACTCGGCGATGCTGATCGAGACGCCGCCTTTGCGATCCGTGCATACCGCAAGGAACGCGGCCGACCCGACCGGACGCGCGAACGCCCACTTGCGCGGCGTCGCCGTCATTCCATTGCTCGCGAGCGTCTCGCCGACGAGCGTTGCCATCGCGCGGTTCGCATCGACCGATACGACGAAGCCGTCGCAGAACGTCTCCGCGGGCTCGTCGAGCGTGATCTCGCATTTTGCGTCGTCGCCGCACCGGAGCGCGATGCGGCGCGCCGCCGCGCACTTCGCGCCGCCGAGGTCGACCGCGAGGTCCGCGTCGAACTCGGTCACGAAGAAGAGCCCGCGCCCCTTCAGCGCCACCTCCGACGCCGGACGCACGACGCACGTCGGGCGATTGTCGGCACGCACCGCGACCGGGTTGTCGGCCGGATGTCGCAAGAACTCCGTCTGCGACAACACCGCCGTACCGTCCGCGCCGGTCCGCACGCCGACCGCGCTGCCGCCGTGCGACGATCTCCTCGACAGCGGAATCACCCACGCGCCCGCGGCTGGCGCGCCTTGCGCCGTCACCTTCGTCGACAGATGGAGCGTGTAGCTCGAATCGCACGCCGCGAGGGACAGCGCGGCCAAGGGGAGGAGAAACGCTCGCATGATGGTCCGAACGCAATCGGCGCCTGCGATCTTACAGCGCCGACTCACGCTTCTACCGGTATCACCTTGAGTGGCAATCCATCTTTGGGCTGAGTGATCGGCAAGATGACGAATTTCGTTTCCTTCTCGGACACGCGCTCCACTCGATACCGCGTGAGGAGCTGGTGCAAGACGATCCGCGCCGACATGAGCGCGAACTGCATCCCTATGCAGAGGTGCGCGCCGCCGCCGAACGGGGCAAACTGATACTTGTGACGTTTGTGCTCGGCCCGCTCTGGAGAGAATCGCTCCGGATCGAACTGCATCGCGTTGGTCCAATACTCGTCGGACCGGTGGACATAGCCGACGTCGACCATCACTTGCGTGTTGGCCGGAATGCGGACTCCTTTGAACTCGCAGTCCTGAAGTGAGCGGCGGAACATCTGCGGGGCTGGCGGGTAGATGCGAAGCGCCTCGCGGAATACCCAGTCGTGCTCTTCGAGCTGCTCGAGATCCTCGTACGTGAGCTCCCGCCGCCCGAGACTCAGGCTCTTCTGGCGCAGGCGCTCCTGCCATTCCGGGCGCTGCGCGAGGTAGTGGAGCGCGATCGTGAGGGACGTCGTCGACGTGTCGTGCGCTGCAGAGAGGACCGAGATGAGGTGAAACAGGATCGCGTCGTCCGTAAACTCGGCGCCGTCCTCGTCCTTGGCCTGGCAAAGGCAGGTGAGGACGTCCTTGCCATTCGATTTCTTTCGCGCCGGAATCAGCGGACGAAAGTAGTCGAAGAGCCGTCCGCGCGCGCGGAGCGCCTTCCATACCGCCGTTCCGGGCAAAGGGAACGGAACGATCGGCGCAAGGCCCTTGTTGACCGTGATGAAGCTCTTATTGATGAAATTCGCGTCCTCATTGAGCTCGAGCCCGAGGAAGGCGCGCGCGCCAATGTCGAGCGTGATCGCTTTGATCGCGGGATACGCGCGCACTACGCCCTGGGAACGCCACCCCTCGAGCCCTTCGACGACGACGCCGTTGATCAGATCGAAATAGTCCTTCATCGCCGACGGTCGGAAGACCGCCTGCATGATCCGCCGGTGGTGGCGATGCTCGTCGAAATCCATCGTCGGGAGCCCGTTCGGGAAGAGACGCGCCAAGAAGGGCTCCCATCCGAGCTTGCTCGAGAAATTCTTCGCGTCGTCGCGAAGGACGTATTCGATCCCGTCCGGGCTCGCCAGCACCGCGAAGCGCATGAAGAAGGCGCGGCTCCGATACACTTCGCCGAAGCGCTCTCTCAGCGCCTTTCCGAACGGGTACGTATTCGCGAGATAGTCGAACGTGTGCCCTACGAGCGGCCAACCATCGCTCCCAGGAAGGTGGCGAAGATCGGTATTCTCGCCGTAGATGCCCGTGGCCGGACGGCTACGTACGAGGTCGGCTCCAGCGCTCATTTTTTTTCCTCTACAGGTTGTTGTTGGGCCAGCCCTTCTCTTGAGCCGATCGGTCGTCAGAGGGACCTTGTAGTACGTCCCGAGGACGTTAGCTCGTCCCCCCACCCATGCCGCCTTCGCCGACCAGCGCTTCGCGCACGTAGCGAGAGTCGAACGTCCCCCCGACGCGGGTACGAGCGACGCGAGCGCGAGCGACTCGGGCACGGCTGCCGCGCTCTTCGCCCTAGCGCTCGTCGTCGCCGCACGACGGCGTCGCCCGCCGGCACCCCGGTTGCACACGACCGAGCATGACCGTGCAATCCGTAGAGCGCGCGCCGCAACCGAGCGAGCGTGCCGAACCGCGGCCGCAAGGAGTGCGGATGCCGCGCAAATTCGGCGCGGATTTCATTCGACATGCCTTGCGGACGTCGTGCGCCGTGACGATCGCGTGCGGGGCCATCGCCATCCCGAGCGCCGCGCGCGCCGACGAATCGTGCGAGCGGTGCCCGCGCCTCGCCGTTGGATTCAACCTCGATCTCCTCCCGACGGTCCTCAGCGCCGCGAATGGCAAGCTCGGGTACGCGCCGCAGGTGTGGCTCGGGATTGGCCACGTGCGCCTCCGCTTCGTCGGTGCACACCTCGAGCCACCGGACGCATTTGCATTCGCGGCCAAGGGCTTTCATCACCCGACGACGACTGCCTTCGCAGCTGTCATCGACTACACCTTCGGCCCGCGCTTCGATGGAGCGTGGGTCGGCTCGGGATTCGAAGTCTGGGAGAGCACGATCGAGCACGACGACGTTCCCGGAGCTGCACGCTGGACCAGCACGGTCTTCACGGTAGGCGGCGGCTACATTTGGCGCTTCGCCGGCGACTTCTTTCTCGATCCATGGGTGGGCGCCCACGCCGTGCTCAACCCGCAGACCGTGCCGGTCGGCGCGTTCGACTACAAAGCCTTTCCACTTCAGGGCGAGCTGTCTCTGAAGATCGGCTGGTTTACGCCCCTCTGATCGAACCGCCCGCGTCCCGGTCGAGCGCGCGACCGAGAAGGGCCGCACCTGACTTACAGCCAACGACCGGCGCGCGTATACTTCGAGCGCATGATCGAGCCAAGGCTTCGCGCGCTCGCGTTTGCCGTCGCACTCTCTGCACCCGTGAGCTGCGCCGAGCCGACGACGCCCGCGCGCGGAGCGCGGACGACGCCGACGACCGCGCCACCAGGCCTCGCGCCTGCGCCTGCACCTTTCCGTCTGGTCGTCGACGGGAAGCCGGTCACCTTCGCGTTCGGATCGTTCAGCAACCACGACTCGGGGCGCGTCGTGCTCGAGGTATCGACGGAGGCCGGCCACACGAACGCGACGGACGCGACGACGGTGCAAGTCGCTCTCGGCTTCGGTCCCGGCGATCGGTATTACCCCGGCATCACGGTCGCCGTCGCCGCGCGGGTCTTCTCCCCGTTCGTCGCGGCGACGCCCGGCGACTTCGGCGACGACGCCGTCGATCCGCCTCTCGTCGAGCTGACGATGCAGCCCTTCACGCTCGCGGCCGGCGCGCGTGTTCGCGCGCACGTTCGCATCTTGCCGCACGTGCACGCGGGTCATCGCGTCGAAGGCGAGGGCGACGTCGAGCTCGACGTGCCGCGCGATCACGTCGTGCGCGCCCCGCTCACCGTTCCGGACGCGCCGCCCGCGACGCCGATCGCGATCGCGTGGAACGAGAAGCCCGAGCCCTCCGTCGTCGCGCATGTCGGCCAACCGATCGTGAGCCCGTCGTCGCGCGAGGAGTGGCTCGTGGGAAACGCAGGGTTCGCGGTGATCGAGCTGGGCGCGCCGACGAGCGCGTGCGGGGTCGCGCCAACCGGGCGCTTCATCGTCGACGTTCGACCGAGTGCTATCGGTCACGCGCAACCGATCGCCGTCGCCATTCACTCGCGAGACGACCTGCGCGCGAGCGTCGCGGGCTACGCCGTGCTCGAGAGCGTGGCTCCCACGATCCGCGGCGCGGTGTTCGCGCAGAGCTTCGGCGTCGACAACTACGAAAACGGACGCGGCAAGATCGTCGGGCGCTTCGACACCGTCCCTTGTCGCTGAGGCGCGCACTCGAGCCATGCGTCGGTGAGTGATGCCCCGCGTGTGGCGGAAGTGCGCGGTCACTTCCTCTTGTCTTCGATCTTGTCGCCGGCCTTTTCGAGCTTTTCGCCGGTCTTGTGCACGGCCGCGCCGGTGTCGTCGCGGACGCCCCGCGCAGTGTGGCAGCCGATGGCGGTAGCGCCGAAGCATACGAGCATGATCATGAGTGTGGTTTTCATGCTCGCTACCTTTACAAGAAGCGTACCGCTGTCCTCCGCTACGCGGAGGAGTGCGACGACGCTCACGCCGGCGCGAGGACGACGCTGGCCAGACCCGCGATGACGATCTCCGTCGCCTCGAGGAGCGCGACTCCGAGGAACGGTCGCGCCATGGCATCGGCGCGGCGAGCGTCGTCGCCCTCGGGACGCAGGCGCGACGAGCGGCGGTGCGCGACGAAGAACCCGAGCGCGGCGACGGCGCACGACGCGACGCGCACGACGAACGGATGCGCGCCTATCGCGCCGCTCAACGGGAGCGCTCCGCTCGCGCGCCCCTCCATCCCCGTCGGCCCAAGGAACATGGCGGCGAACCCCGCGTGCGCAGACGGCGGAGCGCGATCGACGCCTGCCACGAGGCTCGCGAAATCCGCAGCGACGAGGTAGCCGAGCACGCACGCGCACAGAATCCCGATGGCCGATCGCGCGCGCACGCTCGCTACGATCGCGAGGAGGATCGCCACCGCTCGAACCAGATCGACCACGCTCGCCCAACACTCAGCAGCGCGCGATGTTCCCGACGGAGCGTCAGCCGACTCGCGAGGATTCGCTTCTTTGCGTCGTCGTCCGCCGCGACGTCCGCGCAATCCGTCGATGGCACAGTGCGCTACGCGGACTGCGCGTCGGCCGCTCCTCTGCGCGCGAGGGCAGCGACCAAGCGCAAGAGCGTTTCGGGCTCGACGGGCTTCGCGACGTGGTTGTCGAACCCCGCCTCCATCGCGCGACGCCGGTCTTGCTCGCGCGCGTACGCGGTCAGAGCGAGCGCGGGAACCTGCGCGACCGCGCCTTCGAGCGCGCGGACGCGACGGATCAACGCGTACCCGTCGGTATCCGGCATTCCAACGTCGCTGACGAGGACCATCGGCGTGTGTTGCTGCAGCAGACGGAGCGCCTCCTCTGCAGACGACGCCACCACCACGTCCGCGCCGTGCAGGCCGAGCAGCGTCGATACGAGATCGCGCGCGTCGGCTTCGTCGTCCACCACGAGAACGGTGACACCATGAAGGCCGTTCGACGCCGAAGCGACGCTCGCCTGCGCGCCGTCGGGTCGCGCGCGAGTCGAATCGACCGTTTCCGGGAAGACGGCCTGCACCGGCAACGTCACGGTGAACGTCGCGCCGCGACCTTCGCCTTCGCTCTCGGCGCGCACCGTCCCGCCGTGCGCTTCGACCAGATGGCGTACGAGCGCGAGCCCGAGCCCGAGCCCCCCGTGGCGACGCGTCGTGCTCCCGTCCGCTTGTCGAAAGCGCTCGAACAGATGGGGAAGAAAATCGCTGCGGATTCCTTCGCCGCTGTCCTTCACCGAGAGCAGGATCGACGTGCCCGCTCGCGCGATGCGGACTTCGACGTCGCCGCCTTTTGGCGTGAACTTGATCGCGTTGTTGAGGAGGTTCCAGACCACCTGCTGGAGGCGATCGACGTCTCCGCGGATGCGCGTCGCGGAAGGCTCCAGCACGACGGAGATCGCAATGTTTCTCGCCGCGGCGGCGGGGCGCACCGTATCCACCGCGGCCTCGACCACCGCGCCGAGATCGACCGACCGAATCTCCAAGTGAAGATTGCCGGAGATGATCCGCGAGCCGTCGAGAATGTCCTCGATGAGCTGAACCTGCGCGTTGGCGTTCCGCTCGATCGTCTCTAGCCCACGGCGAACGCCCGTGGCGTCGAGCGCTTTGCCCCGCAGCATGCGCGCCCAACCGAGGATCGCGTTGAGCGGAGTGCGAAGCTCGTGCGAAGCGGTGGCGAGGAACTCGTCTTTGGCTTGGCTCGCGATCTCGGCCTTGCGTCGCGCGTCCTCGGTGATGGCGAGAAGGCGATCGCGATCCTCGAGCGTC
>JAYVXB010000671.1:0-3713 GCA_043785585.1 Deltaproteobacteria bacterium | reverse complement strand
ACGACGCCGACCGACGCGGCCGTGGCGATGAGGACGATCCACAAGAGATTCCCGATGAACGCTTCGGACACTGCGATGACCATCTTCGTCAACGCCGGCAGCTCGGCCTTCGATCCGAACTCCTTGAACATGTCCTTGAACGACGGAATGACGAAGCCGAGGAGAATGACGAGGACGATCAGGAAGACGACGAGGACCGCGCTCGGATAGACCATCGCGCCGCGGACCTGGCGCTTCAGCTTCACGTTCTTCTCGATGTAGACCGCGAGGCGCGTGAGGATGGTGTCGAGGATGCCGCCGACCTCGCCCGCTTGGACGAGGTTCGTGTAGAGCGCATCGAAAACTTTGGGATGGCGACGGAGCGAGTCGCTGAACGTCGCGCCTTGCTCGACGCTGCTCTTGATGTCCTTGAGGATGACGCCGAAGTGTTTGTTGTCGGTCTGCGTCGCGAGGATGTCGAGGCACTGCACGATCGGAAGACCGGCGTCGATCATCGTCGCGAAGAGTCGCGTGAACGTGACGATGTCCTTGAGGCCGACGCCCGTACCGAACTGAATGTTGAAGGCCTTGCCCTTCTTCTTCACCTTCGTCGGGACGAGCTGCTGCGCGCGGAGACGCGTGTTCACCGCGTCTTCGGTCTCGGCCTCCATGAGCCCCTTGCGGAGCTCACCGGTGCGCGCGCGTGCTTCCCAGACGAATTCGGCCATGTGTTCGGGATCTCGGGAGCGGCCAGGGGCAGCTCGATTTAGGAGTGTACAAGTGCCCCGTGGAGAGGGTCAAAGTCTCGCTGCATGTCTCCTTCGGAAGGGCTTCGAGCAGTAATGCAGTGTGTGCGGGACCAAGGGGTCGTCGACGCGGCGCTCGGGCGGGTGGCGTGCGGCTGGGCTGCGCGAAACGATGGCGCGTGGGCGACGGATGCGATGGGCGAGGAGATCGTGTTCGATCTCGCGAGCGTGACGAAGCCGATGACGGCCGTCGCGTTCGCGCGGAGCGGGATCGATCGGCGCGCGCGGGTCGCGGAGCTACTGCCCGAGCTCGCGGGGACGAAGAGCGCGGACGTACCGATCGAGCTCTTCCTCGCGCATCGCGGCGGGCTCGAGGCGCACCTCGCTCTGTTCGAGCCGCTCGCGCGGGGCGAGCGCATCGATCGCGCGGCGGCGCTGGTCACGGCGGCGAATTCGCGTCGGGCCGATGCCGAGGGGACGCCGCCGGCGGAGGGGTTTGCGCCGGTCTACAGCGACATGAGCTACATGATCGTCGGTTCGGCGTTGGCCAGGCACGCGCGCATGCGCGACAGCGGCGACGCGACGCACGACCTCGTGCTCGCGCCGCTCGGCATCGGCGATCGCGTCGGCACCGCGCGTCAGCTCGAAGCGCGCGGCGTCGACCTCGCAACGCGCGCCGCGCCGACGGAGATCGTTCCATGGCGCGGCGGCGCCGTCGTCGGGCGCGTCCACGACGAGAACAGCTGGGCGCTCACGGGCGCGGGCGGCTCGGGGCACGCCGGGATGTTCGGCACCGTCGGCGGAGTGCTCGCGTTCGGGCGCGCCGTCTTGGACGCGCTCGACGGTCGCGCGACGCCTCTCGGCGACGTCGACCTCGCGTGGCTCGTTCGCGCGCGCCCCGGCGGCACGCTCCGCGCGGGCTTCGACGGAAAGAGCGCGGAGGGATCGAGCGCGGGCGCGCTGTTCAGCTCGGGCAGCTTCGGCCATCTCGGATTCACCGGCACGAGCTTGTGGATCGATCCGGACGCGAAGGTCGTCGTCGCGCTCCTCACGAATCGCGTGCATCCGACGCGCGAGAGCGTCGCGATCCGCGCGGCGCGCCCCAAAGTGCACGACGCGCTCTTCACGCTCGCAACCCGATGACGCGCCCCCGTCACGTCGAAAAGCATTTCACCGGCAGCGCGCGCCTGCGCGACGTCGTCATCGGCATGTCCGACGGGCTCACGGTGCCGTTCGCGCTCGCCGCGGGGCTCACCGGCGCGGTCTCGGCGTCGCGGATCGTTCTGACGGCAGGCGCGGCGGAGATCGCTGCGGGTGCGATCGCGATGGGCCTGGGCGGTTATCTCGCCGCGCGTGGCGACGCCGAGCACTACGCGAGCGAGCGCGCACGCGAAGCGCGCGAGGTGGAGGTGGTGCCGAAGCTGGAAGAGAAGGAGGTCGCGGAGGTGTTCGAAGGCTACGGCCTCTCGGCGCAGGAGATCGCGCCGCTCGTGCGTGCGCTCCGCGCGCGGCCCGAGGCGTGGGTCGACTTCATGATGCGCTTCGAGCTCGGTCTCGAGAAGCCGGAGCCCGGTCGCGCGCTCTCGAGCGCGCTGACGATCGCGCTGGCGTACGTCGCGGGGGGCGTCATCCCGCTCGTCCCGTACATCGTCGTCGCCGACTCGTCGCGCGCGCTGCCCTTCTCCGCCGCGACGACCCTCGTCGCGCTCTTCGTCTTCGGGTTCGTCAAAGGCCGCTTCGCCGGCTCGTCCCCGGTGCGAAGCGCCCTACAGACGACGCTCATCGGCAGCGTCGCCGCCGCGGCTGCGTTCGCGTTGGCCAAGCTGTTCAGCTAAATCTTTGGACGTTCGCGCGAGAGGCTTCAGGCTACGGATGACGGGCTGACGATGGCACAAACGACCCTCGCGAAAGGCATCTCCGCGCCGCCTGCGCCGCGCGCGGGCGAGCCGGTCGTCTACCGCGACTCGGGCGCCAACAAGTGGCGCTTTCTGCGCGCGTACTACACGACCTTTCGCGTCATCTACAGCTACGTCTGGCTCGGCTTGTGGTCGCGCATCATGGGGAGCGCGTGGCGCGCGCAGCGAATCGCCGGCGTTCACCAGCGCAACGCGCGCCGCGTCTACAAGACGATCCTCCTGCTCCAAGGCCTCTTCATCAAGGTCGGCCAGCTCTTGTCGATCATGGCGAACTTTCTGCCGGACGAGTTTCGGAGCGAGCTCGAGGGGCTCCAGGATCAAGTGCCGCCGCGTCGCTTCGAGGAGATCGCCGCGCGGATCGAGAGCGAGCTCGGCGGGCGCGTCGACGATCTCTTCGCCGATTTCCAACGCGCGCCGATCGCGAGCGCCTCGCTCGGTCAGGTCCACGAAGCGCGCCTCAAGGACGGCCAGCGCGTCTGCGTGAAGGTGCAGCACACGGATATCGACGAGATCGTTCGCCTCGATCTCCGAACGATCCGCCGCATCATGCAGATCGTCCAAGTGTTCGTCCCGGTGCAGGGGCTCGACGCGTACTACCTCCAGATTCGCGAGCTCTTGAAGCAGGAGCTCGACTTCACGATGGAGGCCGACAACATCGAGCGCATCGCCGCGAACTTCGCGCGCGCGCGCGACGAAGCGGCGCAGCACGTCGTCTTCCCGGTGCCGGTGCGTGCGTGCTCGACGTCGCGCGTGCTGACGACGACGTTCGTCGAGGGGAAGAAGGTCAACGACGTCGTCGCGATCGACGCGATGGGCCTCGACAAGAAAGACCTCGCGAAGCGCCTGGTGCGCGCCTACTGCCAGATGATCTTCGTCGACGGCGTCTACCACGCCGATCCGCACCCCGGGAACATCCTGGTCCGCCAAGACGGCGCGCTCATCCTGCTCGATTTCGGCGCGGTCGCCGAGCTCTCGCCGTCGATGCGCGAAGGGATCCCAGAGTTCCTCGAAGGTGTTCTCCGCCGCGACACGCCGCGCCTCATCAAGGCGATGAAGAAGATGGGCTTCCTCG
>JAYVXB010000670.1:0-3714 GCA_043785585.1 Deltaproteobacteria bacterium | reverse complement strand
GGCATTTTTCGGCTAGCTGGCCTTTATAGATAGTCAGCCCCCGCCCGTCGAGCCATAGCCGCCGGTGCCGCGGGTCGTCGATGGCAGATCGTCGCCCGAGGCGACCTCTTCCATCTCCGCCCGTGCGACGGGCGCGATGACGAGCTGCGCGATGCGCTCGAGCGGCGCGATCGTCACCGGCGCGTGGCTCACGTTGACGAGCAAGACGAGCACCTCGCCTCGGTAGTCGGAGTCGATCGTCCCCGGAGAGTTGAGCACGGTGACGCCGGAGCGCGCCGCGAGGCCCGACCGCGGACGAACCTGCCCTTCGAACTTGTCGGGGATCACCATCGTGAGCCCGGTCGGAACCTTCACGCGCTCGAGCGGCGCGATCACGATCGGTGCGGCGATCGCGGCGTGGAGATCCATGCCGGCCGCGCCGTCGGTCTGGTAGCGCGGCAGCGGCGCGGCAACCGGGCCGACGCGTTTGATCCAGATGCGGAGGTCGGGAATCACGAGGGTGGAGACGTCCTAGCAGGGCTGGTCGAGAGTCAAACCCTTTTCCGTTCCGCCCGTTTCACCTCCCCGTCGCTCGTGCTAACTCGCTCGCCATGTCGACCGACTCGAAGGGAGGAAGTGTCGATGTGCTGTCAGCACATCGACCGACGGCGCGTGACCTCGTTCTCATCCTCGACTTCGGCTCGCAGTACACGCAGCTCATCGCGAGACGCATCCGCGAGCAGCGTGTCTACTGCGAGATCCATCCGTGCACGGTGAGCTTCGACGCGATTCGTGCGATGAAGCCACGCGCGATCGTCCTCTCGGGCGGCCCGGCCAGCGTCTACGGAGACGGCGCACCGACGATCGACACGCGCGTCTTCGAGCTCGGCGTGCCGGTGTTCGGCATCTGCTACGGGCTGCAGCTCATGGCGCACCTGCTCGGCGGAAAGGTCGAGCACGCCAAGGAGCGCGAGTATGGCGCGGCCAAGGTCGTCATCGAGAAGCCCGAAGGGATCCTCCATCGCTTCGCGAAGCGCGAGTCGATCGATGTCTGGATGTCGCACGGCGACCGCATCGTCTCGCTCCCTCCCGGCTTCTCGACGATCGGCATCTCGGGCAACACGCCGTTTTGCGCCGTCGGAAATCCGGAGCGAAAGATCTACGGCGTCCAGTTTCATCCCGAGGTCGTGCACACGCCGCGCGGCAACGACATCCTCGCCGCGTTCCTCTTCGACGTCGCGGGCCTTGCGCCCACGTGGACGCCGGGCGCCTTCACCGAAGAAGCGGTCGCGAAGGTTCGCGCGACCGTCGGCGAGACAGGGCACGCGATCTGCGGTCTCTCCGGCGGCGTCGACTCGTCGGTCGCCGCGCTCCTCTGCCACCACGCAATCGGCGATCGCCTCACGTGCATCTTCGTCGACAACGGACTGCTACGTCAGGGCGAGGCCGAGCAGGTCGAGGCGACCTTCCGCGAGAACTACAAGCTCAACTTGGTCGTCGTCGATGCCAAGGATCGCTTCCTCTCCGCACTCCAAGGCGAAACCGATCCCGAGCGGAAGCGCAAAGCCATCGGCCGCGTCTTCATCGAGGTCTTCGAGGACGAGGCGAAGAAGGTGCAAGATGCAGCATTCTTGGTGCAAGGGACGCTGTACCCCGACGTCATCGAGAGCGTGTCCTTCAAGGGACCGAGCGCCGTGATCAAGAGCCACCACAACGTCGGCGGCCTCCCCGAGCGGATGAAGCTGAAGCTCATCGAGCCGCTGCGCGAGCTCTTCAAAGACGAAGTGCGCGCGGCGGGCGAGCAGCTCGGGATGCCCAAGGACATGCTGTGGCGGCATCCGTTCCCGGGGCCGGGGCTCGCGATTCGTTGCATCGGCGAGGTGAACGCGCCGAGGCTCGCGGTCTTGCGCGCGGCGGACGCAATCGTCACCGACGAGATCCGCGCGTCGGGCCTCTACGACACCATCTGGCAAAGCTTCTGCGTTCTGCTTCCGGTGCGGAGCGTCGGCGTGATGGGCGACGAGCGCACGTACGAAGAGACGTGCGCGCTCCGCGCTGTCACGTCGGTCGACGGCATGACCGCCGACTGGTCGAAGATCCCGTACGACGTGCTCGCGCGGATCTCGAACCGGATCATCAACGAGGTGCGCGGGATCAACCGCGTCGTCTACGACATCTCGTCCAAGCCGCCGGCGACGATCGAATGGGAGTAGCGCGCGCT
The DNA here is from genome assembly GCA_043785585.1 of Deltaproteobacteria bacterium. Taxonomy (GTDB): domain Bacteria; phylum Myxococcota_A; class Polyangia; order Polyangiales; family Polyangiaceae; genus JBBQXV01. The sequence goes on along the minus strand of JAYVXB010000670.1, from coordinate 1,514 downwards.
CTCTCGTTCTTCGCGCTCGCGGCGCTCGTCTTCGCGGCAGGGTGCGGCGCTCCGGCGACGCCGTCGTCCGCGACCGTGTCCCTTCGGATGCGCGGGACGCCCGCCGACGCGACGGTGACGATCGACGATCAAATCGTCGGCCAGCTCGACTACGTCGCCGCGCGGGGTGTGGCACTTCCGCCGGGGGTGCACCACATCAGCATCAAGGCGCCCGGCTATTTCCCCGTCGATCGCGAGGTCGAGGCCAAGTTGGCGGGCGGGAGCACAGCCGCGCCGATCGACGTCGTCGTGAAGCTCGTGCCCGTTCCCGATTGAGCCTGCATACTATGAGCTGGAGGCTCATCATGCGCGGTGTCCTTTCTTTCGTGTGCGTGGTGCTCGGGGTCGCGGTTGGGTGTGGTGGGACGAAGTTCACGTCGATCGCCGACGACGGCGGGGGCGACGGATCGACCGTCGACGGATCGACCCGAGACGGATCGACCGCCGACGGCGGCATCACTGGCGACGGAGGCGGTACCGACGGCGGGCTCGGGCTCGACGGCGGCGTCGGGAGCTGCAGCGGAAACGCGACGATCTTCAGCAACGTGATCAAAGGCTGCACGGTCGCCAGCGCCTGCATCGTCGTCTTTCACCAGGTCGACTGCTGCGGCTCCGAGTACGCCGTCGGCATCAACCACGCGAGCAAAGACGCATTCGACACCGACGAAGCGACGTGGCTCGCGACCTGCCCCGCGTGCGGATGCGCGTCGCGCCCGACGATCGCCGAGGATGGCAAGACCGCGGCGCAGATGTCGGATTTCAAAGTGGCGTGCGTGAACAACCAGTGCCGATCGTACGTGCCCTGATCCTTCTATGTGCTTGACGTCGGTGCGGTTTCGAGCAAGATGCGCGCCCAGGAGATTCTTATGTCCAATCGAGCAATCTGGAATGTCAGGAAGCGTCACGAGTGGCTCGCAACGCCGCTGAAGGCAAAGCGCGTCAAGCGCGCGGCGCGGCTGCGCTGCGGTCTGCAGGACGCGATGGACCGCAAGGCGGGCATCGTTCCGGCTTCGGACAACTCGTAGTCAGCTAGTCAGGTAGACGACGCTTCACGAGCCGCCGAGGACGTCGCTCATCGCGGCGCCGGCGGCTGCCCAGGTCATCGTGCGCGTGTTGCGCGCGAAGCCGAGGCGTCCCATGCCGTCGATGAGGATGATCCCGCCGGTTCCACGCGCGCGGGTCTCGAGCCGACGGATCGACGCGCGCGCCGCCTCTTCGGGGTGAACGCCGTCGCGCATCCAGTCGGTCGCAGTCTTCGCGAGGCACAGGCGCATGACGGCTTCGCCGTCGCCGGTGACCGAGCACGCGCCCGATTCGTCGTCGGCGTACGTCCCTGCGCCCAGGATCGGTGAGTCGCCGACACGGCCGGCGCGCTTGTTCACGCGCCCGCCCGTGCTCGTCGCCGCAGCGACGCAGCCGCGTGCATCGCGAGCCACGGCGCCGACGGTGCCGCCTGCCCAACCGCCGCCCTCGCC
>JAYVXB010000669.1:0-11882 GCA_043785585.1 Deltaproteobacteria bacterium | reverse complement strand
AGCGACGACAGCAACGTGATGTAGTTCGCCTTGGCGAAGGTGCGGTTGCTGATCGTCGAGCCCGCCTTGTTGACCGTCACGGTGACGTACGCGATCTCGCCGTTCTGTCCGGACGTCTTGTCGACGCTCACGCTGAGGTGATTCGCCGCCGGCCCACCGACACCCGGCGTGAACCCCTCGGCGACGCGAATCGACCAAGCTCCGCTCATCGGTCCGTCGCTGAAGAAGCCGACGGGGAACGTCTTGGTCATGCCGACGGGGATGTTGATCCCCTTGGTCATGATGGTGCCCGAACGACCGGTGTACGAGACCGTCTCGAGCGCGGTTGGCGTCACGCCGAAGTACGCGCCGGCGGTCGCGGGCACGCACGGGTTGTGTCCGCCCGCTGAGGCCGCGTTCGACCAGGAGCGCTGCACTTCGAAATCGAACGGCGCCAGCTCCCTGTAGCTCGAGTCCGAATAGAACTCGCAATCGTCGCCGTTCTCGGGCTGGAAGCGATTGAAGAACGACCACGAGATGTGATCGCTGTCGAAGTTCGAGTACCCGCTGCCGGGGAAGGGATCGGTCGCTGCTTCCGCGAGCTCGTGGCTCCCGCTCACCGTCGCGTTCGTGAGTGCGCCAGCGCCGCCGCTGCAGGGGAGCGCCAGCGCGTAGATGTGCCCGCCTTGCTGCGTGACGGTGTGGTAGCCGCCGAAGACCGTGCACGCGGGGCTGCCGCCCGCGGTGACGGCGATGCTCGGATGCGGGAAGACGATGAAGATCGTCTGTGCCGTTGCCGCGGGCCAACCGGTCGTTCCGACGCTCTGGTCCACCATCGACTCGAGCTCGTCGGTCGACATCGTCGCCGGAAGCGGGTTCTGCGCGTTCACCGGGATGTGCACGTGCTGGCCGACCGTCGCGACACCGACGCCGTACTCGCTCACGATCTTCTTCCAATACGTCGTCGCACCGATTTGATCGGCGAACGAGTCGAGTCGCGCGGCGTTCGCATCGGTCTCCCAGGTGATCGGGACGATGATCGGCGCGGTCAGAATGTTGCCGGCGTTCTTGTTCAGCTGCGGCATGTCCGCTTTGAACGCGGGGTACGTCGTGCTCGGCTTTCCGTGGTCGACGGCCGGGGGCGCCTCGTCCATCGCGTCGGGCGTGCCGCCATCGTCGCCGTTGGCGCCGCCCTCGTCGGTGGTTGAGCCCGCGTCGTTCGTCGGGGCCGCGTTGTTGCTGCTGGTGGTGGAGCCGCCGCACGCCGCGAACGTGCAAGCCGTCGTGACCGCTGCGAGATAAGGGAGGAGACCGAGCTTCATTGCGGCACGCGCTTCGCAAGAATCGCTCCGCGTTCGCTCGCCGGATTGACGCGTTTTGCCCTGCGATTCCTGCGGTGGAAAGTTCGACACTGTCCGGAGTCGATGGACGTGTACGCGATGCGTACACCTCAGACTTTGGTCTTCTGCCATCGCCCGCGATGAAAGAGTGCGCCTGCGGTGACGCTCTGCACCGTGTAGGCGATGGTGATCGAGAGAAAGACGCCGCGCGGGCCCATGCCGACGACCTTTGCGAGGACGAACGCGCACGGCAACTTGAAGAACCAGAAGCTCGCGAGGTTGACGAGCATCGGCGTCGTGGTGTCGCCCGCGCCGTTGAACGCCTGCACGGCGACCATGCCGAACGCGAACATGACGAAGCCGATCGCGACGATCCGCAGGCAGTCTGCGGCGTACGCGCCGACGGCAGGATCGCCGGTGAAGAACGCGACGAGCGTGCCCGGTGCGATCACGAAGACGAGCGCGATCGGCGCGAGGAAGAGGACGTTGTACCGCGCGATCGTCCACACCGATCGCCGCGCGCGATCGGGCTCACCTGCGCCGAGGTTTTGCCCGACGAGCGCCGCGGCGGCCTGCGCGATCCCCCACGAGGGAAGGAGCGCGAAGATCGCGATGCGCATCGCGATCGTGTACCCGGCGAGCGCGGCGCTGCCGTACGTCGAGATGATCCGGACGAGGCCGAGCCAACTCGCCGTCTCGATCAGAACCTGGCCCGCAGCGGGGGTCCCGACCTTGGTGATTTCGGCGATGAGACCGAGACGCAGCGCGAGATGCCGACGCAGGATCGCGAGGTGGCCGCGCCCGCGCGCGAGGACGAAGAGCTGGTACCCGACGCCGAGCGCGCGACTGAGCGTGGTCGCGATTGCGGCGCCGAGGACGCCCATCCGAGGTATCGGCCCGACGCCGAAGATGAGGCACGGCGCGACGATCATGTTGACGATGTTGGCGAGCCAGAGCGATCGCATCGCGATCGCCGCGTCGCCGACGCTGCGAAAGACGGCGTTGACGACGAAGAGGAGGAAAATGGTGACGCTCCCGCCGAGCATCACCGCCGTGTAGGTCGAGCCCGTCGCGACGATGCCTGGGTCTGCGCCCATGAGCGCGAGGAGGCTGGGCGACGCGAGGACGCCGGCGATCCCCAAGAGCGCGGCGATCGCGATCGCGACGATGATCACTTGGACCGCAGCGATCGCGGCGCCGTCCAAGTCTTTCTCCCCCGCGCGTCGCGAGATGATCGCGGTCGCGCCCGCGGAGAGCCCCATCGCGAGGGCGTACGTCGGCGAGAGCATGGACTCGGTGAGCCCCACCGTCGCGACCGCGTCGGACCCGAGCTTCGAGACGAAGAAGATGTCGACGATCGTGAGGATCGACTCCATCGACATCTCGAGGACCGTCGGCACGGCGAGGAGAACGATCGCGCGCCGTATCGGGATCGCGGTGAGATCCTGCTTCGTGCCGCGGACCGCTTCGCGAAGGGTGGCCCAAACGGTCGTCGAGTCGGTCGTCATGCGGGCGGAGGGACGTTCGCGCGATCAGGAAGCTGACGTCGACGCCGTCAACGCCGCCGCAGCTCTTGGTAAGCGTCCCACAGAAATGGCGATAGCAGCGCCGCGACGACGAGCGCAACGGCGATCGCGACGAGCGCGAGCTTCGCGTTCCCGCGCGAGCTGGAAGCGGGAGACGGCCATGCGTCGTCGGTGAATCCGAGCACCGGTCGACCGTCGCGGAGCTCGAGGCTGCAGAAGAGCCCCGCGAGCGCGTACAAGAACGACGACACGATCGCCCGCAGCAGGCGAACGTGCCGATGGATCTGAGTTGGTATGTGCGGAAGGGCGTCGCGAAGCATCCATCGAATCGCTACCAATCGGTGAACGAGATGCTCGATCGCCTCACGAGGCGAGCCGAAGGACGCATTCCGATCCAGTGCCACATCACGTTCATGAAGCGCATGAACGGCGAGTGGAGCCGCATGCTCGATCGCCACCCGTTCCTCATCACGTTCGTGCTCTTCGTGATGATGGTCGCGATCGTCGCCGGCGGCGTCAGCGCGGTGGCTCACCGCGGTTAGCTCGCGCCCGAAACGCGGCGACGATCTCGTCCTCGGTCTTCGCCGGGATCTCTTCGCGCGGGATCTCTTTCACGATGTCGATCGTCTGGACGAGCTGCCGCCGGAACGCTTTGCAGTGCCCGCAGATGAGCATGTGACAGACGTACTTGAAGCGCGTCCCACCCGAGAGTCGCCCCTCGCGCTCTTCCGTCATCAGGTTCGTGGCGTCGCGGCAGGAGAACATCTAGAGGCTCTTTCCCGAATGATAGCGCTCGAGCGCTGCGCGGAGCCGCGTCCGTCCGCGGTGCAAGAGGACGCGCTGATTGGTCTCGGCAAGCTCCAAAACGTTACAGACCTCCTCCGAGCTCCAGCCTTCGAGGTCGCGGAGCGTCACGACCGTGCGCTGCGCCGCGGGGAGCGACTCGAGCTCGCGCTCGATGTGCGCGCGCGCTTCCTTGCGCAAGACGAGCTGCTCCGGCGCGTCGTCCCAGCGGTGCGGAGGCACGCCCCAGAATCCGGCCGCGATGAAGCGCTCGGGCTCGACAGGCTCTTCGTCCTCGGGGGTGAGCGCCGAGAAGGGGACCGCGCGCCGATCGCGCACGCCGCGGGTCTTCGCGCGATTGACCAAGATGCGGCCGATCCACGTCCGTAGGCTCGAGCGCCCTTCGAACTGATCGAGCCCGGCGATGACCGCCATCCACGTGTCCTGGACGACCTCCTCCGCGGCCGCGTGCGATCCGACGAACGCGAGCGCGACCCGCACCAGCGCCGAGTGGAGCTCCTTCACCAGGGCGCGAAACGCGGTCTCGTCGCCGGCCCGGAGCTGCGCACAAAGCGCGGCGTCGTCGGGTTTCGCGATCTCGTTCACGGCGCGAGTGTAACGGAACCGCGGGTCGAGAGACTGATGCGCTGGAAGGAATACCCCGATGACCAATCTCGTCGCGAATCCGTCGTTCATCGCCTACGCCGTCACGATCCTCGTCCTCTCGGTCGACATGCTGTTTCTGTGGGCTTACAGCGGCGCCGTCCGCGGCAAGGCGAAGGCAACGCCCAACCAAGAAGATGCGCGCGGCGCCAACAAGCTCATCGAGATCGAGCCGCCGGAGGTCGCGCGCGTGCTTCGCGCGCACGCCAACGCGATGGCGAACATCGTCCCGTTCGCGATCCTCGGCCTCGTCTACGTGCTCTCGGGCGCGCCGGTGATGACCGCGGCGATCGTCTTCGGCGTCTTTGCGGTCGCGCGCGTCGCGCATGCGTTCGCGTACCTCGGTGGCAAGCAGCCGTGGCGCACGATCTCGTTCGTCGCCGGTGCGCTCGCGACGCTGGTGCTCATGGGGCTCATCGTGCGAACGCTCGTCGCCGCGGCGTAGCGCGCTATCGTTTGGCGCCGTCGAGCGGCTTCGGGCAAACGTGCCGAAGCTTGCACGCGCCGCACTCTTTGCCCGACCAGATGCGCTCGAAGCGCGCCTGCGTCGCGTCGAGGAGGATCTCGTCGTCGGTGAGGATGCCCATCTCGAAGTTGCGTCGGCCGTCGCCCTTCGCGCCGAGGCCCGCGCCGGTGAAGTTGGCGCTGCCGAGGTAGAGGGCGTCGCCGTCGACGGCGATGATCTTCAAATGGACGCGCGGGCACTGCCGCATCGCGAACGCGCGCGTGCGTAGGCCGTCTTGCGCGGCGAGCGCGGCGCGGAACGGGCGCGACGGCGTCGTCGCGTGGAGAAGGCGAATCTCGACGCCGCGCTTCGCCAGCGACGAGAACGTCTCGAGGATCGATGCGTACTTTCCGCGCGCGCGCGCCGTCGATCCGATCGGCGCTTCGATCCGCATCTCTTTCACGTTCGCCGTCGCGATCCAAATCGACGTCTTCGCCTTCGCGATGACGCCCATCACGAGATCGTCGTAGTGCGCCGCGTCGACGACGAGCGACACCTTCGCCGCGCGCTGCGCGAGCGGGGCGACGGGGAGGCGCAGCTTGGCCACGGGTCACGCCATCCGAGGGACCGGTGCGGCGCGGACGATCTCGAGGATGCGATCGTCGGGCGTCACGCCTTGCAGCTGCGCGTCCGGATGCAGCATGACGCGGTGGCGGAGCACGGGCGCGAACATCGGCTTCACGTCGTCGGGCGTGACGAACGCGCGCCCTTGGCTCGCGGCGAACACTTGCGCCGTCTTCATGAGCGCGATCGATGCACGCGGAGACGCGCCGAGCTCGATCGCGCGATCGTCGCGCGTACGCCTGACGACGTCGACGATGTACGCGATGATCGCGTCGTCGCATCGCACCGACTGCGCGTGTGCTTGCATCTCGGCGATGTCCGCGGGCGACACCGCCGCCTGGAGCGCCGACAAATCGCTCGGATCGAAGCCGTCCGCGTGACGTCGCACGATCGTCTGCTCGACCTCGCGCGGCGGATCGTCGACCGTCAGCTTGACGAGAAAGCGATCGAGCTGCGCTTCAGGCAGCGGATAGGTGCCCTGCGACTCGACGGGGTTCTGCGTCGCGACGACGACGAACGGCGACGGAAGCGGGCGCGACGTGCCGTCGACGGTGACCTGCCGATCCTGCATCGCCTCGAGCAACGCCGACTGCGTCTTCGCCGGCGCGCGGTTGATCTCGTCGGCGAGGAGGAGCTGCGCGAAGATGGGGCCTTGGATGAACGTGAACGTGCTCGTCTGGCGATCGAAGACGGACGATCCCGTGACGTCGCTCGGCATGAGATCGGGCGTGAACTGGATCCGCTTGAATACGCACCCGCTGACGACCGCGAGGGCGCGCGCGACGAGCGTCTTTCCCAGGCCCGGTGCACCCTCGACGAGGACGTGGCCACGCGCGAGCGTCGCGACGAGCACGCCGTCGACGAGCTCGTCCTGGCCGACGACCACCTTCGCGATCTGCTGCTTCATGCCTTCGTAGAGCTGCGTGAATCTCTGAGCGTCCAAGCGTCCTCCGGTGTTCACGTGTTCGTTGCCGCCGCGTAGAGCGCGGTCAGCTCTTTCAACAAGTCGAGCTCGTCGCCGCGCGGCGGGTCGCCGGGGCGCGTGTTCTTCGCGCGTTGCCAGACGCGCTCGCACGTCGCGGGGTCGGCGCCGGATCGTGCGGCGAGGAAGGCTGCGACGTCGGTCGTCGCGTGGGCGACGCCCGGTGGCGCGTCGCGTCGTCGCGGCATGCGCGCGCGGAGGCGTTCGTCGACGAAGCGCGCGTACGCGGCGAGCGCGTGCGAGGCCATCCCCGCGCGCGCGTAGAGCGCGCCGCTCGCCTCGACGCTCTCGGCGAACGCGCGTCGCGCCGGTGGCGGCGTCGGCTTCGGGCGCGCGAGCCGAATGCCGACCGCGAGGAACAGAACCGCCGCGAGCACCAGCGCGTGCGCGAGCCCGAGCCCGAGGCCCGCGCGAATCATTCCCGATACCGGGTTGCTCGGCGGCGCGATCGCATCCTCGGAGCGCGCGAGGCGCAGCTCGTGCGGATCGAGCACGTCGAGGATCGCGACGATCGCCGCCGCGTTGCCGGGTCGTGCGAGCGCGGCGTTCGTCAGAAGCTCGTCGGTCGCGACGCCGAGCACGACGCCCTTTCCGATCCGGCGCATCGCGGCGTACGTCTCGCCCTTCGCGAACCATGCCAGCGGCACGTCGCCCCACGAGAACGCCACCGAGCTCGCGACGATCGCGGTCCGCGGCGGCGGAGCGACGCCGACGCGTTCGCTCCTCGGCCCGTCGTCGTCTTCCTCCCAAACCGTGACGTGATCTCCGGTGGCCGCGTTCGTCGTCGCGCCGAGCTCTTTCGGCCAACTCTCCGGGCGCCCCGCGAGGACGAGCGATCCGCCCGCCTCGACCCATCGCAGCAAGTGCGCCGACGTCTCGTCGTCGAGCGAGATGCGGTCGGTGTCGACGACGACGGTCGGCGCCGCTTCGGTCGCGGTCGGCATCGGCATCGTCGCGAGCGACGATCCGGCGCGCGTCACCGTCACGCCCTGCTTCTTCAACAGCGCGACGAACAGATCGCTCCCCGCGGGATCCTCGCCCTTGAGCGAAGGCGCGCCGCCTCCGCCGCCGACGCACGCGGACGACGTGAGCGCGATCGCCAACGCGACGATCATCGTGGGCAACGCGCGGACCAGCGCCGCCGCTCGCTCCGCCGCGCGCGACACGGCGCCGTTGCTCGCCGTCTCGCCGCCGAACTGGACGCGATCGACGTCGCCGACGATGTCGCGGAGCGGCGCGCGCGCCGGCTGCTCCTTGCACGCGCGCACGTACTCGCCGTTCGTGCGATCGCGTGAGAGGCGAATCGCGCCGCGGTGATCGAGCGCGTGGAGGGCCGCTGCGAGGTACGTGAAGAGCGCGGCGTCGAGCTCGCCGCGACGCGCGTGGGCGTCGGCGCGCGCGAGGAGCACCTCGGCGTCCGAGCGCGACGTCTCGGCGATCGCGTCCGGCTGCACCGTGATCACGCCGCTCTTCGGCGTCGGATCGGCGAGCGCGACGTCGCGACGCATTCGCAGGAGCGCACGCGCAACGAGCATCAGGACCACCGCGACGATCGCCGCGACGAGGAGCCACACGAGGACCTGCGCGATCGCTCCGAGCCCCGCTGCGACGCTCGGCGTCGAGCTCTTCGGCGGGGGCGCCGCGGTCGGCGTCGTCCGCGCCGCTCCGCCAGTCTCCGCTTCCGCGCACGCCGCTGCGAACCCCGCGCACGACGGGATCTCTTTCGCGTGGGGACACAGCTTGCGCGCGCGACTCGTCAGAGGTCGCGTCGGCGACGCGCAAAACTCGGCCGACCCCGCCGCACGCGCCGCCGACACGTCGCTCTCCGCGCTCGCGGGATCGAGCCCCGCAAACGCCGGTGCGGCGAGCGTGGGCGCGATCGCGATCGCGAGCGCGGCGGTGGCGAAGTGTAGGCGCGACATGCGACGCAGAGTTGTAACCCGACGCGGGCGCGGTCGCGTGATAGAACACGTTTCATGCGCGGACGCCTTTCGGTCGCCCTCTTCGCAGCTCTTCCTCTCGCGGCCTGTGGGTCGACCCATGACGGAGGGACCGTAGCTCCGCCGCCTGTCATCGATGCGGGCGATCCCACGGACTTCGCGAACGCACCGAGGTCGTGCGTCTACGCGTGCTCCGCCGACTGCGCCGAGTCGCAGACGCCGTACGCGTGCCCGAGCCTCGGCGATTGGAAGACGATCCCGCACGACAAGGTCTGCCCCGCGTGGGACGGCACCTTCCCCGCGCCGACGGCGACCAAGTGCACCGCCTCCGACGCGACGGGCGAGGCCATCAAGTATGCCGGTCCCGATCCGAGCGACGCGACGATCACCGTGCTCCCCGACGGTCGCCGTGTGCAGGCCGCGGGCGCCGAGTGGCTCTTCACCGAGCCGGATCTCGCGCCGGGCGGTCCGTCGAACGTGGTTCCCGTACCGTCGACGACGTTCTTGCTCGTCGTCGATACCGGCTACGGCCCGCACTCCGTGCGCGTCGTCGACTCCACCAAGATCGGCGGCGGCACGACCCCGGTCGTGTCGTACGTCGCGTTCCCGACGCCGCACACGCTCAGTCCGCCCATCGCGTTCGTCGCGCCGGATCTCGTCCTCGTCGCGACCGCGGACGGCGTGGTCCAAGCGCTGAAGCTCGACACGGCGACGGGGATGCTGACGAAGGACGACGCGCGCTCGATCATGCTGCCGACGTCGATCGACGATCAGAAGAACGCCGCGCCGTACTACGTCGGCGGTCTCGCCGTCGCCCCCGACGCGAAGCACCTCGTCGTCACGTCGATCTTCGACACGCGCGCGGTTGTCCTCGATCTCCAGGCGGGCAACTACGGCAAGCAGCTCGGGACGGCCGACATCGGCGACGGCGGGACGTTCGCCGCCGCGTTCGATCCCCACGACGCGACGGGGCGCTTCGTCTATGCGTCGAAGTGGGCCGGGCACGCGCTCGTCGAGATCGACGTCAGTGATCCCGCCGCGCCGAAGGCCGCGCGCACGTTCAAGATGATCGACAAGAACCCGCAAGGGATCACCTTCCTCGACGCGCGATGGATTGCCGTCGCGAACGATCTCGGCGATGCGATCGCGCTCGTCGATCGGATGACCGGCACCGTCACCAGCGTCTCCGTCGACACGTCGACGCCGCTCCATGGCGCCGAGCCGTCGAACCTGGCGTACGACGCGACGGCCAAACGGCTGTACGCGACGCTCGCCGGCGCGAACGCGATCGAGGCGTGGAACGTCGATACCGGCACGACGCCGCCGACGCTCACGCCGCTCGGTCGCTTGCCGACGTCGTGGTGGCCGACGAGCGTCGCCGTCCTTCCGAACGGCGCGCTCGCAGTCACATCGATGCGCGGTCACTCGAACGGTCCGCTGCAGAAGCAGTTCGTCCCCGACGATGGCGACAGCGAGCACGGCGTGCGCGGCGCGGTCCAGCTCGTGCCGATGCCGAGCACGATGGATCTCACGGCGGGCGAGACGAAGGTGCGCGCGTTCGACGACGTCGGCGCACTCGCGGGCGCACCCAAGGTCACGTGCCCGAACGGCGAGAACGATTTTCCGCTGCCGCAGACGAACACCGAGGGACCGTCGAAGCAGATCAAGCACGTCATCTTCATCTTGCGCGAGAACAAGACGTTCGACGGCGTGCTCGGCGATCTGCCCAGCGTCAACGGCGATCCGACGATCACGCTGAAGAAGACGACCGCCGACATGGACAAGCTGTGGCTGAACTTCCGCTCGCTCGTCCGCATGTTCGCGACCGACGACAACCACTACACCGACGCCGAGCTCTCGAACCAAGGCCACACCTGGATGACGTACGGGCGCTCGAGCGATTTCACCGAGCGCACGTGGCACATCAACGGCTACTCGCGAAACGGTTGGAAGTCGCCGATTCAACCGCAAGGGACGACCGACGTCGGCGAGCCGATCGAAGGATCGCTCTTTCAGTGGCTCGTCGCGAACAAGCTCATCTTCAGCGTCCTCGGCGAGGCCGAAGGATCGCGCGAGCTGACGACGCAGTCGGACGGCACGAGCCCGATCGACATCCACTACCCCGGCGGCTTCGTGCAGAGCATCGGGTACCCCGACATCGAGAAGTCTTGCTACGTCGCCGGCCGCGCGCGCGTGCTCTGCGATCTCGCGCCGTTCGTCTTCATGACGTTGCCGAACGATCACACGCTCGGCGTGTCGCCGAAGCAGGCGTCGCCCGAGGTGATGATCGCGACGAACGACGAAGCGACGGGAATGCTCATCGACGCGATTTCGCACCGTCCCGATTGGGCGTCGACGCTCGTCGTCGTCACCGAAGACGATCCGGCGAACGGCGGCGATCACGTCGAGCATCACCGCACGCCGATCCTCTTCGCGTCGCCATGGATCAAGCACGGGTACGTGTCGAAGACGCACATCGACGTGAGCTCGCTCCACAAGATGCTCGCGCACATCTTCGGGCTGCCGTACCCGCACGCGATCGTCGCGAAGGCGGGGATGCCGTTCGATCTGTTTTCGTCCGTGCCCGATTACACGCCGTTCACGTACAAGCCGCGCGTGTGGCCCGCGTCGTGCGGCAAGGACGCGACGCTCGCGGAGCAGAAGCTCACGCACTCGTGGGACATGGACGAAGTCGACGAGCAGCCGGGCCTCGACGCGCAGCTGTGGCGCTACTTGCGAGGCGAGCAGTACCAAACGCTCCCGCCGTCGCTCGAACGCGCGATTCAGATTCGCAACCAGAGCCGCGCGCGGCAAGGGAACTGACGAGCGCTGTCGCTCGCTCGCTTGTTCGCTCGCTCGCCGCTCAGTCAGCGCCGGTATCCGCGCCGCCGTCGGTCGCCACACTGCACGTCGCGCTGATGGTCGCGGTGTGCGGGCAGTGCGTCGTCGCCGCGGTCGGGTTGGTCGGATCGTACGCCGCCTCGAGGTGATAGACGCGGCAGTTGAGCGTGTCGCTCTTCTCGGTCAACGTGAGATCGCCCGCGTCGGACTGCAGGTACAAGAACTTCGCGCACTCGGTGTGGCAGCCCTGCTCGCCGCCCGCGAACGGGGGCGTCGCCATGCCGCCGCAAAGGGCGACGTCGAGCAGGCAGTACGGATCGCAGACGTCGGTCCCGCAATGGCCACCGCCCGTCGGGCCCGCATGCCGGCAGTGGAACTTGGGATCTGCGCTGGCCGCGCCCGCGTGGTAGTTGCGGCACTCGAGGCTGTCGTGCGAGATGTCGCCGGGGATGCCCGGCTCGAGGTGCTGGCACATCGCGACGCACGTCTCGATGCGCGTGTACTCCTGGTTGTCGCCCGTGCAGTTCTTCATGATGGTCGCGCAGTATCCGGGGCAGCTCGCGGGGCCGCCCTCGACGGCTGCGTCGACCGCACCGACGGCGGGATCGAGCTTCGCCTCGTCGATGCCGAGCACCGCGTTGCAACCTGCAAGGATTGCGATCGCCCCCGCGATCGATCCGCCCACGCCGAACCACGATTTCCGCTTCATCAGAACCGACCTCGCACCATGGCGCCACCGACGGTCGGCGCAACTTGAAG
>JAYVXB010000668.1:0-11899 GCA_043785585.1 Deltaproteobacteria bacterium | reverse complement strand
AACTGTGCGACGCGCCTCAGCATGAAGTCACCTCCGTTGCGGAGATGCACTGCACGCGAGGTGCCATGGGATGCGCGCGAGCGATTCTGATGCGATGGCGCGGCACCCACATATGGCCCGCGTCCGTCGTTGTCTCCGGACTGAGCGTCGTGTTCAACGATTGAGCATCGCGTTCACGCCGAGACGAGTGCGTGCAATGGGCACATCGACACGGTCGGATCGCGCGCGCGAAACCTCGCGGTTTCCATTCGCGACCGAGCGCGAGAAGTCCGCGTAGAATGGCGATGCTTGCCACTTCTCACCTCGTTCGATCTCGACCTCGCACATGGGCGCACGCTGGCCGTCGCGATGCGCGTGCGCCGGTCATGAGCGAGCCGCGGACGCTCGTCGATCTCCTCAGGCGCGCGGCAGAGAGCCCGGCGGCGGTGACGTTCGTCGAAGCGACGACGGAGCGCGTTCCGTACCGCGAGCTCTTGGCGCGAGCGCAGCGTGCGCTCGGCGGGCTTCGTGCGGCGGGCTTCGACGTGGGATCCAAGGTGCCGATCGTCGCGGACGCGGCGAGCACCTTCGTGCCGGTGTTCTGGGGTTGTCAGTTGGGCGGGATGGTCGCGGTGCCGCTGCCTCCGCCGGCGCGCGCGGACTCCAGCGACGCGCGTCGCCTCGACGCCGTGCACGCGCGGCTCGGGCGACCGCCGATCGTCGGCTCGCGCGAAGTGGCGGGCGTGATCGGCGACGCGGCACGAACGCTCCTCGTCGACGACGTGCTCGCGCACGCGCCGGACGATCGCGCGCACGATGCGCATCCGAGCGATCTCGCGCTCGTGCAGTTCTCGTCGGGAGCGACGCGCGCACCGGCCGGCGTGATGTTGTCGCACGCGAACCTCGTCGCGAACGTCTTGCAGCTCGGAGCGCGGCTCGGTCTCACGTCGGCCGACGTCGAGGTCGGCTGGATGCCGCTCTTCCACGACATGGGGCTCATCGGTTGCCACATCGCGATGATCGCCGCGCGGTGCGAGCAGCATCGCGTCGCGACACGCATCTTTCTCAAGCGACCGCGGACGTGGCTCGAGATCGCGACGCGCGAGCGCGCGACGATGTTGAGCGCGACGAACACGGCGCTCGATCTCGTCCTGCGTCGCGTGCGCGACATCGAAGGGCTCGACCTCGCGAGCGTTCGCGCGCTCGGCATCGGCGCCGAGCCGATCGCGGCGCGCGTCCTCGAGTCGTTCGCGTCGCGTTTCGAGCCGGCGGGCTTCGAGCGCCGCGCGTTGCTCGGGTGCTACGGGCTCGCGGAGGCTTCGGTCGCCGTCGCGCTCGGTCGGCCTGGCGACGCGCTGCGTGTGCATCGCGTCGATCGTGCGGCGCTCGCCGAGCGGATCGTTCGTCCGGCCCCATCCGGAGGCGACGCGGTCGAGATCGTCGAGGAAGGCGCGCCGCTCGACGGATGCGAGATCCGAATCGTCGGAGACGACGACGCGCCCGTCGCGGAGGGGCACGTCGGGCACGTGCAGATTCGTGGTCCGAACGTCACGCTCGGCTACCTCGACGACGTGGCGGCGACCGAGGCCGCGCGCTGCGGTGCGTGGTGGCGCACCGGCGATCTCGGCTTCGCGCACGACGGTCGCGTGTCGGTGTGCGCGCGCGTGAAGGAGCTCCTCGTCGCGGGCGGACGCAACCATCACGCGCCGGACGTCGAAGCGATCGCGATGGAGGAGCCGGGGATCGGTGCCGCCGTTGCAGTCGCGACGTCCGACGAACGCATCGTCCTCTTCGTCGCGGGCGAAGGGAACGCGAAGCCCGACGCAGCGATCGTCGAGCGCGCGCGCCGCCGCGTGCAGCGAGTCGTCGGCATCGCGCTCGATGACGCCGTGGCGATCCACCGAAGCGAGGTGCCGCGCACGACGAGCGGTAAGGTTCGGCGCGGCGAGCTCGCGCGGCGATGGATGGAGGGCGCGCCTTCACGCGAACGCTCGGAGCTGCGAGACGGGGCGAAGGGCGCGAGCTCGAGTGACCGCGAGCGCACGGTCCGCGACGTCTGGGCGGAGGTGCTCGGCCTCGCGCCCGTAGCGATCGGCGACGATGATCCCTTCGCGGATCTCGGAGGAACGTCGGCGCGCGCGCTCGAGGTGCTCGCCGTGCTCGAAGAGCGCACCGGCCGCGCCCTGAGCCACGAGATGCTCCTCGACTGCCGCACGGTGCGCGAGATGGCCGCGTACCTCGCGCGCGAGGACCGCTCCGCGACGCCGCGTGGACGAGCGCGGGCGCATCGCGAGCCGGACGAGCCGATCGCGATCGTGGGATGTCGTGTCGGTTGCCGGGCGCCGACACGCCCGAGGATTTCTGGCGATTGCTGCTCGCGCGCACCGGCGTCCTTCGCGACGCGCCCGAGAACCGGTGGTCCCACGAGCAGCGCCGCGGCCTTCGCTCGACGCGCGGCAGCTTCCTCGACGATCCGTACGCGTTCGATCCGGACCGCTTCGGTATGCGTGACGCCGAGGCCGTCGTCATCGATCCGCAGCAGCGCGTCTTCCTCGAGCTCGCGTTCGATGCGCTCGAGGAGGCAGGCTGGGGAGCCACGCGACGTCGCGATCATGCCGTCGGCGTGTTCGCCGGTGCGAGCCATGTCGCCCATCAAGAGATCGTCGCGCGCGCCGGCAAGCCGCACGCGTCCGCGCTCGTCGGCAACCTCCTCAACATGATCGCCGCGCGTGTCGCCCACGAGCTCGATCTCACCGGCCCCGCGCTCGCCGTCGACACCGCGTGCTCGTCGTCGCTCGTCGCCGTTCACCTCGCGTGCGAGAGCCTTCGCCGCGACGAGTGCGACGTGGCGCTCGCGGGGGGCGTGAGCCTGAGCCTCACGCCGATGCTCTACCGGTTCTTCGAGTCGGCAGGCGCGTTGTCACCGACGTCGCGGTGCCGGCCGTTCGCGGAGGGCGCGGACGGGATCGTCCCGGGAGAAGGAGGCGGGCTCGTCGTCTTGCGCCGCCTCGAGCACGCGCGCAAAGACGGCGATCGGATCCTGGCGGTGATCCGCGGCTCGGCGATCGGGAACGACGGTCGCTCGCTCGGCGCGATGGCGCCGAACCCGGACGGCCAGCGCGCTGTACTTGCAGCTGCGTACGCGCGTGCCGGCGTCGATCCGCGCAGCGTCGGCGCGTTCGAAGCGCACGGGACCGGCACCGTCATCGGCGATCCGATCGAGGTGCGTGCGCTCGCGGATCTCCTCGCCGGTGACAGGAGTCCGCGTGCGCTCGGCTCCGTGAAGGCGAACCTCGGGCACCTGATGGCCGCGGCGGGGATCGCGGGACTCCTGAAGATGACGCTCGCGATCGCGAAAGGGAGGATTCCGCCGTCGCCCGTGGACGGCACTCCGAACGCGCGACTCCGCCTCGAAGAGCGCGGGCTCTACGTTCCGTCGCACGACGTCGCCTGGCCCGGCGCACGAATCGGAGGCGTGAGCGCGTTCGGTTTCGGCGGCACGAACTGCCACGTCGTCCTCGAGGCGGCGCCGGATGCGATCGACGCGCGCACGAGCGTGCCGAGCGAGATCGCGCTTCCACTCAGCGCGCACGACGAAGCGCATCTCGCGGCCTACGCGGAGGCGCTCGCGTCGAGCGGCGCGCGTTCGCTCGCCGATCTCGCGGGTGGTCTCGCGCACGGGCGAACCGCGTTCGCGGAGCGCGCCGTCGCGATCGTGACGACGCTCGACGAGGCGAACACGGCGCTCGCAGCGCTCGCGCGTGGCGATTGCCGCGTGTGGACGCGTGGCCGTGCACGACGAGAGATGGCGACGCCCGTAAGCGGAGACGCGCGCGCGCTCGCAGAGGCGTGGGTGAACGGCGCGAACATCGCGTGGGACGAGCGCATCGCGCGCGGCGCGCCGCTGCCCCCGATCCCCGCACTGCGCCGCAGTCTGCGAATCGACGCGCTCACGCTCACGCTCACGCCCACGCCCACGCCCACGCCCACGCTCACGCCCGCGCGCGCGCCCACGCCCACGCCCACGCGCCCGCCTTCCTCCACGATCGACCTCGACCTCCGCCGCCTCCTCGCCGAAGCCGCCGGCACCACCCCCGAGTCGATCGATCCCCACACCTCATTCCAAAAGCTCGGCATCGACTCCCTCGCCGCCGTCGACATCGTCAAACGCCTCGAAGAGGAGCTCGGTCGCTCGCTGAGCCTCACGCTCATGTTCGAGTACGACACCTTGGCCAAGGTGCTCGACTACCTGCGCGTCGAGTCGTCGACGCCGTCACCGCAGCCGATCGCACCTGCGCCCGTCGCCCGCGGCGAAGCGTTGCCGCTCTTGCCCGCGCAGAAGACGTTCTTCGCGAACCAGAATTTCTTTCCCGAGCTCCCTTGCTACGTCTTCTTGCGCCTGTCGTTGCGCGGTGACGTTTCGGCGGATCGGCTCGATGCTGCGCTCGCGCTCCTCTTCGAGCGTCACGCGATGCTTCGCGTGCGTTTTGGTTGGGAAGAGGGCGGGCTCGCGCAGCGAGAGGCCGAGCTCGCGCCCACGCGCGTCGAGCGCCACGATCTCCGCGGCGCGGCCGTCGGCGCGCTCGACGCGCTCGAAGACGCGATCCGAAATCGGATCTTCGACCTCGCGCGAGGGCCGCTCCTCTTCGCAGCGCTCGCGCGCATCGGCGACGACCGACACTGCCTGCTTCTCAACGTGCATCACATCGTCGCGGACGCGTGGAGCGCGCAGCTCCTCGCCGCGGAGCTCCTCGAGATCCATCGTCAGCTCGCGGCGGGCGGGACGGCGAAGCTCGCGCCGCTGCCGAGCAGCTTCGCGGACTGCGCGCGCGTGCTCCTCGCTCCCGAGGCGGCCGACGCGACGGCGAAGAGCCGCGCGCATTGGCAGAAGACGCTCGCCGATCTCCCGCCGCCGATGGCGCTTCCGTTCGACGGCGATCCCGACGCGGAGCCGCGCGGTCCGTGCCGCTTGCACCAGGAGACCCTCGACGAGGACGCGACGTCGCGCCTCTCGGCGTGCGCGCAGGCGTGGGGGGTGTCGCTCTTCGAGCTCGTCGTCGCGAGCTACGTGGCGTGCCTCGGGCGCTGGTCGGGGAGCGACGACGTCGTCGTGCGCGCGGCGAACGCGAGGCGCGAGGCGCGTGTCCCCGGAATCGAGCGCGTCGTCGGGTGCTTCGCGGACTCGCTCCCGCTTCGCGTGGCCGGCGCGCGCGATGCGGATCTTCGCGCGATCGCGTACCGCGTTCGCGTCGCGTCGATCGCCGCGCAAGCGCACCCGTTCACGTCGTCGCTCGAGCTCGCGGGACTCGCGGGCGAACGTGGCCGCGGAGGCCCGCGCGGGATCACGCCGGCCGGGATCAGCTTTCCGAGCTTCGAGGCGCCGAGCCGCATCGGCGACGTCGAGATCGAGTCGATGCGTGCAGGCGCGGCGTCGGGCTTCACGCAGCTCGGCCTCATCGCGTGGGTCTTCGCGGGCAAGCTCCACCTCTCGTGGAACTACGCGGAGCCCCTCTTCGCGACGCCGACGATCCTTCGCCTTGCAGCGGCGCACGTCGACGTCCTCCGCGATCTCGCACCGCCGCACCCGCGCGCGCCGCTCGCTCCCGGCCGCGTCGTCATCGAGCGCGTTCGCGAACGGATGTCGCGAGATCCCCACCGCGTCGCCGTCGTCTGCGCGGGACGAAGCGTGTCGTACGCGGATCTGTCGCAACGCACGGAAGCGCTCGCCGACGCCCTTCGCGACGCGGGTGTCGCGCGCGGATCGCTCGTCGCGGTCGTCGCACGTCCGAGCCTCGAAGGCGTCGTCTCGCTGCTCGGCGTGCTCGCCGCGGGCGCTGCCTACGTCCCGATCGATCCCGACTACCCCGATCTGCGCGTGAAGCAGATCGCGGACCACGCGCGCACCGACGTCGTCGTCACGACCTCGGAGGATCGTGAGAAGGTCGAGCGACTTCGTACGTGGCGCGCGGTCCTCCTTGCCGACGACGTGCGCCCGACTTCGACGCGCACGACGCGCGTCGCTCCGAACGCCGAGGATCTCGCGTACGTCATGTACACGTCGGGCACGACCGGCGATCCGAAGGGCGTCGTGGTGAAGAACGCCGCGGTCTCGCTCTTCCACGACTGGGTGCACGAAGCCTTCGGGGTCACGGACGACGATCGCTTCGTCCAGACCTCCGCGCTCTCGTTCGGCGGATCGATCCGGCAGATCTATTCGCCACTCCTCGCGGGCGCGGCGGTGTACCCCGCGCCGCGTGGGATGACGCGCGATCCATTCGCGTTGATCGATTTCCTCGAACGCGAACGGATCACGATCTGGAACTCCGTGCCGACGCTGTGGTCGCGCCTCCTCGAGAGCGTCGAGGCGCTCGAGACCGAAGGCCGCAGCGTGACGTTGCCCGCGCTGAGGTGGATTCTGATCGGCGGCGAGAAGGTCCCTCCCGCGCTCGTGCGAAGGTGGATGGATCGTTTCGGCGCGCGCATTCGCATCGCGAATCTTTACGGGTCGACCGAGACGATCGTGAACGCGACGTGGCACGAGATCCGTACGCGTCCCGACGACGATGCGGCGCACGTGCCGATCGGTCGCGCGCGCGCCGGGTCCACGGTGCACATCCTCGACGAGCACGGCGAGCCGTGTGAGACAGGCTCGATCGGCGAGCTTTACGTCGGCGGGCCCAGCCTCGCGGAGGGCTATCTCCACGCGCCCGAGCTGACGCGTACGGCGTTCGTCGAGCATCGCGGCGAGCGCGTCTATCGCACGGGCGATCTCGCGCACGGCGACGCGCGCGGCGTCCTCACGTACGTCGGTCGCGCCGACAGCCAAGTGAAGGTGCACGGCAACCGTGTCGAGCTGTCCGAGATCGAAGGCGTGCTCGCGCGGCATCCCTCCGTTGCCGCTGCCGCCGTCATCGAGCGCACCGACGAGGAGCGGCAGTGGCTCGTCGGCTTCGTCGCGCCCCGCGCCGGAATGGTCGCCGACGCCGCGGAGCTTCGCGCGCGCGTGGCCGCGGCGCTTCCTGCGTTCATGGTTCCGCATCGGATCGAAGTTCTCGATGCGATGCCGCTGACGACCGCGGGCAAATTCGATCGCGCCGCGCTCCGCGCGAAGGTGGGTGAGCTCGCGTCCGCCGGTGCCGACGATGCGCCGCGCACGACGACCGAGAAGAAGCTCGCGTCGATCTGGCGACAGGTGCTCGGCCTCGCGCGCGTCGGTCGCGACGACGATTTCTTCTCGCTCGGTGGCGACTCGATCCTCGCGCTCGAGGTGCTCCAGCGCCTACGCGGTGAAGTCGCGATCGTCCCACGCCCGATTACGCTCTACGGCGAGCGTACGATCGCGAAGCTCGCGGCGGCGATCGATGCGCTCGCGCCGCGCGCGGACGTGCCTTCGATCGCGAAGTCGACGACCGAGCCGTTCCCGCTCGCGCCGTCGCAGGTTGGGTTCGTCCTGGCGGAGCGGCTCGGGCAGGGGAGCGCGATTTGGTCGGCGGAGATCCCGGTGCGTGGACGCATCGACGAGACCATCCTCCGCGCGTCGTTGAGCGATCTCGTCCTTCGCCACGAGATGCTTCGCGTCGTCTTCGGCGGCGAGCGCGGTCGCACCGAGCAGCGCCCACGCGCGACGAACGACGTGCCGCTCTCGTTCATCGACCACGATGCGCCGCCGGTCACCCTCGATCTCGCGCACGGGCCGCTCTTTCACGTTCGCGTTCGGCGAACGGAGGACACTCGCTCGACGTGGCACGTGCAGATGCACCACGCGATCGGCGACGGCACCAGCCTCGCCGTCCTGGCCGACGAGCTCGTCGAGATCTACGACGCGAAGCTCCACGGTCGCGCGCCCGTGCTTGCGCCTCTCCGCGCGACGTTCCGTGATGTCGTCGCGCATCTTCGCGCGCGCACCGCGGACCCTCGCGACCTCGCGTATTGGCGCGGCGTCCTCGCGACGCCCGCGCCGCCGATCGCGCTCGCTGACGGGCCTTCCGACGACGCGATCACCGCCGCGCTCCTCGACGCGGCCCGCACCGCGTCGCTCCGCGCGACGACGCGCGCGTCGGGGGGCCTCGGGCCGACGCTGATGACCGCCTGGTTTCGCGCGCTTCGTTCGATCACCGGCGTCGACGATCTCGTCGTCGGCACGGCGACGTCCGGTCGCGATCTCCCGATCGACGACGCCGACAAGATGGTCGGCTCGTTCGCGACGGCCCTTCCGATCCGCGCGACCGTGCGAGGCGCGCGCTTCGACGACGATCGCGCGGCGGTCGCGACGGCGTTCGCCGATGCCTGCGCCCACGCGGACGTGCCGATCGAGACGCTCGCACGCGAGCTCCGAAGCGCACGGGGCCTCGAAGGCGCGCTGGGAGGCGAGCTCTTCTTCTCGTTGCTCGATCTCCGCGCCGGCACGCGCGCGTCGCGTGGCGAGATCCACCTCGATTGGGAAGCTGCGCGCGTACGGTTCGCGGCGGAGGCGACGCGCACCAAGCTGATGCTCGGAGCGCTCGCGGGCGATCGTCTCCGACTCACGGTGCACGGAAGCGCTCCCGCCTCCGTGCGACGCGCGGTGCTCGTCGCGCTCGAGCGCGAGCTCGCCGCGTTGCTCGAAGGCACCACGCGCGACATCGCCACGGCGACCGACAAGAAGCTCGACTCTGCGCTCGTCTGCTATTTGCCAGCGGCGTCCGTCGTCGCGCGCATCGTCGGCGACGATGTCGAAGCCCTGCGCGCGCGCGTGTTCCCTGACGGCGCGCCGCGGCTGCTCGAGATCCTCGACACGCGATTCGGCGCGTCGGGCGCAGTGTTCCTCCCGCGCTTCGCCGACGAGCTCGAGAAGCTCGACGCGGGGGTCCTCGCATCCGAAGTCGCGCGAGCCGTCGGCGTCGCCGAAGGATACGGCGCGCGCGTCGTGTCGCTCGCGGGACTGCTCCCGTCGTGGACCGGCTACGGCTTCGCCGTCGAACGCGCGCGCACCGAAGATCCGCGTCGCGCCGCGCTCACGACGGGGCACGCCGCGACCGTGGTCGCCGTCGTGGCGACGCTCGCGCGCGCGCTCGGTGCGCTCGGACGCGACGTGCGCGGCGAGGAGCTGGCGATCGTCGGCTTCGGATCGATCGGACAAGCATCGCTCGAGCTCCTCGAAGAGGTCGTCGGCCACCCGCGCACGCTCGTCGTCTGCGACCGCGGCGCCGCGCTCGAAAAGGCACGCGCGATGCGGCCGGACGCTTGCTGCGAGCCGCTCCCGGAGCGCGCGTACGGCGCGAGCATCATCGTGGGCGCGTCGAGCACGGGTGGCGTGATCGACGTGTCGCGCCTCGCGCCGGGCGCCGTCCTCGTGGACGATTCGTTCCCGCCGATCGTCGACGTGGACGCCGCGGTCGCGCGCATGCGGTCGGCGCGCGACGTGCTCGTCCTCGGCGGCGGACGCTTCGATCTCGGCGCGACGAAGCAGCGAGCGTTCATCGATGACGCGCTCCCTTCCGCGGTGATCGAGCGCGCGCTGGCGCGCTTCGACGCGGACGGCGTCCCCGGATGCCGCGCGGAGTCGCTGCTCCTCTGCGCGGACGGCGGCCTTCGGCCCGCGCTCGGTCTCGTCACGCGCGAAGCGGGCCTCCTCATGTGGCGCGCCGCCGCCGCACTGGGCCTCGCCGCCGCGCCGCTCCATCTTGCAGGTTTCCGCCCCGACGCCGCGCTCGTCGCCGCCGTCGCGCGCGCCGCCGCATCGAGGCGCGAGTGACTCCGCGTCTCGTCGTGATGCCGGGCGACGGCATCGGCCCCATCGTCGTTGCGGAAGCGATGCGCGTCCTCGACGCCGCGGGCTTCGTCGCCGATTGGATCACGGCCGACGTCGGCTGGTCGTTCTGGCAAAGCGAAGGAAACGCGCTTCCCGATCGCACCGTGCGACTCCTCGAGGAGCACCGCGTCGGTCTCTTCGGCGCGATCACGTCGAAGCCGAAAGCGATCGCCGAGCGCGAGCTCGCTCCCGGTCTTCGCGACCGCGCGCGCGCCTACGTCAGCCCTGTGCTCGCGATGCGCCAGCGTCTGCACCTCGAGACGTGCATCCGTCCGTGCCGCACGATCCCCGGCAATCCGATGAGCTACGTTCGTCGCGCGGCGTCCGGCGCGATCGAGTCTCCGCGGATCGACGTCACGCTCGTCACGCAGAACACCGAATGCCTCTATTCGAGCGTCGAGTGGACGAACCCACCGCCCGACCTCCGTCGCGCGCTCGACACGCACCCGGAGATGCGCACGCGCTTCACGGGCGTCGCGTCGGACGATCTCGCCGTCTCGTGCCGAATCACGAGCCGCGGCGCGTGCGATCGGATCGCCGAAGCTGCGTTCGCGTACGCCGAAGCGCACGGCTACGCGACCGTCACCGTCTGCGACAAATGGGGCGTCATGCGCGAGACGTCCGCGATGCTCCTCGCCGCGGCCGAGGTCGCATCGGCGCGCCACCCGAGCGTCCGCCTCGCGCGCACCGACTTCGACGCGCAAGTGATGTGGCTCGTGCGGCGCCCCGAACGCTTCGGCGTCATCCTCTCGACGGCGCTCGTCGGCGACGTCCTGTCCGACGGCTTTGCAGGGCTCGTCGGTGGGCTAGGCTTCGCGTACTCCGCGAACATCGGTGAGGCGTGCGCCGTCTTCGAGCCGACGCACGGCTCCGCGCCGAAGCACGCCGCGATCGATCCGCCGATCGTGAACCCGATCGCGACGATCCTCGCCGCCGCGATGATGCTCGATCACCTAGGCGATGCGTCGCGAGCGGCGCGTGTTCGCGATGCGGTCGCGAGCGTCGTGCTCGAAGGGCGCGTGCGCACCTACGACATGCTCGGGCTCGACGGCGACGCCGACGTCGTCGCGCACGGCGCCGCCACGACGCGCGCGATGGCCGATGCAGTCATCGCCGCCGTGAAAGCGGCGCCCGCGTGACGCTGGCGGGGCTCGCCGCGCGCAACTTGATGCGCAACAAGTTCCGCACGACGCTCACCGTGCTCGGCGTCGCCGTCGCCGTGCTCACCTTCATGCTCCTTCGCACGGTGCTGGGTGCGTGGGCGCGAGGCGCGGAGTTCGCGCCCAAAGACCGCATCGTCACGCGAAACAAAATCACGTTCGTCGTCCCGCTCCCCAAGCGCTACGCCGACGACGTCCGCGCGATGCCGCATGTCAAAGACGCGACGTTCGCCAGCTGGTTCGGCGGCAAGGACCCGAAGAACGACCGCGAGCTCTTCGCGACGCTGGCCGTCGACGCGCCCACGTACTTCGAGGTGTTCACCGGCCTCGCCGTCACGGCCGCCGAGAAGACCGCGTTCCTCCACGAGCGGCGCGCCGCGATCGTCGGCGACCTCCTGGCGAAGAGGCTCGGCTGGAAGATCGGCGACGAAGTGACGCTCGAGAGCGGGATCTACCGAAACGATCCGGAGCATCCTTGGCGATTCACGATCGTCGGCATCTACACGGCGACGACGCGCTCGGCCGACCGCACGTCGTTCCTCTTTCATTGGGACTACCTGAACGAGAGCCTCCCGCTGGCCGTGCGCGATAAAATCGGCTGGATCACGAGCCGCATCGACGACGCGGGCCGAACCGCCGAGGTCAGCGTCGCGATCGACCGCGCCTTCGACGAGAAGGACATCCAGACGCAGAGCCAAGATGAGTACACGTTCCGCAATGGCTTCCTCGCGGCGTTCTCTGCCGTCCTGAAGGCGCTCGACGTCATCTCGATCGTCATCCTCGTCATCATGATGCTCATCCTCGGCAACACGATCGCGATGGCGGCGCGCGAGCGGACGAACGAATACGGCGTCATGCGCGCGGTCGGCTTTCAACCCGTGCACATCGCCGCGCTCGTCTTCGGCGAGGCGCTCCTCATCGGGACGCTCGGCGGCGTCGTCGGGCTGGCGCTCGCGTTCACGCTCGTGCA
>JAYVXB010000667.1:0-3721 GCA_043785585.1 Deltaproteobacteria bacterium | reverse complement strand
CTCACGCGAACGATTCAAGCACGGCTTCGCCTCTGGAGCGAACGCGGCGATCACTCGGCGCGCGCGTGGCGAGCGCACGGTGTCCATCGCGCCGTAGCGATGGGTCTGGGCTTTCCCGCGTAGTCACTGGAATCGCGTCGGCGCGTCGAGCGTACGATGTCGCGTGACGAGTCTCATCGCCCGCGCCGTTGCTGGCGTCGCCGTCGCGGTTCTCGCCGCGGGCGGGGTGGCCGTCGCGCGCAACGGTGGCTTCGAGACCGGCGATCGCGTCGCCGCGGCGCGCCGTCGCGTCGACGCGCCGCTGCGGGCGGCCTTCGCGGAGCGCGGCGCGACGTACCCGGCGACGGCGCTCTACCTTCGCGCGTTCAAACGCGAGAAGCGCCTCGAGATGTGGGCCGCGTCGACGGGCGATCGCATGGTCCTCATCAAGTCGTATCCGATCTGCGCGTCGTCGGGCCGCCTCGGACCAAAGCGCACCGAAGGCGACGAGCAAGTGCCGGAGGGCTTCTACGACGTCCGCGTCTACAACACGAAGAGCCGCTTTCACCTGTCGCTCGGCCTCGACTATCCGAACGCGTCCGATCGCGCGCTCGGCCGCGCGCCGTTCGGCGGCGACATCATGATCCACGGAGGATGCGCGACGATCGGATGCATCCCGATCGAAGACTCCGGCATCGACGACGTGTTCGTCGCGGCGACCGACGCCCACGCCGCCGCGCACCCGGTCACAGTCCACGTCTTTCCGACCGCGATGACCGACGACGCGATGCGCGCGCTCGAGCGCGACGCGCGCGGCGACACCGCCCTCGTTTCGTTTTGGCGGAGCTTGCGACCGGCGTACACGCGATTCGAAGCGACGCACAAGCTGCCGCGCACGAAGGTCGATCGCACGACCGGGCTCTACGTCGTCGAGTGAGCGGCGTTTACTTGCCCCACTTCTCGCAGTCTTCCTTCGCGCCCGTTCCGGTCGATCCGTATCCCTCCGTCATCGTCATCTTGTAATAGAAGCAGAGGTCCGGCGGCGGCGTGTACCAGTAGAGCGCGTCGGCCTCGGTACGGTGCGGCGGGCCAAGCTGGCTGACGGTGTATTTCTGGCGTTCGTCGAGCGAGTGCGAGTTGCCGTTCATGTTCTTCATGATGCCGGCGAAGGTCGCGCTGAACTGTGTCTTGTCACCCGGCTTCTTCTTCGCGCCGCAACCGGCGGCAAGGGTGGCGGCGAGCGCCACGGTCATCACGATCCCGCCTTGCTTGATCCAACGCTTCGTCATGCTCATCTCCATTGGGGCCCATCTTCGCACGGACGCACCGAGCGGCGACGCGCGCGTCGCCGTCACGGCACCGGACGTAGAGCAAGCGGAGGGCCAGGCGCGGATCCCCCGAGAGCGCGCGATTCGATGGCCGGTGTCGACCGGAATACGCAGGAAAGCACGCGCGAGGGCGTCTGCTTCGCGTCGGCGGCGCAATCCGCGCCCGCGTTGCATGCAACGTGGCGGCGGGCTCGCGTCGCGTGGTGAGAGTCAGGCGCCTTCGACTCGCTCGCCGTACGCGTCGAGCGTCTTCTTCCATGCCGGGCGTTCGGTGCAACGCGCGCGGTAGGCAAGGAGGTTCGCGTGCGGCTTCAGCATCTCCTGCTGGGTTCCAACGTCGAGCACGTGGGTCATGAGGATATCGGCGACGGTGAAGTCGTCGGTCGCAAGGAACCGGCGATTTTTCAGCCAACCATCGAGCTGCTTCAACCGCATCTCGGCCCAGTCATGCAACGCCGCGCTCGGCTTGGTGTCCTTGCCACCGGTCAAGTTGACGAACCACAGCGAGAGCACCGGTACTTCGATGGTGGTCAGCGCGGTGAAGGACCAGCGAAGCACCTGCGCCTCGCCCGCGAGATCGTGCGGCATCAGCTTGCCGCTCTTGCGCGCGAGGTAGAGCAAGATCGCGCCGGACTCCGAGACCACGACGCCGTCGTCATCGATCACCGGAATCTGACCAAACGGATTCAGCGCGCGGAACGCAGGCGAATCGAGATCGTGGTTCGGGTGGTCCATCCCGACGATCTCGTACGGCAGTCCGATCTCTTCGAGCGTCCACAGGACACGCAGATCGCGCGTCTTGCCGCGCGCTCCCTTGTTCACGCGAGCAAAGCCGTAGAGCTTGAGCATGCGCGCAGCTTACGCCTACGGCAGCTCGTGAAGACGACAGCGGACACGCGGCGGGATCTACCGAGCGATCGCGCCGCCCTTTTTCGGGCATCATGGTGCCGTGAGCGATGACGCCAAGCGATGGATCCTCGCGCGACGCGCGCGCTTCGTCGCGGCCGCGATCGCGGGGCTGACGGTGGGCGCGTGCGATTCGTGCGATTCGAAACACGGGACGACGACCGAGACTCCGACGACCGCAAGCACCTCGACGGGCCCCGCCGCGTGCCTCAAGCCGGCGGTATGCCTCAGCCCGCCTCGGCCGCCGTCGGGCGACGCAGATGGAGCCGCGGCGGCAGCCTCCGCGATGCTGAAGGCACTGACGGAGCTCGACGACGCGGGGCCGACGCCGCGCGGCGAGGTAACGACGACGACCGCTGTCACCGGCGCGGTCCCGCGCGCCGAGGCGACGGTGCGCGCCGCGTTCGTCATGCGCGCACGGAGCTGTTATCGACAGGCGCTCGCGTCGGATCCGCAGATGGCCGGCCGCGCGGTCATCGCGTTGAAGATCGCGCCGGGCGGCGACGTCGACTCGGCGAGCGTGACCTCGGCGACCGGCCTTTCGACGCAGCTCACCGCTTGCCTCGTGAATGCCGCGAGGAAGCTTCACTTCGAAGGAGCGCCCGGCACCGACGCTTCCGCCGCCGGGATCGTCACGATCACGGCGGCGCTGACGGTGCCGGATTGAAGTCGGTGCTCTCTACTTCTTCGCGTCGGCGAGCAGCTTCTCTTTGTACTTCTTCGCCATCTCTTCCTGCTCTTGCTTCGGCACGACCGCGTACTTCGCGAACTCCATCGTGAACGTGCCTTTGCCTTGCGTCGCCGAGCGCAAGTCGGTCGAGTAACCGAACATCGCGTTGAGCGGCACTTCGCAGGTGATGCTCACGCTGTCGCCGCCGACGGTCTCCAAGATGACGCCGCGCCGCTGGTTGACCTGACCCGTGACGGTCCCCTGGAACTCCGTCGGAGCGTCGATCTCGACCTTCATGATCGGCTCGAGGATCGTCGGGTTCGACTGCGCGTACGCCTCGCGGAAGCCCATGATCGCGGCGGTCTTGAACGCCATTTCGGACGAGTCGACCGCGTGCGACGCGCCGTCGTTGACGACGCAGCGAATGCCGACGATCGGGAAGCCGATGCGCGTCCCCTTCTTCACGCTGTCGCGGAAGCCCTTGTCGCACGACGAGATGAACTCGCGCGGGATGGAGCCGCCCGTGACGTCGTCGACGAACTCGTACGTCTCGACCGCGTCCGCCGGGAGCGGCTCGATGTACCCGAGGATCTTCGCGTACTGACCGGAGCCGCCCGTCTGCTTCTTGTGCGTGTAGTTGATCTCGGCGCGGCGCGTGATCGTCTCGCGGTACGCGACCTGCGGTTTTCCCGCGACGACGTCGCAGTTGTACTCGCGTCGCATGCGCTCCATGTAGATGTCGAGGTGGAGCTCGCCCATGCCGCTGATGATCGTCTGCTGCGACTCCTCGTCCTGGTGAACGCGGAACGTCGGATCTTCCTTCGTGAAGCGGTTCAGC
>JAYVXB010000666.1:0-3729 GCA_043785585.1 Deltaproteobacteria bacterium | reverse complement strand
CGACGATGCAGTCGCGCCTCATCCCGGGCACCGGCGGCACGTCGACGAAGTTCGTCCGCGTCCTCACCGAGGCGACCGCGCTCATCAACTTCTCGCTCATCAAAGACCACTCGATCTGTGGCTACACCGGCTGCCTCAAGAACATGACGCACGGGTGCAGCATCAACCCGCACGACTTTCACCAGCACCACGCATCGCCGCAAATCGCCCTCTTGGCCGCGCAAGACGTCATCAAGTCGCGCATTCGCCTCAACATCACCGACGGCTTCAAGGTGATGGCGCACGGCGGGCCGCTCTGGAAGCACGCGGAGTTCGTCGTGCCGCACGAGGCGGTCTACGTGACGACCGATCCTGTCGCGATGGACGCGATCGGCTGGGAAATCGTCGAGAAAGAGCGCGCGACGTTCAAGATGAAGAGCCTCACCGACGAGGGCCGTCCGCCGACGTACATCAAAGAAGCGGCCGACCTCGGGCTCGGGATCGCGGATCGCGGCTCGATTCAGCTGCGCGAAATCGTGCTCGGCTGACGTTTCGCCTAGCCCTTGCGAGCCCAAGCGCGAGCCCTTGCGAGCGCGAGCCCTGACAGCGTTGCGCGAAATCGTGCTCGGCTGAGGCTGTCCGAAGTACTATCGAGCGAGTGACCTCGCGACACGACTCGCAAAAGACTCGCGTCACCAGGCTGATCGACAGCGGCTCGAAAGAGGGTCGCACGAGCAAGCCGGGGGAGGCGTGTGTCGTCGTCATCTACGGGCCGGAGATCGGGCGGCGAATCACGCTCGGCACCGCGCCGTTCGAGATCGGTCGCTCGTCGAAGAACGATCTGTTCATCGATCAAGAGAGCATCAGCCGCCACCACGCGCGGATCACGTTCGACGGCGTCGGCAGCTACCTCGTCACCGACTTGGGCAGCACGAACGGGACCTTCGTCAACGACGCGCCCGTCAAGGAGCAGCCGCTCCGCGACGGCGATCAGGTGCAGATCGGCCGGTCGATCCTGAAGTTCATGACCGGCGAGAACATCGAGGTCCACTACCACGAAGAGATCTACCGCTTGATGACCATCGATGGTCTCACGCAGATCTTCAATCGTCGGTACTTCGACGAGGCGCTCGAGCGAGAGTTCAATCGGTCCAAGCGCTACGCGCGCGCGCTGTCGCTCGTCCTCTTCGACATCGATCACTTCAAGAAGACGAACGACACGTGGGGGCACCTCGCGGGCGACAGCCTGCTTCGTCAGCTCGTCGCGGCGCTGCGTCTCAAGCTGCGTCGCGAGGACATCTTCGCGCGCACCGGAGGCGAGGAGTTCGGCGTTCTCTTGCCGGAGATCCCGATCGACGGCGCGATGATCACCGCGGAGAAGCTACGGAAGATCGCCGAGATCACGCCGCTCAAGTTCGAGCAGAACGCGATCCCGTGCACGATCAGCCTCGGCGTGGCGATGCTCGAGGAAGAGGATCTCACCGGCGAGGGGCTCTACAAGCGCGCCGATGAGAGGCTCTATGCCGCGAAGCAGTCGGGGAGAAATCGCGTCGGCCGTTAGTCTCAGGGCGCGTCGAACGTCAGGTCCCAGGTGTACGTGAACACGCCGACCTTGAAGACCCACTTCTCCATCGGGACCGTCTCGATCTTCACGACCTTGCCTGCGCCGCCCGAGTCGAACGCGAGGACGGTGTCGCCCTTTTTGCGATCTTTCCACGCGGCCTTGAGCGGCTTCACGTCGGCCTTCTTCGCGACCGCGACGCCGTCGTACGTCTTGCCGTAGACGTTGTCGCCGTCGGTGCCGAGGACGAGCAGGAGCTTGTAGGCGTCGCCGTTCTTGATGGCGACGTACGTGAAGGGCGCGATGCCGGTGCCGTAGGGCTCGATGTTCTGGACCTTCCCATCGCGCTCGAGCTCTTTCTGCGTCGGGTTGAGCTTGTCGTACGCGACGAGGCCGCCGTCGAGCTTCGTCACCCTGACGAGGAAGGGGCCGGGAGCGTTCGTGACGCCCGCCCAGACGATGTCGCCGACCTTGGGCTTGACGACGTCGGCGCTGCGGAGCGGGAGAACGACGCTGCCCGGGACGCCGGCGTACGTCGAGCCGTCTTTGTTCGGCTTGAGCTTCCACGAGTCGGGGCCGCTCGCCATGAGCGCGAGATCGCGGAGCGTCGCCGTGTTGCCGCTGACCCCGGTGACCTCGAGGGGATGGAGCAACGCGCCTTGGCCGTTGGTCGCGAACGCGTGCATGCCCCAGACGAGATCGCCGACCTTCGCGGTCACGGGCTTCGTGGGGAGCTGCGCGTACCACGCGGGGACCGCGGGAGGCGCCGCTGCGGAAGCGGAAGCGGAGGGAGCCGCGGATGCCGACGCGGCAGGCGTCGAGCCGCTGGTCGCCGCCTTCGCGGAGGCACTCGAAGATGCGCTCGGGCCAGCCTTCGGCGCCTCCTTGTTCTCGCAAGCCACCAGCGAGCTCAGCAGCGCCATCGCGGTCACGCACGTCACGATCGATCGGTTCATGGAATCCTCCTCGAGAGAGCGGACCTTATATCCGCAACACGTGCATGTGCGCCAGCGACCGACGCTACGGCTCGCACGCCCCGCAGTCGTCGACCTCGGCGCCTTGCTCGATCCAGACCCGCACGCGCTCGAGCTCCGCGAAGCTGATCGTGTTGTCCGGGCTCGGGTACGGCATCGCGTTGCCGAGCACCAAATCGGAGAGACGCGCGCGCTCGGCGTCGTCGAGGCGGAGGAACGGCGCGGAGGACGGCGGGTTGCCGCCGAACGGATCGCTCGGCGGATTGGGTTTGTCGCGATTGGGGAAGCAGCGCTTGCGCACCGCGGGCACGCCCGCGTCGTCGGCGCGCGGGACGCTCAAGAGCATCTTGTACATGAGCCAGCTGTTGGCCGGGCTTCCGGGCGCGATGATCGGCATGTCGACGCCGAAGAGATGACCGGGCGACTCGGCGCGCCCGGACGCGGCGCCCGTGTTCGCGCCTTGCGCCACGCGGCCGATCGCGGTCTTCGCGACGCCGAGCGACGTGCTCAAGAGCAGGCCCGCGGCCGGCGCGTTCCCTTGCTCGGGCGCGCCGTGACAGATGCCGGCGCTGCAGTGCTCGCTGAAGATGGGCAAGACGTCGTTGCAAAAGCGGACGCGGCTCGCGAGACGCGGCGCGCCTGCCTCGGCGACGCATCCGGAAGTGGGGCACGTGACGAAGCCGATGACGCGCGTCGACGCCGGGAGCGACGGATCGAACGTCGCGCGATCGATCGCGCGAAGCCCGCCGGAGTCGTCGTCGCCGCTGGGGACGCCGAGCACGATCTTGTACGCCTGCCCCGGAGCGAGCCACGTCCCGTCGACAGGCTTCTCGAGCGTGAGGACGCGCGTCACCGGATCGTACGTCATGACCGGCGACGTCACGTTGTCGCCGTTCGCCTCGCGGAGACCGACCGATTGGCGGTTGATCGTGAGAGGCAGAAGGAGACGATCGAACGCGAGCTGGATCGTCCCATCGGCGCGAAACGGCACGTTCGGGCCGATGTTCGCACCGATGAGGTGGAGGTACGGCCCGGTCCGTGGCGCGTCGTGCGGCGTTCCTTGATCGCACCCGATGCTCGCGGTGCCGATGATTGCGATGATCGCGCCCGCAAGCGGCAGGCCGATCGCGCCGATCAGCTTTCCGCGTAGAGCGAGAGCTGCTCGCGCACGACCTCTTCGTTCACGCCCGAGCGGATGTGCTCCTTCAGGCAATC
>JAYVXB010000665.1:0-11967 GCA_043785585.1 Deltaproteobacteria bacterium | reverse complement strand
TGCGCGGGGACGCGCAGCGAACGCGGACGATGCTAGCGGTAGGTGGCGATCGCGACGTAGCGCATGACACGCGAGCACGTCGCCGATCCGATTTGCCCGTTGCAGGCGTCTTCGCCTTCGGCGCGCGGCGCGCCCGCCTGCAGCGCGTGCATCACGACGCGCGTGATGTCGTGGCCGCCGTCTTTGCACGACGAGTCGCCGCACGCCAGGAGAAATAGCGCCGGAGCGTTCTCGACGACGACGCGTCGAATGTGCGCGGACTCGGCGACCGCACCGCCCGCGCGTCGCTCCTCGATCTCGAGCTTGAGGCTCTCGAGGCGAGGGACTTCGGTTTGGAGGCGCGGCGATTCGTCTTCGCGCTGACGCCGTTCGGCGAAGCGCTGCGCTGCTTCTGAGTTTCGTCGGTAGTTCATTTATGCCTGGCGATTCATGTAGGGCATCGGCCCCGCGATCACCAGCGATTGCGGCCGCCACCGCCGCCACCGCCACCACCGCCGCGGCCACCACCACCACCGCCGCCGCCGAATCCACCGCCACCGCCGCCGCCACCGCCGCGGTTCTGGCGCTCTTCCGCTTCGTTGACGCGGAGCGGCCGTCCGTCGAGCAGCGCGCCGTTCATCTTCTCGATCGCCTTCTGCGCCTCTTGCGACGAGCCCATCGTCACGAAGCCGAAGCCGCGCGAACGGCCCGTGTCGCGGTCGGTCACGACGTGAACGTCCGTGACCTCGCCGAGCTCGGAGAATGCGGTGCGAAGCGACTCGATGGTGGAATCGAACGAGAGGTTGCCGACGTAGAGCCTGTTACCCATGACTGTCTCACTTGCTGGTGCGGCTCGGAGAGAAACCAGAGGTCCTGCCATCCAATGAGCCGGCGTCGGAGGGAGGTCGCGGAGGGGAAGCCCACCGCTTGCGCAGCATCCACGCGCCGTCGCCAGAGTCCTTTGCGACCATCCCAGAGTCGAGAGAGCGTCGTATCGGGTAACCAGCGAACGTTCGTGAGGCGTTAAACACTAGCGCGATCGCGTTTTCGCGCAAGAGTCATAGGAATTCGCCCTATTTCGGGCTCTTCGCTCCCTGCTCGCCTGCATGCTCGCCACGCTCGCCGCGCTCGAGCTCGACCGAAACCGAGTTGATGCAGTAGCGAAGGCCGGTCGGCGCGGGGCCGTCGTCGAAGACGTGGCCGAGGTGCGCGCCGCACTGGCTGCAGGTGACTTCGGTGCGGACCATGAAGGCCGAGCGATCGACGTGCTCGTCGATGGCGTCCCCCGCGAGCGGAGCAGTGAAGCTCGGCCAGCCGCAGCCGGAGTCGAACTTGCTCGCCGACGTGAAGAGCGGCGCGTGGCAGCACGAGCAGCGGTACGTCCCCGCGTCGTGGCAATCCCAATACGCGCCGGTGAAGGCGCGCTCGGTGCCCTTTTCGCGGCAGACGGCGTACTGCTCGGGCGAGAGCTCTTTCTTCCACTCGGCTTCGGACTTTTGAATCTTCGGACGGCTCATCGCGATCTCCTCGGCACCGCGAGCGCGGCGCCGAAGAGAATACGCGAAGAGCGGTGCGACAGTTTCGGTCTTCAGCGCCGCGAGACGACGTACGACTGCGCCGCGTTGCTCGGCGATCGAATGACGACGAGGTACGTGCCGCCGCCCGTGGAGGTGTGCGCGACCTCTTGGTTGGTCGTGTTGGCGACGCGGTACCAGCTGCCGTTGACGTACTTGTAGAGGTGGAGCACGGCGTCGCCGCTCCCCGTCACCTTGACGTCGTAGGCGACGCTGCCGCTGAGCGTGAACGTCGACATGTCGACGTCACCCGAGCTGAGCGACCCGCCGAGGCACTGCGCGAGATCGTCCGCGTCTTGCGGAGTGTCGTTCGGCTCTGCCTCATGCGACGAGCACGTCCCCGGGGGGGGCGGGGGCGGCGGAGGAGGCGGAGGAGGCGGAGGAGGCGGCGCACCAGCGTCCTGCGGCGGCGGCGGCGGCGGCGGCGGCGGCGGCGGAGCGCCCGCGTCTTGGGGCGGGGGCGGCGGCGGCGGCGGCGGCGAAACGTTCGGATCGGTCACGATGCAGTTGTTGTTGCGATTCGACCATTCCTTTTGAACGGTATATCCAGCGACCGTTCCTTCCTGCCCATTGCAAATGTCGCCAATCTCTCCTTGGTTGTCGTCGTACCAACTGAGGACGTTGATGCCGACGCCCGGATCGGTGACCGCTTCGATGAGCTCGTGCGACGACACCGACGTCGTGCTTTGGAACTTCGTCCCCGCGCCGCAGCCGCCGGCGCACGCGCCGCCGAGATCGGGCATGACTCCATAATAGAGACTCGAACCGTTCCCTCGCTTGAACGTATTGTGAAAGGCGCAGAACTGGACGCACGATTGCGAGTTGTCCAATGAGATGCTCACGCCCGGCGGGAAGTAGACCATATAGATGGTATTGGCGTCGTTCGCCGGAAGTGTCCCGCCCGTAATCTGGGCATCGAGAACCGACGCGATTTGAGCGTTCGTGACCGACGAGCCAGTACCAGGCTGAATGGTGACCGCACCCGCGTACGTTCCGCGGCCGATGTGCATCCCGTTGGCGTTGTATTCGCTGAGCCAATCGAAGTACGCGCTGTTCGTCACGGCGGTGTAGTACCCGCCGATCTGCGACGTCACGGTGCTGTCGACGTTGCTTCCCCAAAAGACGGCGTAGACCTTCACGTTCTGCAGAAGCGGTCCGCCGCGGTACGTGAGGTTACCCGTGCCCGCCTGCAGTTGTGCAGTGTTGCTGTTCTTGTGGAGCGCGACGCCCGGCCGCTGCAGCGGCATGATGCGCGCGTGGGAGAGCGAATCGGTCTTCGAGATCGCCTCGCCGGTCTCGCCGCTGATGCCGACGTCTTCGTTCGGATGGCTGGAGCAGCCGACGAACATCCCTACTCCGAGACCCAACAACGTTGCGGTGCAGCTCACACGTCGAAATACAGTGTTCATGGTCTTTCCTCGTGTTGTGCGGCGTCGGACGGATCTCTCCCGTCGCATTGCAGCCCGAACGTCTCTTTGCGAGCGGGCAACAATGCTCTGGCAGTGAATCTTTATTGCGTGCTCACGGTCTCGCGTCGACCTGCTCAGGCACCTGCAAAACCAATCGTGGCCACTCTTCGATAGGCCCCTAAAACACGGTTCGCAACTTCAAATCAAATCTTCCTGTCAAATCGGTGGGAGATGCGCAGACACCTGAAATGACAGCGGATCCGTGCATGCGCCGGAGAGAGAATTAGTGCTCTATGCAACGAATTCTGTGCGGCGGACGCGCACAGCGCGCGCGGTGTGGGACGAGTCTTTGGACGGACACGGGCGTGCGCGATAGCATCGGCGGCGATGACAAACTCGCTCGGTCGTATCGATCACGTCGTCGTGCTCATGCTCGAGAACCGCTCGTTCGATCACATGCTCGGCTTCACGAAGCCAGCGGGAATGCCGGTCGATGGGCTCTCCGGCGACGAATCGAATCCCGATGCCCAGGTGCCTCCCGGTCGCGTGCTCGTGACGAACGACGCGGGTTACGTCGACGATCTCGCCTTCGATCCTGCCCACGCCATCGAGGACGTCGCGGTTCAGCTCTATGGATCGCGCGCGTCTTCGTTCGATTCGGACGATGGCCGCAACGACGGATTCGTCGTCGACTACGGGTCGCTTCCCCTCGTCGATGCGAAGCAGGCGGGACGGGTGATGGCGTGCTTCGCGCCTGCGCGCTTGCCGGTGCTCACGCGTCTGGCGCGCGAGTTCGCCGTCTGCGACCGATGGCATGCATCGGTTCCGTCGTCGACGTGGCCGAATCGACTCTTCGTCCACGCAGCAACCTCGTATGGCGAGGCGACGAACGCGCTGCGCGAATATCCAATGAAGACGATCTACGACAGCCTCGACGAGGCCGCGTGCTCGTGGAACGTCTACTTTCACGACGTACCCGTGTGTCTCCTCTTGGAGGGACTGCGCAGCGAGCGCGGCAAGAATCGACTTCACCGCTTCGAGCAATTCAAAGAAGACGCCGCGACGGGCAAGCTCCCGAGTTACTCGTTCATCGAGCCACGCTATTTGAATTTCCTCTGGTGGCGCGCCAATGACCAGCACCCGAATCACGACGTGCGGCTCGGCGAGCTCCTCATCGCGGACGTCTACGAGGCGCTCCGCGCGTCGCCCGCGTGGGAGCGCACCTTGCTCGTCATCGTCTACGACGAGCACGGCGGGACGTACGACCACGTGTTTCCTCCGACGGCGGCGAGCCCGGACGGACGCGCGTACGTCGGGCCCGATTTCGCGTTCGGGTTCAATCGTCTCGGGGTGCGCGTCCCCGCGGTGCTCGTGTCACCGTGGATCGCTGCGGGAACCGTCGATCACACGCTCTACGATCACACGTCGATCCTCGCGACGGTGCGTGAGCGGTTCGGTCTGGCGAGCCCGCTGACGGCGCGCGACGCCGCGGCCGCGTCGTTCGGAGCGAACCTCTCGCTCGACACGCCACGCAACGACACGCCGACGAAGCTCGAACGGCCGTCGCTCGTCGCTACGTGGCTCCGCGAGCTCGAACGCGAGATGAGCCCCGAGCACATCGCGCTCGCGATCGAGGGCGGGGCTTCGTCGCTCATGCGAATGACGGGACACCAGCAGGGGCTGGTCGATCTCGTCAACTCGCTCGACGTTGCCGAAACGCCCGAGGAGCGCGCGACCGCGCACGCACACCCGTGCCCGCACGAGCACGCCGCCGCCGCGCATGTCCGAGACCGTATGGCGAAATACCTGGGGCGCTGATCCGCTAGGTCGGATCCGCGCAGCAGCGAAAACCGACTTCGTAGAACTTGAAGAACGGCTCGTGCGCAAAGTTCGTGTCGCGGCAATGTGACCATGGCTTGGCCCAATGGCCGCCGACGAGCACTTGCGGTCGGTCTTTGTGGTGCCGGCTCGCCGTCACCCACTCCTCGACGTTTCCGACCATGTCGTGGACGCCGTGGCGCGAAACGCAGCTCGCGCGCGCACCGCTGTCGTCGCCTTGCCACAACCGATCGAGCTCGCGACGCGACGCTTCGGGGGTGCCAAAGAGCAAGATCTCGGCGCTGAATGCGCGCCACGGTCGTCCGGTGTTGCAGACTTCGCCATCGGAGGCCCATCCGTATCCGTACGGCACGTGCTCCGGCCCTTCGCACGCCGTCTCCCATTCGTATTCAGTGCAAAGGCGCTTGCCCTCGCGCGCGCACCACGCGGTCGCTTGCGTCGCCGTGACCATGACGATTGGTTTTGCGCCGCGGCGGTTCGGCGCCTCGAATTCGTCCATGCAGGCGCGGACGTGGGTCGACGGCCCTTCGAGCCGCGCGACGCCGCGCGCGAACGCAGCGCAATATCCCCATTTGACCTGCGTGCACGTGTAGACGACCTTTTCCGGATGATCGCCCTCGACGAGCCGCGTTCCCGCGGGACACGACGCGGCCGTGCCGACGGGCGGCGATCCGAAGATCGGCAATCCCAGGAGGGACATCAGAATCAGCGGCATGTTCACGCTGAGCACTACAAAAGAAGCATAGCGCGCAGTTTGGAGAGTGCACGTGCGACGCGCGACTCCACAGTCGTATGATCCGTCTCGGGGACGATCAGCAATCTCATGAGCGCGCGCGATTGGATGGTTTTGCTTGCTGCGGCCGGGCATTTGACGCTCGCGGTGCTCAGCCTGTCGCGTCTGCGAGGCAGTCCGATTGCGCGCGCGCTCGCGCTCCTGTGCCTCGACATGTTCGGCTGGTGCTTCGCGTCGCTGGCGAACCACGTGACGCGCGCAGCCGCGTGGAGTGTCCTCGACTCGGCGTTCACCGCCCTCACGCCGCCGCTCGCGCTTCATCTCTTCGTGACGTTCGTCGGCGCGGGGCGGGCGCGGCTGCGCGTCGTCGTCGCGGCGTACGTCGCGTTCGGTGCGCTGGCGTCGTCGTCGGCGGCGAGTCTCACGCCGTGGGGACGGACCTGGGTGGACTCGACGGCGTGGGCCGCGGTGTTCCTCGCGGGCTGGGCACCGACGCTCGTCTTCATCATCGTCCTCCTCGTGCGGCACCTCGTCGAGTCGAGCGCTCCGGACGAGAAGGCGCGGACGCGAACGATGCTCGCGGCCCTCGCGGTCGGCGGCGCGCTCGCGACGGTCGACGTCTTGGGCGCGATCGGACTCCCCGAGGCGCACCTCGGCCCGCTCGGTTCGCTCGTGGGGACGACGCTCGTCGCGACCGCTGCGTTCCGCTTTCGGCTCCTCGATCGCGATCTCTCGGTGAGCACCGCCGTCTACGCTGCGGCGCTCGCCGTCACGGGGGTCGTCGTCTACCTCGTCGTGTTCCGACTTCTCGGCGGCAACATCGCGGCCCTCGCCTTCGGAGTCGTGACGGTCACGATCGTCCTCGGCGCGGCCGTGCGCGAGGTCGCGTCGTCGCTGGCGACGCAACGCGAGCGCGTCGAGAGGTTCGCCGTGCTCGGTCGGTTCT
Organism: Deltaproteobacteria bacterium; assembly: GCA_043785585.1. Taxonomy (GTDB): domain Bacteria; phylum Myxococcota_A; class Polyangia; order Polyangiales; family Polyangiaceae; genus JBBQXV01. The sequence goes on along the minus strand of JAYVXB010000665.1, from coordinate 5,487 downwards.
CGAACCAAATGGCGCACGACCTCAAGAACCCGCTCGGCACGCTCAAAGGCGCGCTGCAGTTTCTCCAAGAGGAGCACGCGCAGGGGAAGTCCCTCGACGCGCAGCACGAGTTCATCGACGTCATGCTCGAGCAGGTCGAGCGCCTGCATCGCGTCGTCGACGACTACCAGCGCATCGGTCGCGTGCAGCCGGTGCGTCGTGCGGTCGACGTGAATGAAGTCGTTCGGAGCGTCGTCGCGCTCGAGCCCTACGCCGCCGCCGATGGAATCGCGATCCGGACCGCGCTCGCCGACGGTCTTCCCCCGTGCGCACTCGACAGCGATCTCGTGTCGGGCGCGCTCGAGAACGTGATTCGCAACGCGCTCGAAGCGATGCCGCACGGCGGAACACTCACCGTGCGGACCGAGCCCGCGGTTGGCTCCACCGATCGCGGCGTCGTCATTTCCGTGGAAGACGCCGGCGAGGGAATGGACAAGCGTCGCATCGAGCGCGCGTTCGACGAGTTCTACACGACGAAGCCACAAGGGAGCGGGCTCGGGCTCGCTTTCGTGCGGCGAGTCGCACAAGCGCACGGCGGCGACGTTTCGCTCACGAGCCGCGTGGGTGTCGGTACCATCGTCCGCATGCGGCTGTCCGCGAGCTGATAGAAGAGGATTCGATGACGCGACGAGCGAGCGTTCTCACGGTGGACGACGACGCGGCGATGGGCAAGGTGCTCGGCGCCCTGCTCGCGCAAGGCGGGCTCGAGCCGCATCACGTTCGCGAAGGGGCGGAGGCGCTCGCGGCGCTCGAGAGCCGCCCGTTCGATCTCGTCGTGACCGATCTTCGCATGCCGGGGATGGATGGGATGGCGTTGCTCGCGCAGCTCGTCGCGCGTTGGCCCGACGTGCCGGTGATCATGCTCACGGCGCACGGCACCGTTCCGTTGGCCGTCGAGGCGATGCGCGCCGGCGCGGCGGACTTCGTTCTCAAGCCGTTCGATCGCGAGGAGCTGCTCTTCGTGATTCGCAAAGTCCTCGCAGGCGCCGAGCGCCACGCCGACGCCGTGCCCGCTGCGGCCGCGACGACGCACGAGCTCATCGGAGAGTCCGCCGCGATGCGCGAAGTCCACGCGCTCATCGCTCGTGTGGCACCGGGCGTCGCGACGGTCCTCGTCCTCGGCGAGAGCGGCACCGGAAAGGAGCTCGTCGCGCGCGCGCTCCACGACGGCAGCTCGCGCCGCTCGAAGCCGTTCGTGAAGCTCAATTGCGGTTCGCTCCCCGACGCGCTCCTCGAGAGCGAGCTCTTTGGCTACGAGAAAGGCGCGTTCACCGGCGCGGTCACGCGCAAACCGGGGCGCGTCGAGCTCGCGCACGAGGGGACGCTGTTCCTCGACGAGATCGGCGACATCACGCCGCACATGCAGGTCAAATTGCTCCGCGTGCTCCAAGAGCGCGAGATCGAGCGTCTCGGCGGGACGACCACGATCAAAGTCGATGTGCGGTTCGTCGCGGCGACGCACCGCGATCTCGCGAAGATGGTCGAGAGCGGCCAGTTCCGCGAAGATCTCTATTACCGGCTCAATGTCGTGCCATTGCACTTGCCGCCGCTTCGGTCGCGCACCGAGGACATCGAGCCGCTCGCGCTTCGGTTCGCGGCGACGCACGCAAAGAGCAACGGCAAGCGCATCGAGCTCGGCGCCAGCGCGATCGCGATGTTGGCGCGCGAGGTGTGGCCCGGAAACGTCCGCCAGCTACAGAACTTCGTCGAGCGCCTCGTCGTGCTGTCGGATGGACCCGTGATCGAAGCGCGCGACGTCGAGCGCGAGCTCGCGCCGCGCCCCGGCGCGGTGACGGAGAAGAGCGCGACCCTCGGCACCGCACGCCGCGAGACCGAGAAAGAGACCATCCGAAACGCTCTCGCGCGGGCGGCCGGCAACCGCACGGTCGCGGCGCGCATTCTCGGCGTGAGCCGCCGCGCCCTCTATTACAAGCTCGAGGAGCACGGCATCGCCTGACGCGCCCTCACGGGCCGCGCGTCACGCCGACCGTCGGAAGCGCGAGCGCTTGATGGAACGCGAGGACGAACGACACAGGCGGGACGCCCGGCGGCAACGGGCTCGCCGACACCGGAAACCCTACGTCGAACCTCAAGACGGCGCGATCGATCTGCGGAAAGACAGCGCGAACCCCGAAGCCGACGGCGTGCTTCGGATCGAGGTGGTCGAAACCGGTAAATGCGTTTCCGACGTCGTAGAATGCTGCCAAACCAAAATGCATCGACGCTATCGTGACGGGAGACGAACGGTATTCGATGTTCGTCGCGAACATGTCTTTGCCGGCGAAGAAGCGACTCGGATAACCGCGAAGCAGCGACTCGCCGCCCAAGAACGACTGGAGGTTGAGGTAGTTCTTCCATCGACTGAGCGCCGTGGTCGCGAAGACGAGACGCCCGACGCCGATGCGCGGCGTGACGATTCCGAGGTCTCCGCGAAGCGCGGCGTCCGAGATCTCGTCGGGCGTCACTTCGACCGTCGATTCGACGGAGCCGCGAACCAGGCCGTCGCCGAGCGCGATCGTGTACGCCGCGGCGGCGTACGTCCCGAAGACGTCGCGCGTCGATCCGAGCGCGCGGAGCACGGGATAGAAGCGAATCCAGAGATCGTGACCGAGGCGCTCGTCCTCTTGCAGGCTCAGCGTTTCCAGATCGAGCGTGCGCAAGAAGTGGCTCGTGTACCCGTGCCATTGCACGAACGGGCCGACGCGATCTTCTCCGACGGGTACCGCCGCGCGCGTGAACTGCGCGACGGCCCGTGGATCGAGCGACGGATCGGCCGGCACGCGATAGAGCGCATGCGAGAACGATCCGCCGACGGAGAAATCGTTCTTCGTCTCCCATCCGAACGACCGCGTCAGCTTGGCCTGCTCGACGATCTTCCGCTCGCGCCACATCCACGGAACGGGCGTGGTCGCCGGCAGATCCGGCGTGAACGAAGTCACTGCGGCGTTGACGTAGCGGCGCTCGATCGAATCGGTCCACGTCACCCCGGTGGACCATGCCCACTTCGTCAGCGACGAGTGGAGCGGGCGGTGCGCCGTCACCGAGCCGTAGCTCCCTTCGAGGGTGCCGCTCGCGCGATTGACGATCGCGTTTGCGTCGACCGTCACGTCGAGCCACCGGCCCGTCAATCGCGGGATCTCGTAGCTTGCACCGAGCGCGTACGACGCCGGCTGGAGAACGAAGCGCGCGAGCGCCGTGTGCTGCATCCCGGCGACGTTCGACTCCTTGGGCTCGAGGGTCAGGAGCTCGAGCCCGCCGGGTGTCGCTGCGACATCGAAGTCGACATAGAGACTCCATATGTCTTTGGTGATGACGACCATGCGGACGCGATCCGGTGACGACCCGCGCATCGGAACGCAGACCACCAGCGACAGCTGCGGCAAGAGGCGCAGGTTGCGCGCGGATTCGTCGACGAACGTCTTTTTCCAGACGTCTCCTTCGTGCACCAAGATCTCGCGGCGCAGGACCGAGACGCGCGACGTCGCATGGACCGCGCCGATCGCGATCGGGAGTGGGTCGCGGCGATCGATCGGATCGAGGCGAACGAAGTCGATTCGCTCGATCGTCTTTCCTTCGGGGAGCGGCTCGACGCCGGTGCCGAGATCGGTCGCCGCGTCGCGAATGGCCTGCTCTTCGTACGCCGAGTAGCGGCCCGTGAGCGACGTCGGATCGGCCGATGCGGTCGTCGTGACGAGCGCGCACGCGAGCACGCTCGATCCGACCCGACTCTTGAGAAGCGGCCGACTGTGCACGGAGCTTCTCGCAGTGTGCACGATTCTGCACGCGCTCGCGCATTCCGTGCGACGTCGCTCGCTCCCCGGCGCGCGGCACGACGACTGCACTGGTGCTTCGCATGAACCGTCTCTTCGCATCGATCCTCCCCGCGCTCTCGCTGCTCCTCCCATTCACGAGCCGCGCCAGCGAGCCGTCCGCCGCCGCCGAGGTCGGCGCGCCCGCCGCCGTCTACAGCCTGCGCGGAGATCTCTTTCCGACGCCTGGCCGCCTATCGGTCTCCGCGGCGAGCGGGTTGCCGTTCGTCGGCATTGGCGAAATTGGAGTCGCGCTCACGAACGGCTTCGCGATCGGAGCGATTGGTGGCGTGACGCCGAGCGTGCTCACTGCAGGCATTCGGCCACGCTTCCGTGTGCGCGCGAGCGAGCATCTTGCCGTCATCCTCGTCATGCCGATGCTTTGGTATCCAAAGGCGAGCGCGCCCGGACCGGGCAACATTGGAAGCACCGCGTGGGTCCTCACGCGGCCGGAGGTCATGCTCGACGGAACGGTGACGGATCGCCTCCACGTCGCGGGCGGAATGGGAGTCATCGCCGCGGCGTCGACCCTCGCCCTCGGCAACAAGCTGCAAGGAAAAGAGTTCGCCGTGCCCGCGTACGGCGGATCGGGCGAGAACAAGCACGGATTCGCGGGTGGCATCTGGAACACGCTGGCGGCGCGGACGAGCTACGCGCTCGGCGAGACGACGCATCTCTTCTTCGAAGGCTCACTCGTATTGAGTGGCGTCGCCTTCGCCGACAACGTCGGTGGACCGCCGTTCGTCGCGACGTTGGGCGCGCAGCACACGTTTTGACGGTCGGGAGGAATGCATCATGAAATCGATTCGAACACTCTGCGCGTGGGTTGCCGTCGTTCTTCCGGTGATGGGTTGTACGTGGGAGACGAAGCTCCCCGACGATGCGTCGGCCATTCACGTCGAGCGAGGGCGCGAGCTCGTGATTACCGACGACGCGGTCTTGCGCGCTCTCTCGTCGAATGCCGACGATGGTCCGCTCGGTTTTCGGCGCGCGATGGACCGCTTGCCGATGCGCGCGCCTTCGGGTGGGTCGACGCTCGCGTGGATGCGCGGTTGGTCGCAGCGACTGCGCGACGAAGGCGAGGGCGCGCGCGCCGACGCGCTCGACGCGACGGTCACGTGCCCCTGGCTCCGCCGAACGCCGGCGAACCTCTGCGACGCGTCGTGCGTCGCGTGCGCCGCGACGGAGCTCCGCCTCGAAGAGTCTCCGTTTCGATTGATCGCCGTCACGAACCGAACGGATCTCTCCGTGATGCCCGATCGCGCCGCCGACGGCGGGGAAGGGCGACTCGTCTTCGCGCTCACCGACGGTCCGGCGGACGCGCCCGATTCGCGTCCGCTCCCGTTCACCGTCATCGTCGAGTACGCGCAAATCGGATCGCCCAGCGAGTGGGCGCATCGATGGCATGCGCTCGGCGCGTCGCCGGACGCCGCGTTTCCGACCGATCTCGCGAACCTCGCCGGCGCATTCGTCGAACCGGGGAGCCTCGCGCAGATCCGCACCGCCGACGCCGTCACCGGTGCGCTCGTCCTCCACGAATTTCGCCTCGACGCCGGGCAGCTCGTCGCGACGACCGTGCGCAATACACCGAACTGGATCGCCGTGCCCGAGGCGGACGTGCGCACCTTCGCGGCGGCAC
>JAYVXB010000664.1:0-11967 GCA_043785585.1 Deltaproteobacteria bacterium | reverse complement strand
AGAACCCCGGCTGGTACACGCAGTACACGCCGTATCAGGCCGAGATCTCGCAAGGTCGCCTCGAGGCGCTCCTCAACTTCCAGACGATGATCAGCGATCTCACCGCGCGGCCCGTCGCGAACGCATCGCTCCTCGACGAAGGCACCGCCGCCGCCGAGGCGATGCATATGATGCATGCGTTCAAAGGGAGCGACACGCACAAGGCGCTCTTCATCTCGGACACCTGCCACCCGCAGACGATCGACGTCGTGAAGACGCGCTCGGCGGTCCTCGGCGTCGAGGTCATCGTCGGCGATCATCGGACGTTCGATTTCGCAACGAAGGTGTTCGGAGCGATCGTCCAGTATCCGGCGACCGACGGCGCGGTCCACGACTTTCGCGCGTTCATCGAGCGCGTCCACGCCGAGGGCGGCATGGTCACGATGGCGGCGGACATCCTCGCGCTCGCGCTTCTCGTCCCGCCCGGCGAGCTCGGCGCGGACATCGCCGTCGGCAGCGCGCAACGCTTCGGCGTTCCGCTCGGCTACGGCGGGCCGCACGCGGCGTTCTTCGCGACGCAGAACGAGTTCGTCCGCAAGCTTCCGGGACGCATCATCGGCGTGTCGAAGGACGCGCACGATCGCAACGCTCTGCGCATGGCGCTCGCGACGCGCGAGCAACACATCCGCCGCGAGAAGGCGACGAGCAACGTCTGCACGGCGCAGGCGCTCCTCGCGATCATCGCGGGCATGTACGCCGTCTACCACGGGCCCAAGGGCGTTCGCGCGATCGCCGAACGCGTGCACGGAATGACCGCGACGTTCGCGCGCGGCCTCGCGAAGCTCGGCGTGACGGTGAAGCATGCCCAGTATTTCGACACGGTCCGCATCGAAGCGAGCGACGCGCAGGTGACGGCGTGGCTCGCGGCCGCCGAGGCGAAGAAGACGAACCTCCGCCGCATCGACGCGCGATCGATCGGCGTCGCGTTCGACGAAGCGACCGAGCCGTCCGACGTCGACGCGCTTCTGGCGATCTTCGCAGGCGGCCTCCCAGGTGCGAAGGCCGTCGCGCGCGCCGAGGATCTCGCGAAGGAAGCGACCGTCGCGCACGCCGATCACAGCCGAACGAGCGAGTACCTCCAGCACGCGATCTTCAACTCGTACCACTCCGAGACCGAGATGCTCCGCTACGTGCGGATGCTCGAGTCGCGCGATCTCTCGCTCTGCTACTCGATGATCCCGCTCGGCTCGTGCACGATGAAGCTCAACGCGACGACCGAGATGATCCCGGTGACGTGGGCCGCGTTCGGTCGCGTGCATCCGTTCGCGCCGGTGAAGCAGACCGCGGGCTACCAGGTGATCTTCAAGCAGCTCGAGGCGATGCTCTCCGAGATCACCGGATTCCCGGGGATCTCCCTGCAACCGAACGCCGGATCGCAAGGCGAGTACGCGGGGCTCCTCGTCATTCGCAAGTACCACGACAGCCGCGGCGACAAAGGGCGCGACGTCTGCCTCATTCCCTCGTCGGCGCACGGTACCAACCCGGCGTCGGCGACGATGGCGGGGATGAAGGTCGTCGTCGTCGCGTGCGACGACAAAGGCAACGTCGACGTCGCGGATCTCGAAGCGAAAGCAAAAGAGCACGCGAAGGATCTCGCCGCGCTCATGGTCACGTACCCGTCGACGCACGGCGTCTTCGAGGAAGAGATTCAGAAGATCTGCGCGATCGTCCACGCGCACGGCGGGCAGGTCTACATGGATGGCGCGAACATGAACGCGCAGGTGGGCCTCTGCCGCCCCGGCGACATCGGCGCCGACGTCTGCCATCTCAATCTCCACAAGACGTTCTGCATCCCGCACGGCGGCGGCGGTCCCGGCATGGGACCGATCGGCGTCGCGGCGCTCCTCGCGAAGCATCTGCCGACGCATCCGGTGATCAAGGTCGGCGGCGACGACGGCATCGGCGCGATCTCCGCGGCGCCGTGGGGGAGCGCGAGCATCCTGCTCATCAGCTGGGCGTACATCGCGATGATGGGCGCCGAGGGGCTCACGCAGGCGACGAAGGTCGCGATCCTCAACGCCAACTACGTCGCGTCGCGCCTCGAAGCGTCGTACCCCGTCTTCTACAAAGGGAAGCAGGGCCGCGTCGCGCACGAGTGCATCGTCGACATGCGCCACTTCAAGCGCACGGCGGGTATCGAGGTCGAGGACATCGCGAAGCGCCTCATGGACTACGGCTTCCACGCGCCGACGATGTCGTTCCCGATCCCGAGCACGATGATGATCGAGCCGACCGAGAGCGAATCGAAGGCGGAGCTCGATCGCTTCTGCGAGGCGATGATATCCATCCGCGCCGAGATCGAAGCCATCGAGAAGGGGACGATGCCGCGCGATGACAACGTCCTCAAAAACGCGCCGCATACCGCGGAAGCGATGACCGTCGCCGAGTGGACGAAACCGTACTCGCGCGACACCGCCGCCTTCCCGTCGACGTACGCGCGTCGCTGGAAGTTCTGGCCGTGCGTCGGCCGCATCAACAACGCGTTCGGCGACCGCAACTTGGTCTGCTCGTGCCCGCCGATGCAGGCGTATGCGTAGCGCGCGACTACTTCAGCGCGTGGCAGTTCTGGTAGTGGCTCACCTCGGCCGGTGTCGGGCAGCAGTAGCTGTGCCCGCGCCCCGCGATCGGCTGGCAGGAGAGGTTCGACGAGCAGTCGTCCTGCGATCCGCCGCACTCTTCGCCCTGCGAGACGCCGCCGCTGCATGCCGCGAGCGCCGCTACCACCAACGACACCGCCACAACGAAAACCTTCTTCATGACCATTCTCCGTCGATTGAATCCGCGCAAGGGGTCCCCGCGAGCGTGAACGCGAGTGGGGATGAGACTAGTGCGCTGCGGTCTTCACGTACTCGCCATACGCCGTCGCATCCATGAGCTTTGCGCCCTCTGAGGCGTCGCTCGGCGCGATCACTACCATCCAACCCTTGCCGTAGCAGTCCTCGTTGACCAACTCGGGCTGCTTCTCGAGGTCGGCATTCACTTTTACAATCTTGCCGCTCACGGGCGCGAACAGATCGCTCAGCGTCTTCACGCTCTCGATCGTCCCGAACGTCTTGCCGGCCGCGACGACGTCACCCGCCTTCACGTCGAGGTTCACCAGCGTGATGTCACCGAGCTGCTCGACCGCGAACGCCGTGATCCCGATCGTCATCTCCGCGCCCGAGGCGCCATCCTTGGACTGCGTCCACTCGTGATCCTTCGTGTACTTCAAGTCGGCCGGGACGCTCATTTCGCAGATCCTTCTTTCGCGCGTTTGTAGAACGGGGTCTTCACGACGACGGCCTCGATGTTCTTGCCGCGGCAGTCGACCAGAAACTTCGTCCCCACTTCGCACATCGCGCTCGGCAGATAGCCGAGGCCGATGCTCTTGCCAACCGTCGGCGCGGGGCCGCCGCTCGTGCAGATGCCGACGTCCTTGCCGTCGAGATCGCGAAGCGTGTAGCCGTGCCGCCCGACGCCGCGACCGGTCATCTCGAAGCCGATGAGCTTTCGCGCGAGCGGCTTGGCTTTGATGTCTTGGAGCGCGGTGCGTCCGACGAAGTCCCCCTTGTCGAGCTTTACGATCCAGCCGAGCCCTGCTTCGAGTGGGTTCGTCGTCTCGTCGATGTCGTTTCCGTAAAGCGACAATCGCGCTTCGAGACGGAGCGTGTCGCGCGCGCCGAGGCCGGCGGGCTTCACACCCATGGCGCGCCCGAGCTCGAGCAGCGTTCGCCACAACGTCGGCGCGTCGTCCCAACCGCAGAAGATCTCGACGCCGTCTTCGCCCGTGTACCCGGTGCGCGACGCCGTGCACTTCACGTTCGCGATGATCGCGTCGCGGAAGTGGAACCCTTGCAGGTCGCGGAGGTTGGCGGCGTCGGCGCCCGCGAGCGCAAGGACGTCGAACGCCTTGGGCCCCTGGAGCGCGATGAGAGCCGTCTTGTCGCTGTGATCGGCGAACTCGCAGTGGTCGACCGCGGCGTTGCGAAAGAGCGCGGCGATCTTGTCGTGGTTGCCGGCGTTGCAGACGATGAACCAGCGATCCGCGGCGATGCGGTACACGATGAGGTCGTCCAGAATCGTCCCGCCGGCGTTGACCGCGCACGTGTACTGCGCCTGGCCGTCGGCGAGCTTCTTCGTGTCGTTCGTCGTGAGGTAGTCGACGACGTGCCCGGCGAACTCGCCGCGCAGCTCGAGCTCGCCCATGTGCGACGCATCGAAGAGGCCCGCCGCCGTTCGTACGGCGGTGTGCTCGTCGACGATGCCTGTGTACTGCACAGGCATTTCCCAGCCGGCGAACGGGACGATCCGCGCGCCGGCGGCGACGTGCTCGGCGTAGAGCGAAGTGCGACGAAGCGGAGCATCGGTCATTGCGGGCGGCAGCCTAAACGCGCGACCCGCGGTTGTCACGAGGGAGGCAGAGGACGGCCGTGGAACACGCCGCGCGCTCACCAGCCGAGACGAACGACGAGCCACAACGCGGCGAGCAACCCGACCGCGATCCCGCCGATGACGAGCGGGTTCGATACGAAGTACGGGTACACCATCATCGCGATACCAACGATCATCTGCGGCGCTCGCGCCTGACGCTTTCCGTAGATGAACGCGACGAAGCCAATCGAGCCGACGACGAGGCCGGCGAACAAGGCGTTCGGATCGAAGTTCATGTCCCGTGAGAGTAGCAACCTCGCGCCCCCTCGCATTCCGACGCGCGGGCGTCGCGCTCGATCTATGCTCGGTTCATGGCCACGCCCTGGGACCGCGCCGCAGCCGGCTACCTCGAGGAGTGGGTTCCTCGCTTCGTCCCGTACCACCTCGACCTCGTTCGCGAGCTCGCGCTCCACGCCGGTCAGCGCGCGCTCGTCGTGAGCGCGGGACCGGGCTCCGAGGTCCTCGCCGTCGCGCGCACCGTCGGCGACGCGGGCGTCATTCGCGCCACCGACAAGAGCGCCGAGATGGTGCGGATCTGCGCGGAGCAGGTCGAGAAGGCCGGCTTCAAGACGAGCATCGCGTGCGCCGTCGCCGACGCGACCGACGTCACGGGCGGTCCGTACGACGCGATCGCGTGCGCCTTCGGGCTGTGGCAGCTCCCCGATCGCGGCGAGGCGCTCCGCGCGTGGCGCGACGCGCTCGCACCGCAGGGCAAGCTCGGGATCATCACCTGGGGGCCGTCCGAGAAAGGGCAGCCGTTCGATCAGATCCAGCAGTGCCTCCTCGCGCACGAGCCGGCGCACGGCGTGCCCAATCCGTACGTCGATGCGGAGCGCGACTTGATGGCGCAGATGTTCGAAGACGCGGGGCTCTCGATGGTGCGTCATACCGTCGTTCGCCACACGCTCGTCTTTCGCAGCGCCGAAGCGTTCGTGAAAGCGCTGTGCGAAGGATGCACGTGGAAGCGTGTCTCCGAGGAGCTCGGACCGCTGCGTATGGAACGCGTCGCCACCTCCTTCTACGATCTCGTCGGTGGTCCGAACGTGCCGATCTCGTTCCAGCCGCCCGCGACCCTCGCGATCGCTGCGCGACCCGGCGCCGAGGTCGTCCTGCACCACCGGCCGAGCGTGCGCGCTCCGGACGTCAAGACGTGAACGGATTCGCGGCGTCGTCGTTCGCGTTCGCGTTCGCGCTCAGCGCTGCGTCTGTCGCGCGCGCCGACGACACGATCAAGCACCCCGGCGATCACCCGAGCTACGTCGTCGAGATCGAGCCTCACCTGCTCGTCGGCTTCGATCGCGTAGGCGACGCCGCCGGTTGGGGCGTCGGCGGACGGTTCTCGATCCCGATCGTCGACAACGGGTTCGTCAAATCGATCAACAACAACGTCGCGATCTCCTTCGGCGCCGACATCCTCTTCCCTGGGAACACCGCGGCGATCGACCTCCCGGTGGCGATGCAGTGGAACTTCTTCGTCCACTCGCGTTGGAGCGTCTTCGGCGAGCCGGGGCTCGTCGTCGGCACGCACCGGGATCTGCACGCCCTTCCCGCCCTATGGGCGGGCGCCCGCTACCACTTCAACGAGCACATCGCCCTGACGATGCGCATCGGCTACCCGACCTTTTCGATCGGCCTGTCGTTCTGGTAGGCGAAACGGCGAAACGGGCGAACGGCGAAACGAGATCGAGTCGCCCGAGGCTGGCGTTTGGCCGGTTTCCGTATTAAGAGGGCCGCTTCACGCACTCGTCATTGGAGCCATCCATGTCCCGATATCGTTTCACGTCCGAGTCCGTCACCGAAGGCCACCCGGACAAGCTTTGCGACGCCATCTCCGACTCGATCCTCGACGCGATCCTCACGCAGGACAAGCGGGCGCGCGTCGCGTGCGAGTCGCTCGCGAAGACCGGCATGGTCGTCGTCGCGGGTGAGATCACGACGACGGCGTGGGTCGACATCCCGACGATCGTCCGCGAGACGGTCAAGGGCATCGGATACTGCGACTCGTCGATGGGCTTCGACGGCCACACGTGCGCGGTGCTCACCGCGGTCGAGCAGCAGAGCCCGGACATCTCGCAAGGCGTGACCGAAGGCGAGGGGATGCACAAGGAGCAGGGCGCTGGCGATCAGGGGCTCATGTTCGGCTACGCGACGGACGAGACGCCCGAGCTCATGCCGGCGCCGATCCAGTACGCGCACTCGCTCGCGCGTCAGCTCGCGAAGGTCCGCAAGGACAAGAAGGTCGATTTTCTTCGCCCCGACGGCAAGACGCAAGTCACCCTCGAGTACGAGAACCACGTCCCGGTGCGCATCGACGCGATCGTCGTGTCGACGCAGCACGACGACAAGGTGAAGTACAAGACGCTCCGCGAGGCGATGCTCGACCTCGTCGTCGACAAGATCATCCCCAAGCGCCTCATCGACAAGCAGACCAAGATCCACATCAACCCGACCGGGCGCTTCGTCGTCGGCGGACCGCAGGGCGACTGCGGCCTCACGGGTCGCAAGATCATCGTCGACAGCTACGGCGGGATGGGCCGTCACGGCGGCGGCGCGTTCAGCGGCAAAGACCCGAGCAAGGTCGATCGCTCGGCTTGCTACTACGCGCGCTTCGTCGCGAAGAACGTCGTCGCGGCCAAGCTCGCCCGGCGCTGCGAGGTGCAGGTCGCGTACGCGATCGGCGTCGCGCAGCCGGTCGGCGTGCACGTGAACACGTTCGGCACGGGCGCCGTCGCCGACGACATCCTCGAGAAGTACATCATGGCGAACTTCGACATGCGGCCCAAGGCGCTCATCGACGAGCTCGATCTGCTCCGCCCGATCTACAAGCCGACGGCGGCGTACGGTCACTTCGGTCGAAGCGAGTTCACCTGGGAGAAGACGACGCGCGCCGCGAAGATGGCGGACGATCTCCTCCGCGGCAAGAGCAAGGGGACGTCGAACGGCCACGGAAAGGCCGAGAAACCGAAGAAGAAGGCGAAGGGCGTCGCGCAGGCGAAGGTCGCCCAGGCCTGACGTGAACTTCTCCACCACCGCGGCGGAGTGCACCGCCAAGGTGCATCAGTTCCTCGTCGGAATGATGCCGCGGCGGTGGCACTCGGTGGACATCACGGTCGATCGCGACGACGACGGAGACTTTCGTCGCGTCGCGAACCTCGGTGGGCAAGTCGTTGCCGGCGGTGGCGCGATGCCGCCGTCCCTCGGTCTCGATCACGCCGCACAAATCGCCGGGCTCAACGAAGTGCTGGACGAGCTCGCGAGCGAGCTCGAGGACATGTGGAGCGGGACGACCGGACGCATGGAGCGGCTCGCCGACGGCGGCGCGTCGCTCGTGCTCTTCGGCGAAGGCGGCGAAGAGCAGAGTCGCCTGACGCTCACGCCGGATCTCGTCGCGAGCTTCACGCTCAGCGACGAGCTCTTCGACGCGCTGGATCGCTCGCGCCCCGAAGCGCAAAAGCGGCAGACTGCATTCGAGGAGCAGACCGCGGGCTACAAGCAGTGGAACCTCGACCAGTCGAAGGCCGAGCTCTCGTTCGTTCTCGCGGACGGCCGCACGTGGGCGATGCCCGCGCAGATCGTCGGCTCGTGGTCGCGCGAGGACGAGAGTTGGCTCTGGGGTTGGGCGAACGAATCGGTCGACGCGAAGTGCCGCGTCGCGGTCGCCAACGTCCGTGACGGCGCGCGCCCGCATCGTGGGCTCGCGGCGCTGACCAATGGAACGCTCGGCGCGCTGCAGCCGCTCGCGGTCGAGCTCGCGATGTTCGCGTCGGTGCAGATGAACGCGCGCGGTGTCTTTCCCGGCGACTACGGCGCGGGGATCGCGTTCGTCGCGGCGATGGGCTGAGATAGTCTGGGTCCATGGCGAGGGCGATCGTCGTCGGAGCGGGAATCGCGGGGCTCACCGCGTCCCTCGCGCTCGCGCGACGCGGTCACCGCGTGACCCTCGTCGAGAAAGACGTGCGCCCCGTCGCGACCGATCCCGACTTGGTCGTCTCGGTGTGGAACCGCCCGGGCACGCCCCAAGGTCTCCTCCCGCATGGCTTCGTCGCGCTCGGACGCAACCTCCTGCGCGACCGCGCCACCGACGTCTTCGAGGCGCTCCGCCAGGCAGGCGCGCGCGAGCACTACGTCGGCCGGCTTCTGCCGCACGGCGAACGCATCGAGGGCGACGAAGACCTCTACGTCATGCTCTGCCGGCGTCCGATCTTCGAGTGGGTGCTGTGGGAGACCGTCGCGCGCGATCCGAACATCGAGATCCTCGACGACACCGCCGTCGCCGAGCTCGTCTTCACCAGCGACGATCGTCCTCCGCGCGTGCGCGGCGTCCGCACGCGCACGGGGATCGCGCTCGAGTCCGACCTCGTCATCGACGCGTCGGGGCGAAGGTCGCGCATCCGATCGATGCTGCACGACGCCGGCGTTCACATGCCGGACGAACGCACCGGCGAATGCAACATGGTCTACTACGCGCGCTATTTCGATCGCATGCCGCGGACGCGGGAGATCGAAGGGAAATGGCTCTTCGGTCCGCGCGTCGAGCTGCCGTACGGCTTGGTCATGGTGCACCTCGCCGACGCGCGGACGTTCTCGGTGACGTTCACGGTGCCGACGTGGGACGCCGAGCTCCGCGCGCTCAAAGACGAGCACGCATGGACGGCTGCCGTCGCGGCGATGCCAGGAATGCGCGCGTGGACGGATCTCGACGTGGCGCTGCCGATCTCCGACGTCTTGGGGATGGGCGGACTTCGCAACGTGTTGCGGCCCTTCGTCGCCGACGACGGCACGCCGGTCGTGCTCGGTGTCTTGCCGGTGGGCGACGCGCTCTGCCACACGAACGCAGCGTACGGTTGGGGAGCGTCGCTCGGGATCGCGCATGCGTTCGCGGTCGTCGACGCGCTCGATGCGCACGGCGACGATGCGAACGCGCTCGTGCGCGACTACCACGCGCGCGTGTGGCGCACCGCCGAATCGCGCTACCGCGCCTCCGTCGAGCAAGACGCCCTGAGGTCGTCGTCGTGGCGCGGCGAACCGCCCGCCACCAAAGGAGTCGCGTACGGCGCGCGCATGCGCGAGCTCTCGCCGGCGATGTTCGCCGATGCGCGCGTGTTCCGCGCGGTCGTGCGGTGCGCGTTGCTCCTCGACCCACCGGAGGCGATCGTCGACGACGACGATCTGCTCGCACACGCGCGCGCCGTGATCGCGCGCATGGTGGTGCCGCCGCCCCCGGCGGTTCCGACCCGCGAAGAGCTCCTACGAACGATGTCGGTCGCGGCGATGATGGGAGAAATAGGCGAACGCTGAAGCGGACGCCGGGCCAACGGATGGGGCTACTACAAGCGTGAGCCCGCGCACCTCTCGCAGCATCGCCCGCCGGAACATCGCGACGAGCGCCACGAAGGCAAGCACGACGACCGTCGCTGACGCAGGTCACGCGCGCGGGCGGCGAAGAGCTCTCGCCGCCGCGCGGGTCAGGCTCGCGTCAGATGTCGTAGTAGAGGAAGAACTCGTACGGCGTGGGACGCATCCGAATCGGGTTCAGCTCCTTCGTCCGCTTGAAGTCGAGCCACTCGTGGATCGCGTCCTTCGTGAAGACGTCGCCGCGGAGCAAGAACTCGTGGTCGCGCTCGAGGTTGTCGAGCGCCTCTTCGAGCGAGCCCGGCATGTGCGGTACGTCCTTGAGCTCTTCGGGCGAGAGCGCGTAGATGTCCTTGTCGAGCGGGTCGCCCGGATCGATCTTGTTCTGGATCCCGTCGAGGCCGGCCATCAGCATCGCGCTGAATGCCAAGTACGGATTGCACGACGGATCGGGGAAGCGCACTTCGATGCGGCGCGTCTTCGGGGACGGCCCCGTGATCGGAATGCGCACCGACGCCGATCGATTGCGGCTCGAGTACGCGAGGTTCACCGGCGCTTCGAAGCCCGGAACGAGACGGCGGTACGAGTTCGTCGTCGGGTTCGTGAGCGCCGCGATCGATTTGGCGTGCTTGATGATCCCGCCGATGTAGTGGAGCGCCATCTCGCTGAGGCCCGCGTACCCATCGCCTCCGAAGAGCGGCTTGCCCTCTTTCCAGATCGACTGATGCACGTGCATGCCCGAGCCGTTGTCGCCGAAGAGCGGCTTCGGCATGAACGTCGCCGTCTTGCCGTGCTTTCGCGCGACGTTCTTCACGACGTACTTGAACCACATCAGCTGATCGCCGCACGCCATGAGTCGGTTGAACTTCATCCCGATCTCGCACTGCCCGCCGCTCGCGACCTCGTGGTGCCCGACCTCGACCTCGATGCCGCTCTCTTGCAGCGTGAGCATCATCGCTTGGCGAAGATCCGCGAGCGTGTCGGTCGGCGGAACCGGGAAGTAGCCTTCCTTGTGGCGCGTCTTGTACCCGAGGTTCGGGAACTCTTCGCGGCCGCTGTTCCACGCGCCTTCCGCGCTGTCCAAGTAGTAGTACCCGCAGTTCGGCTGCGACTGATCGAACCGCACGTCGTCGAAGACGAAGAACTCGGCCTCGGGCCCCATGAACACGGTGTCGCCGATCCCGGTCTGCTTCAGGTACATCTCGGCCTTCTTCGCGATGTGGCGAGGATCGCGCGAGTACGGCTGCTTCGTGATCGGATCGTAGACCGAGCAGACGAGACTGATCGTCGGGTTCGCGAAGAACGGATCGAGCTTCGCCGAGTCCGGGTCCGGGATCATGATCATGTCGGACGCGTTGATCGGCTGCCATCCGCGCACCGACGAGCCGTCGAACGCGAGGCCGTCTTCGAAGAGCGCTTCGTTCAGTCGATGCGCCGGGATCTGCGTGTGCTGCCAGATGCCGGGGAAGTCGATGAACTTCAGATCGACGAATTGGACGTTGTTCTTCTTCGCAAGCTCGAGCACTTCTTTCGCGTTCATGAATCCGTCCCTCTGACGTTTGAGTTTCCCTGACTAAATCGCGTCTTTGCCGCGCTCGCCGGTGCGGATGCGGATGGCTTCTTCGATCGGAACGACGAAGATCTTCCCGTCGCCGATGCGCCCTGTCTTTGCGCTCTTCTCGATCGCGTCGAGAACGTCGTGAACGAGCGCGTCGTCGACGACGACTTCGATCTTCACCTTGGGCACGAAGTCGACGACGTACGCCGAGCCTCGGTAGACCTCTTTCTTGCCGCCGGTGCGGCCGAAGCCTTTCACCTCGGTGACGGTCATTCCCTGCACGCCGACCTCGCTCAAGGCGTCTTTCACCTCGTCGAGCTTGAACGGCTTGATGATTGCCTCGATCTTCTTCATGGGCTTCTCAGAAGGGAAGAGAGCGGGATGAGACTCCACCCCTTGGGCCCTGCCAAGGGGGATTTGCGACTCTCTCTTATTTGGCCGATCAACGTTTCGGCTTTGTTTCCAGCAGGTTCTAGGATGCGCCGTGCCGTTCAAGTACGCCGGTTCACGCATCTTGCTCGGCGACTATCCGACGGCTGTGGATCGCATCGACGCCCTCTCGACGCGCCGCGGCACGCTCTGGGTGAAGCGCGACGACCTCTCGAGCC
>JAYVXB010000663.1:0-11987 GCA_043785585.1 Deltaproteobacteria bacterium | reverse complement strand
CCCTGCTGCGCGCACGTCTTCGGCGTGCACATCGGCGAGGACACGCACGACGTCAGGTCGAACAACATGAACTCGAGGAGCTTCTCCTGCGGGGTCATCGCGCCGGCCGTGCACTCGGTCGGGAACGCGATGCCGTTCGCGCCGCCCGAGTTCTCGACGTGGAAATCGCTGTAGACGACGCGACCGCAGGTGGGGGTCGCGTTGAACGGCGTGTCAAAGGTGTAGTGCACCGGCATGTTCGTCGGGTTTGGCGCCTGCATCGCCATCCAACGCTGCGCCGGCGGGTTCACCGCGGTGAAGTCCTCGCGGATCGTGTTCACGGGGATCTGCCCGAACGTGCCGCCGTAGACGATCGGCTGTTTCAGCCACTGCGAGAGGTTGACACCGCGCGCGAACGTCTGGTCGATGAAGCCGGTGAACGGCCCGGCCCACGAGCCCGAGTTGGGTGCCCACGTCGCCGTGGCGTCGAAGCTGCCGTTCCCTTGGAGCAGATCGTAGTGGTAGTGCGTCGTGAACGCGCGACCGCCGACCGCCGTGTAGTTGATGAGGTTGGAGCGCGTGTTCGGGAACGTCGGTCCGGTGTACGCGCCCGCGTTGCCCTGACACGGGAAGAGGACGACGTCGTACGCATTCATCACCGAGGCCGTCTCGGTGAGCGCGGCTTCGGTCGGCGTCGCGCCGTTGACGACGGCGCCGCCGTTGACGATCGAGCCCTGGTACATGTGGATGCGCTGCACCGCGGTCGGCAAGCCGCCCGCGATCGCCGGGTTCACGAACTCGGACTGCGCGATGCCCATCTTGAGGAGCACGCACTCCATCGTGTCGACGGCGCCCGTGTCGATCGCGAAGCGCGGGATGTTGCCCTGCAGGTGCGTGCTGGGCAGGGTGAGGTTCGCCGCGTTACCGACGGTGCCACCGCCGAGGTTGTTCGCGCCGCACACGATGTTCTTCGTGAACGTGCGCTGCCACTTTCCGAGCTCGACGACGAGGGTCACGGTGGACCCCGTCGGCGCGTTGGTCAGCGTGAACTTGCCGTCGACGCCTGTGTACGCCGAGGCGTACGCAACCGGCGCGGCGCAACCGCACTGCGTCGGCACGACGCCGGTCTGCGGCGTCACGACCGCGCCGACCGGCACGTAGACGAGCGCGTTGAACACCGGGAGGTTGTTCGCCGGATCGAAGACGTAGCCGGTGAGCGTCGTCGTGCCGCCGCCGTCGCAACCACCGAGGACGGCCGGGCCGCAGATGCTCGTGCCGCCGCCGCCGCAGAACTGCGGAGCGACGCAGCCGCCGCACGCGAGCTGACCGCCGCAGCCGTCGCCCGCGGGACCGCAGTTGATTCCGAGCTGCGCGCACGTCTTCGGGACGCAGCTGTTGCTGCCGCCGCAGACGCTCGGTACGCCCGGCATGCCGCCGCCGCACGTTTGCGGCGCGATGCAGCTACCGCACTGAAGCGTTCCGCCGCAGCCGTCGCCCGCGGGACCGCAGTTGATTCCGAGCGAGGTGCACGTCTTCGGGACGCATCCCATCGAGCCGCCGCACTGACTCGCCTGACCGCCGCCGCCGCACGTTTGCGGCGCGACGCAGGCACCGCACTGAAGCGTTCCGCCGCAACCGTCGCCGGCAGGACCGCAGCCGATGGCGAGCTGCGCGCACGTCTTCGGCGTGCACGTGTTGCCCGCGTCGGAGCCCGCGTCCGGCGGGAACGTACACTTTCCCGGCTGTCCGCCGAGACCACAGACGCCGCCGCCCATGCACGTGCCGCACTGGAGGAGCCCACCGCATCCGTCGCCGGCGGGTCCGCAGTTGAAGCCCTGCGCCGCGCAGGTGAGTGGCGTGCAAGCGGTCGGGTTGTGGCCGCACACGCTCGGCACGCCGTTGCCGCCGCAGGTATCGGGCGCGCTGCACGTGCCGCACTGGAGCAAGTTGCCGCAGCCGTCGGCCGCGGGTCCGCAGTTCACGCCGAGGCTCGCGCACGTCTTGGGGACGCACCCCATCATGCCGCCGCACTGGCTCGACGTTCCGCCGCCGCCGCACGTCGCGGGCGCGGTGCACGTGCCGCACTGGAGGAGCCCGCCGCATCCGTCGCCGGCGGGCCCGCAGCCCACGTTGACCTGGGCGCACGTCTTCGGAGTGCAGTTGCCGCCGGCTTCGCGGCTGCCGCCTTCGTTCTGGAAGATCGGACCGTCGGTGTCGCCTCCGTCGGTCGTGGGGACGCTCGCGTCGTCACCCCCGTTGGGGAACGTGCTCGTCCCCGCATCGCTACCGCACGCGGCAACCGTTCCACCCATTGCAACCAAGACGACGAAGACCTGCCAAAAGCGCATGAGCAACCTCACTATGGTCCAATCTACCGAGTCTCTGCACAACCTCAAGACACAGCAAGCACCGCGTCGCTGATCGGTGCGCCGCTCGCCCACGATGTGATCTGTTTTTCCGTCCGGGACGGTCGGGCCGCGCGCCGACTTGGGGCGTTCACGTCGGAGGCGTTTGCAGACCGAAGCCGTCGTGAAGCGTGCGCACGGCGAGCTCGGTGTACTTCGACGCGACGAGGCAGCTGATCTTGATCTCGCTCGTCGAGATCGCCTGGATGTTGATCCCTTCGGCGGCGAGCAACCCGAACATCTTCGCCGCGACGCCCGCGTGCGAGCGCATCCCGAGGCCGACGATCGACACCTTGACGATGTCGTCGTCGAAGCGCACCTCGCGCGCGCCGAGCCCGTTCGCGATCTGTTCGATCGCGGGCTTACCGCGCGCGAGATCGGTCTTCGCGAGCGTGAACGTGACGTGCGCGCGTCCGTCGGCGTCGGCGGTGACGCTCTGGATGATCATGTCGACCGAGATGTTCTTCTCGGCGATCTTTCCGAAGAGCTCGGCGACGACGCCGGGGCGATCCTCGACGCCGACGATGTGCACGCGCGCTTCGCTCTTGTCGTAGGCGACGCCGGCGACGACGACGTTCTCGAACGACTCGTCTTCCTTCGTGACCCACGTGCCGGGCGCATCGGAGAACGAGCTGCGGACGTGAACGGGGACATTGTATTTCATCGCGATCTCCACGCTGCGAATCTGAAGCACCTTGGCGCCGAGCGACGCGAGCTCGAGCATCTCTTCGTAAGAGATCTTCGGAATCTTTCGCGCCGTCGGGCACACGTTCGGATCGGTCGTGTACACGCCGTCGACGTCGGTGAAGATCTCGCAGGCGCTCGCGCCGATCGCCGCGGCGATCGCGACCGCCGACGTGTCCGAACCGCCTCGACCGAGCGTCGTGATGTCGCCATTCTCGTCGACGCCTTGGAACCCGGCGACGACCGCGACCTCACCGGCTGCGACCGTCGAGAAAATCTTCGAACCGTCGATCGCCTTGATGCGCGCCTTCGTGAACGCACCGTCGGTGAGGATCTTCACTTGATGCCCGAGGAGCGATCGCGCTTTGCCACCTTCGCTCTGGATCGCCATCGACGTGAGCGCCGCCGCGACCTGCTCGCCCGTTGCCGCGATCGCGTCCATCTCGCGCGCGTCCGGGACCGACGTGACCTCGTGCGCGAGCTTGAGGAGGCGGTTGGTCTCGCCGCTCATCGCGCTGACGATCACGACGACGTCGTTGCCGGCGCGCTGCGTCGCGAGGCAGCGCTTCGCCACGTTGCGGATGCGATCGATCGAACCGACCGAAGTACCGCCGAACTTCTGGACGATGAGCGCCACGGGATATGCTTCGCTAACAGTGAATCGCGCATCGCGTCAATTGGGGGGAGCCGTCTTTTTTCTGGCCGTCGCGTGCTCGCGCCCGACGCCGACCGATCCGCCGACGTCGACCGCGACCGCGACCGCGACCGCGACCCCGACCCCGACCGCGACCCCGACGGCGACCGCGACCCCGACCTCGGCCCTCGTCCGCGACCGCCCCTACTCCTCGCTCACCCCGCGTTCCTACTCCCCTTCCTCTCCTTCTCCTCTCATCCTCGTCCTCCACGGCTACGGCGGAACCGGTCGCTGGCAAGCCGAGTACTTCCGGCTCCTCGAGCTCGCCGAAGCGAAGGGCTTCGTCGTCGCGTTCCCCGACGGCACCCCCGACCACGAAGGGAAGCGCTTCTGGAACGCGACCGACGGTTGCTGCGACTTCGATCACCGCGCGCCCGACGACGTCGCGTACCTCAGCGCGGTCCTCGACGACATGCAGGCGCGCTTCAACGTCGACCGCAAGCGCGTCTACGCGATCGGTCTGTCGAACGGCGGCTTCATGTCGCATCGCCTCGCGTGCGATCTCGCGCCGCGCATCGCCGCGATCGTCAGCCTCGCCGGCGCGCAGTGGCGCGACGCGACGAAGTGCAACCCGACCGCGCCCGTGTCGATCGTCGAAGCGCACGAGAACGCCGATCCGATCATTCGCCCCGACGGCGGCATCGTCTTCTCGCGCCCGAACATGGCAGCGTATCCGTCCGAAACGCAGACCGTCGCGACGTGGGCGGCGAAGAACGGATGCACGGGACGGCTCGTGCGCGCGAAGGGCGCGATCGATCTCAACGCCAGCGTGGGCGGCGCCGACACGACGATCGCGCGCTACGAAGGTTGCCCCGTCGGAGGCGCCGTCGAGCTCTGGTCGATCGAGGGCGGCGCGCACGTCCCGAAGCTCGAGCGCGCGTGGGCGGATGCGGTCTACGCGTTCTTCCTCGCGCACCCGAAGGCATCGTGAACGACGTACACGCGCGAAGCCGTCGTCCGCGCCGGTCACGACGTCGAAGACGTCGCCGTTGAACACGAGCTTGATCTCGTCGTCGCCGTGACGCGCCAGGAGCTCGTTGACGAGCGCAGCGAACGCCGCGTCCGGATGAAACGCGCGCGTGCGGTAGCGGAAGCAGAGCGGATCGTGCGGATCCTCGGGCTGTGCCTGGCTCAGGTGCACATCGCTGACGATCACCGTGTGCTTCACGCGATCGATCCTACGCCGTCACGGCTCGTACGCGGTGTGGCTCAACGTGTACTCGCCGAGCGTGCGATCGCCTTTGTCGTCGACCGCGACGAGCGCGAGCCGAATCGCGCCCGACGGGAGCGCCCGGACGTGATCGCTGCGTTCTACGAAGACGACCTCGCCCCTCTCGCGATCGAACGGGACGTCCTCGGCGCGAATGCCGAGATCAGGGACGAGGAGATCGACGCGGCGGACGCCCGCGAGATCGGCTTCGAGGTGCGTGAGCGCGTAGACGTCGTCGGTACCGACTCCGCACGCGACGCTCTCGCCTGGCCCGATGCGGTACGTTCGCGAGGCGAGCCTTTCGTAGTCGATTCGTTCGAGCAGGCGACGACTGAGGACGAGCCATGTCTTGCCCGCACGCACGAGATCGCGCGTGCCGATCCCGAGCCGGACGAGCCGTTCGATGCGCGACGCGCACTCGCTGCACCCGAGGACGTGCTCGTCGGCTTCGTCCGCGTCCGCGCCGGAGAGCTCGCCGAGCGCGAGCATGAGCAGGGTCTCGCCGGAGATCACGCGTCCTCCGTCATGCAGTCGTAGAGGTGCTTCATCGCGCGATGCCGCGCGACGCGCACGCTCCCCGCCGACATGTCGAGCTCGCGCGCGATCTCGTCGCCTTCGAGCTCGGCGAAGAACGTGAGCGCGACGATCGACATGTCGCGCTGTGCGAGGTGGCCGAGGCACTTCTCGAGGCGGCGTCGATCGACGACGTCGGTCGGCTGGACGTCCTGCGCGAACGACGCACCGAATCGTTCGAGGAGTCCTTCGCGTCGACGCTCGCCTCTCTTCCAGTCGAGCAGCGTATTCCGGCACGCGCCGATGACGAACGACGCGAGCCGGTCCACCTCTACGACCCGCCCCGCACGCAACGCTTCGAGCACGACGAGGAGGACGTGCTGCGCGAGATCCGCAGCCATCGCCTCGTCCCGCGTGTGCCGCAATCCGTACGCACGAACGCGCGGAAAGAGCCGCCTGCAGAGCGCCTCTTCGGCCTCCGCGTCCGAGCCCGCCGCGACGCGACGCGCGAGCACGGCGTCTTCCGCGGTGTCCCGTTCGTGCGCGTCCATCTCGCGCGCGAAGGTATCATCGTCACACGCCGAGGGCCCCGCCGAGCGCCCGCAAGAGCTTCGCGCCGTCGCCTTGCCACGCCGAGCCGTGCATGCACGCGAGCGTCCGAGGCTCCGTTTTCGCGAGCTTCTCGAGGAGCGGCCCGACGTTCTTCCCGTGGGAGAAGTAGTCCATCTTCGAACGAAACGCTTCGCTCGGTCCGAGGATGTCGCCGTCGGTGATGGCCGGCGTGTCGGCGCCCGGCTGCGTGAAGAGATCGCCGCAGAGGAGCGTCTTCGACGATCGCTCGAAGAGAAATCCGCAGTCCCACGCGTGCGGCAAGTGCGGCGCGTCGAGCCACTCGAACGTTCGCTTGCCCGTCGCGATCGTCTCGCCGTCCTTCATCGCACGCGCCGGTCGATCGGCGACGTGGTTCACGCAGACCATCGCGCCGACCATCCCACAAAGCGCGGTCGCGTTCGGCGCGACGGCGAGGAGCTCGTTGAGCGCGCCGCACTCGTCAGGCTCGAAGTGCGAGAACGAAATCCAACGAAGCCGCTCGATCGGCATGACGCTCGCGATCGCCTCGCGCACCATCGGGAAGAGCCCGCGCTGACCGGTATGGAAGAGGAGCGGCTCGTCGTCGAGGACGAGGTACTGGTTGAACGAAAAGCCGCCGGGCATCTCGCGCACGGGGGTGTGGATTCGGTAGATGCCGTCGACGACTTCGTCGATCGAGGTACCGGACTGCGCGTTCGTCATGGGCATGGTCTCTCTCCTGGAGAAGAGTGGTGCGACCGGGCGTGGCGTTACGCAAAGAAAGACGATGTAGGATGCGCGCCATGCGCATCGTGCTCTTCGCCGCGACGTCGGCCCTCACGCTCGGGTGCGCGCTCGTGTCCGCGTGCAGCAGCGCACCGCGGCCAAAGGCGCAGGGGCCCGCGACGCCCGCCGTGCCGCGCGTGATGAAGCCGGTCTTCGACTGCGGCGGCCCCGCAACGCCGATCGCCACGCCCACGCCCACGCCCGCGCCCACGCCCACGCCCGGCCTCATGATCGACTCGCGCGGCGACCGCGTCGTGCAATGGAGCGCGCGACGTCTCGTCGTCCGAAGCGCACGCGACGGCGCGATGCAGTGGCAGGGAACCGGACGCGGCGCCGTGATGCGCCACGACGGCGCGCGGATGGCGTCGTTCGAAGGCGACGCGCTCACGATCCGCGATCTCCCGAGCGGCGCCGAAGTGCTTCGCGCCGCGCGCCCGAATGGATCGTTCGACGCGGCGTGGAACGACGACGGCACGCGCCTCTTGGTCGTCGACGCGGCCCCATCGTCGCCGGGCACCGTCGTCTACGACGTCGCCGCGCGCACGTCGTGCCGCGGTAGCTACGCCGTCCCGGTCGCGTCGCCGACGTCGTTCGTCATCGCGATCGATCGCGCACGCGCGATCGTGACGTGGCCGGGGAGCGCGCCGGATGCACGAGGCACCACGGGTATCCTCTTCCTCGTCGAAGGCGCACCGCTCGATGCGACGCCCATCAACCCCGCGTCCGGCAGCGCCGACTCTGGCTTCGTCTTCTCGCGCACCGGTATCGTGATCGCGGCCGTCAGCACAGGCGCGGGCGTCTTCGTGTGGAACGTGCGCACGGGCAAGCACGGCGACGCGATGGCCGGGTCGGAGGGCGCGAGCGGCATCGCGCTCAGCGACGAAGGGGTGCTCGTCGCCGGCATCATGCGCGACGGACACGTCCGCGTGTGGGAAGCGGACACGACGAAGCTCGTGCGCGAGATCACGCCGACGACGACCGGCCACGCCACGCCAATCGCGCTGGCATTTCATCCGGGACGAAAGCGCCTCCTCATCGCGAGCACCGCCGAGGGCGCCGACGTCGCCGAGGCCTGGGACCTGGCGTCAGTCGGCGACGCGAAGCCAACGTGG
Organism: Deltaproteobacteria bacterium; assembly: GCA_043785585.1. Lineage (GTDB taxonomy): Bacteria > Myxococcota_A > Polyangia > Polyangiales > Polyangiaceae > JBBQXV01. Next base: position 4,034 of record JAYVXB010000663.1, on the reverse strand, counting down.
AGCGCCCACTGAACGCGGAGACCACCGCCCCGTTGCAGCGTTTCTGACGCTAGCGTCGGGACGGCATCGATGCCAAAACGGGGTCGATGCTGCAGGCGTTGATGGTCGGCCTCGTCGTGGGCTTCGTCTTGGCGATCCCTCCGGGGCCGATCGGCGTGGCCGTCGTGAAGCAGGCGGTCGAGCACAAGTTTCGCGCGGGGGGCGAGCTCGCGCTCGGCGCGTCGCTCATGGACGGCGTCTACGCACTCGCCGCTACGTTCGCCTCGTCGACGATCGTCTCCGCGCTCGGCGACGCCGTGACGAAGAACCGCGCAGCCTCGCTCGGTTTTCAGATCGTGTGCGTCGTCGTGCTCGTCGTGCTCGCCGTCCGCTATCTGCGCGCCGTCCCCAGCTCCGCGCCCGACAGCGCACGCATCGAAGCAGCGGAGCTCGCGCAAGAAGCACGCGCGCGGCGGCTCGGTCTCGCGCGCCCGATCTTCGTCGGCCTCCTCATCGCGCTGACGAATCTCGCGAGCCCGACGTTCCTTCCGTCGCTCATTTTCCTGTCGGGGTACCTCCACTCGGCGGGTTGGCTGCCGCCGAGCGCCGGCGCGAGGTTCGTGTTCGCGCTGGGGTTCGCGACGGGGACGTTCCTATGGTTCGTCGTCTTGCTGCGCGTGCTTCACGGGCTGCGCGCGAAGCTCACCGCGAACGTGACCGCAGGGATGAATCGCTTCGCGGGCGGCGCGTTCATCCTGTTCGCCGCGGTCCTCGCGTTCCGCGTGGTCGTCGCGCACGAGTGGACGAGCGTGCCGTGAGCGAAGAGGCGCTGACGTACGGCAACGCGCCTACGCTCGTTCGCGGGCCGGCAGAGGGCGTGGTGACGGCGGCGCCTTAGGGGTTTATCGTGCGCGCGCCGTGTCGCCTTACGCCGGATATTTGGTCGAAACGTTCCTCACGCTGCTCGCGGTCTGCGCGCTCGCGTTCATCGTTTTGTATGGCGCGCGGCGGCTAGGGATCGGTCGCGCGAACGGGCCCATTCAGCTTTGCGGACAGCTCCCGCTCGACGCACGACGCAGCATCTACCTCGTGAAGGTCGGCGCGCAGGTCCTCGTGGTCGGCGTGGGCGAAGGGGGATTCACGAAGCTCGGCGAGATGGCTGCGACGGATCTCCCGGCCGACACGTCCCCCGCCCGACCGACGTTCGCGGCGGCGCTCGCGCGCGCGTTCGGCAAGCGCGACAAGAAGGACGAGACGTGAACCCCGCGGGAGACGATCTGCTCGGACGTCCGATCGTCCTCGTCGTCGCGCTCGCGATCGTCTCGCTCGTGCCTTTCCTTTTCATGAGCGTGACCGCGTTCGTGAAGATCTCGACGGTGCTGCAAATCGTCCGCAGCGCGATCGGCGCGCAGAACATCCCGTCGAACACCGTCGTCATGGCGCTCTCCGCCGCGCTCACGCTCATCGCGATGGCGCCCGTCGGCTCGCACATCGCCGACCGTGCGGCGCCGCTGTTCGCGGGGAAGACCGCCGACACCGTGACGCTCGTGCGCGAGGGAATCATCGCGGCGCGCGAGCCGATGCGCGACTTCTTGAAAGCCAACGCGAGCGAGCGCGAGAAAGCGCGCTTCCTCGGCGTCGCCCGCGGCGCGCGACCCGAGGCGGAGCGCGAAAAGATCGGCGCCGACGATCTCACGGTGCTCGTCCCGTCGTTCGTCGTCACCGAGCTGAGCGAAGCGTTCGCGATCGGGTTTCTGATCTTCTTGCCGTTCTTGGTCATCGATCTCGTCGTGTCGAACGTTCTGCTCGCGCTCGGCATGCAGATGCTGAGTCCGTCGCAAGTGAGCCTGCCATTCAAGCTGCTCCTGTTCGTCGCGATCGACGGCTGGGGGCTGCTCGCGCAAGCGCTCGTGGCCGGGTACAAATAGCGATCATGCGTGGAGTCGGGATCGGCTGGCGCCCCGAGATCGCCGCCGACCTGCTCGCGCGACCGTCGGCGATCGATTTCGTCGAGGTGACCGCGGAGGCATGCGCGCAGCCGCACGCGCGGCGCGAGGCGATCGCGATCGCCGAGGTGTGGCCGATCGTGACGCACGGAGTGAAGCTGTCGCTCGGCAGCGCCGACGGGCTCGACGAAGAGCGTGCGCGCCGGCTCGCGAGCGTCGCGCGCGACGTGCGATCGACGCTCGTGACCGAGCACGTCGCGTTCGTCCGCGGCGGCGGGCGCGAGATCGGTCACCTCACGCACCTGCCGATGACGCACGAAGCGGTGCGCGTCGTCGCGAAGAACGTCGCCGCCGCGCGACGCTTCTTGCCCGAAGTTCCGCTCCTCCTCGAGAACGTCGCGTGGTCGTTCCGCTGGCCGGACGAGGAGATGGACGAGGGTGCGTTTTACACCGAGGTCGCGCGGAAGTCCGGCTGCGATCTCCTCCTCGACGTCGGCAACCTGTACGCGAACGCGATCAACTCCGGCAACGATCCGCTCGCCGTGCTCGACACCTTCCCGCTCGATCGCGTGCGCATGATCCACATCGCCGGCGGCGTCTTCGAGCACGGCTTTTACTTCGACACGCACGCGCACGCGATCCCCGAAGCGGGCTTCGCGCTCATCGAGGCCGCGCTCGCGCGCGTGGGCGACGTGCCCATCGTCCTCGAGCGCGACGCGTGCTTCCCTCCGTTCGCCGAGCTGTCGTCGGAGATCGAACGCGCGCGGGCGATTCCCCGAGGAAGACTTTCACCGCTAAGGCGCCAAGACGCCAAGATAGGGGGATCGGAATCCGATCCCATCTCCTTGGCGCCTTTGCGCCTTGGCGGTCAAACCAATCTCCTGGCCGACGCACAGGCCGCGCTCGCGTCGCTGCTCACGTCGGTCGTCACGCCGTCCGCAGCCGAGGTCGCGCCGTTCGCGGCCGATGGGATCGCGCGTGCTCGCGGCGTGCTGCTTCGCAAGCGCGTCGACGATGCGCTTCCGCTCCTGCCGCTCTTGTCGCGGCGCGCCGACATCGCCGCTCTCGCGCTCGCGTGCGTCGTGCGCACCGCGCGACCTGCGACGGGTGTCGCGATCTTCGACGCGTTCGCGATCGCCGATGCCGCCGCGGAGGACGCCGCGATGGCCGACGACGCGCGGCGCGATCGGTTGCTGCTTCGCGCGCGGTTCGTTCGCGCGGGACGCGGTGGTATCCTCGCTCCGCGCGTCGCGCCGTTCATCGGGCGCGAGCGCACGCTCGGAGGCGCGAGCATCTGGGCGATCAAAGGACCAGGCGCGACCGCGTCCGTTCGCTTCGCGCAACGCTGAGGGAGAAGAGATGAGTGAGAATGCGAAGGGGGAGCTCGCGGCGTTGTCGGCCACGACGCGTGAACGTCTCGACGAGCTGACGTCGGCGCTCGTGAAGTCGCTCGCCGACGACCTCGTCGCGCTCGTCGTCTACGGGAGCGCGGCGCGGGGCGGCTACAAGGAAGGCCAGAGCGACGTCGATCTCGCCGTCGTCCTGAAGAGCGCGCCTCGCGAGCGCCTCGAGAAGATTTCGAACGTGATGCAGCTCGCGCGTTACTCCGCGCGCATCGAGGCCATCATTCTCACCGCCGACGAAATCGCGCACGCCGCCGACGTGTTTCCTCTCCTCTACGACGACATCCAGCGTTGCCACATCGTTTTGCACGGCACGTCGCCGTTCAAGGATCTCGTGATCGCCGATCGTCACCTGCGACTTCGCATCGAGCAAGAGCTGCGCGAGGCGCAGATTCGTCTGCGCCGTGCGGTCGTCGACGGGCTCGGCGCGTCGAACGCGCTCGCCGGCGCCGTCTTGCGCAAGGCGAAACAGATCCGCGGTCCGCTGCACGCGCTCCTCGCGCTCAAAGGGATCGCATGCGACGACGATCTCGGCAGCGTTCTGACGAAGGTCGCCGAGGTCTACAAAGTCGACGCGGCGAAGGTTCGCAAGGCGAAAGAGGAGCCTGCCGAGGCGCACGACGCGCTCGTTGCGCTGCTCGCTGCGGCGATCGACGACGTCGACGCGATGGAAGAAAAGTGAACCCGCTCTACGACGTCTGGCCGT
>JAYVXB010000662.1:0-32551 GCA_043785585.1 Deltaproteobacteria bacterium | reverse complement strand
GCGCCGCAGCGTCGCTTCGGCGAGCGGCAGGATGTCGTCACGGCGCTCCCGCAGCGACGGCAAGCGGATCTCGATCGCAGCGAGCCGATGGTAGAGATCGCGCCGAAAGCGCCCGTCGCGCATCGCGAGGTCGAGGTCGCCGTTGGTCGAGCCGATGATCCTCACGTCGGCGCGCATCGGTTGCGCGCGCTCGTAACCGAGCGGGCGGTACGTTCCGAACTGGGTGAAGTCGAGGAGGAGCTTCTGCGCGTGTGGCGCGAGGTTCAAGAGCTCGTCGAGCAGAAGCGTCCCGCCGTTCGCGAGCTCGACGAGGCCGACGCGTTTGCGCGCGGCGCCCGAGAAGGAGCCGCGTTCGTGGCCGAAGAGCTCCGACGTGATCGTGTTGAGGTCGTCGCTCATGCCGAGCGTCGCGCGAACGATCGGCCGCCGCTTGCCTGCCTCGGCGAGCGCGCGCGCGAGCAGCGTCTTGCCCGTCCCGGATTCACCGAGGATCAGAATCGATGCGTCGCTCGCCACCGCCGACATCACTTCCGCGCGCACGCCGCGCATCCCCTCCAGCGAGAGGAGCGACTCGAACGAAGGCGTGTCGTCGACGTCGAGGCACCGCTCGCGCGACTCGCGGAAGTGCTGGACCGCGGCCTCCGTGAGTCGCTGCTGCTCCAAGACGACGCCGAGCAGCAGCGCCGCGGTCACGAAGAACTCGACTTGGTGGTCGTCGATCGGTTTTCGCGCGTCGCGGAAGTCGACATAGAGGACGCCGCGCCGCTCCGTGCGCGCCCCCGCGCCGAAGAGCGGGGCGGCGATGGCGCCGACGATGCCGAGCGCGAGCGCGCTCGACGTCGTGAGCGGCGCCCGCATCGCGTCCCACACCATGCACTCGCCGCTGTCGAACGCCTGCCGAACGATCGTCTTGCAGATCTCTTCGCGGTCGAGGCCGGCGAGGGAGCGCCCGCCCGCGCGGGCGACGAACGGCTGCGTGGACCCGTCGGCGTACGACATGACGACGAGCCCGCGATCGGCGCCCAGAAAATCGACGACGACGTCGAGGCAATCGTCGACGAGTGCTTCGTTCTCGAGGACGCGCGACATGCGCTCGAGGAGCTGCCGGACGTGCGGCCACAATGCATACGCGCGGGCCTGCGAGGCGGGGCTCTGCTCCATGACGCGCGGCAAGGATACGCCTCGAATCGACGAAGGTCTGTCGTCAATCGACGAAGGTTCGGCAGCCGAAGGGGCCCGCGCGAGCGATGCGGCTCGGTGTTTCGCGTTCGTCGCGATGCGCGAGCCGCTGGCACGCGAGCTGCGATGGGCCTCTGCATGACCAACGACGCTCGCACCCTCCGCCGATCGATCACGCTCTCCCACCGTCGCACCGTCGCGTGCGTCGGCGCCGGTGCTCTCGCGATCGCGTTCGCGCTGCCGAGTCGCGCGGACGCACAGACGCCGCCGGCCGAAACGAAGACCACCACGATCACGGTCCCCGTCATCGATCACCGCGTCGAGCTCGCGCCGCGTGCCGGCGTCCTCATCGGCGGCGAGATGACGCCGAAGGGATCCCCCGTCGGCAAGACGGACACCGCGCCGCTCTTCTTCGGCGACATCAGCGTCATCGCGCACCCGTTCTTCACCGTCGGCGTGTTCGCCGGCTTCGGCTCGGGTGGCTACACGCGCTACCTGTCCGACCAACCGCTCGGCGACGGGACGTTCAGCCTCTTCACGACGGGCGCGTCGTTCAAAGCGCGCCTCGCGCTGAGCGACGATGTCGTGTTGCGCGTCGGCATGATGGTCGGAAGAAATTTCCTCTGGGCGTCGGGCACGGCCAAAGGCACGGCGTACGAAGGCACGGGCGGCGGCATCAACCTCGCGCCGACCGTCGAGGGATCGTTCCGCCTCTCGCGCACGGTCGGAATCTCCGCGCAGCTCTCCTTCATCTCGCAGCCGACGGGCACCGGGTCGAGCGGAGGCAAAGACGTCGACTTCGCTTTCGCGCCTCTGTGGTTCGTCGCGGTCGGTCCGGAGTTTTACCTGTGATCGCGCAGAGTCCCGCTCGCAATCCGGAACGTACCGCTCGACCACGTGACGAGGAGGGGAAGATGACCAAGCGAACAGAGACTGGGCTCATGCGGATGCGAAAGTTGCTCGCGACGTTCGCGACCGTTCTCCTGGGTGTGGGGATCGTCGCGGCGTGCGGCTCGAACAGTGGGACTTCGAGCTCGGGGCTCGGATGCACGACGTCGTTACCGGCGGGATCGTTCGCCGCCTCGTGCTCGGGGTGCTCGATGAGCGGCACGGTCCTGTCGTGCACGGGCTGCGGGGATGGCTCGGGAGGCACGCCTGCCGCTCGTCTCGATACGTGCACGTGCGGCTCCGCCGAAGCGACGCAAGGCATCTCCGACAACCACGGCGTCCTCGAGTGCGGCGGCGGCTCGCCGACGACGGGAGAGAAGTGCTCTCCGGGAAGCGGCGAGTGCAAGAACTGCAAATGCGGACAGAGCTGTTTCCCGACTGCGGTGTGCTCGAGCTGCACGGCGCGCTGCGGCTACACCTGCGTCACCGATCAAGACTGCAAGGACCTGCAGTCGAAGTACAACCTCACGGTGGGCTACACGCATTGCGTGAAGACGAGCCCGAACTACGACATCTACAAGTGCGAGTGATCTACATCGACTTCGCGCAGCGAAAACCGATCTGATCGCTCGGCCCATCGGTGGTGCCGCGCACGCGCTCGAACGCACGCGCCTGCCGCGGCACGCACGACCAGCAACTCCCGCGAATCGAGTGCACGCCCGTGCTCGGCTGCGTGCACCTCGGGTTCGCGAGGAGGCGCGCGGAATTCCAGCAGGTCGACGAGTAGGGGCTGAAAACGTCGGCGACCCACTCGGTCATGTTGCCGCCCATGTTCCGGACACCGAGCGACGTAGCGTCGCGCGCGGAGCCTCCCGCGACGGGCCCCGGCGCGCTGGTCTTCCCGCCTAGGGTGCGGCAGTTGGTCGGCTCCGGGAACATGACGTCCGTGCGGCCGACTGCGGAGACCGCGTGCGCGCAAATGTCGTCGTCTTCCCCCCACGGGTAGGACGATTCGCGTTGCGCGTTGCCCGCCGCGAACTCCCACTCTGCTTCCGTCGGCAGTCGCTTGCCGAGCGCCGCGCAGACGCGCTCGGCGAGCGCGAACGAGACGCAGCTCAGCGCCATCGCGTCGTTCGTCGCGTCGTCCTTCGTGAGGTAGCTGCACATGAACGTCGACGACATCGGATCGCTCGTGTGCGCGATCGGTTCGTCGAGGCCGCTCGCCTTCACGAGCGCGCGCACCTGACCGACCGTGACCTCGTCTTCGTCGATCGCGAACGCGCCGAGCTGCACGACGTGCTCCGGCGTCGGGAACGTCGCGACGTCCGCGGGAAAATCGTGCGGCGAACCGAGAACGAACGCTCCGCCGGGAACGCAGATCATGTTCGAGGGCGGCGCGCCGTTGCACGCGACCGGCTGCGCGCGAGGCCAGCTCCCTTCGCGGAGGAGCGCGTCGAGGGCGCCCGCATACGGGGTCATCGTCGCCTCGGGCAAAGCCGCGCCGCCGGCGGGATCGCACGTCGTGCGCGCGGCGATGTCCGCGGCGACACCGAAGCAGTCCATCCGAAGCTCGACGGCCACCCGCGTGATTCCCGCGCCGAGCGCTGGCAGCCTCGCCAGCGCGTCGATGGCGGCGACGCTGCCCGGCGTGCCGTCGCTGCCCGCGTCCGCCGTGCGATAGAGCCGAACACGCATGCGGGGCGTGCCGCCGACCTCGGAGGGGAGCACGCCGAACGATAGCGGCCACCTGTCGCCGTGCGAGACATCGAAGATGCGGCGGCATCCCGGGCACGCCGTCCCGTGATCGTCGAGGAGCTCGACCACCAGACGATCGCCGAACTGCGGCACGGGCGCGTCCGTCGCTACGACGACGGTCCACTGCGGCCGCGCGTCAGCGATCTCGCCGCGGCACGCCGCGACCGGCGTGACGAGCGCGGCGATCGCGATCCATCCGTGTTTCGTCGGTCGCGTCGTCACGGCGCTCCTCCCGGGTACGCGCATCGGAATCCGGTCGTGGGCGATCCCGCGTTGTCCGGGTAGATCAAGCGGAGCGGCGTGAGCGTGATCGCGAGCCCTTCGTTCCAACCGCCGCCGCGGCGCGCGTGGAAGACGATGCCGTCGTCGACGCACACGGGGTCACGCGCGATGCCCTGCGTGCGCCAGCAGCGATCGGAAAACGACGCGGACTTGTCGCGCGTCGCTTCACCCACGCTTCCTCCGAGATCGAGCACGCCGTCGCGCGAGACGTCGCCGATCCCGTTGCAGCTCGGGGACGGGCGGTGCGATCCGACCGGCTCGATGCCCGCGCCGGTGCACTCGGCCGGAATCATCGGAGGTCCTTTGCGCGAGCCGCTCGCGGAGCAGCACGTCGGCGGCTGGTTGCCCCACGGGTAGAGCAGACCGCGCCCGCGTCCGCGCGCGGCGTGCTCCCATTGCGCCTCGCTCGGTAGCGTGCCCCCCTCGATGCGGCACGCGCGATCGGCGATCGACCAGTCGACGCAGTTGACGGGCAGCGCGTCGTTCGTCGCGTCGTTTGGGCCGAGCCACGTGCAGAACGCGAGCGTGAAATCGGACGGCGTGCGCGGCGTCGGCTGCGGCCCGGTGAGCGCGCCTTTTTGTACGAGCGCCCGCAATCGGCCGACGGTGAACTCGGTCTCGTCGAGATGAAACGGCGTGAGGAGCGCGGGATGGAGCGGCACGGAGCTCGAGATGATGATGTCGTCGACGCCGCTGAAGTCGAGATCGCCGAGGACCGTGAAGCCTCCCGGGATGCACACGCGCCCTGGCGGAGGCGCCGTCGCGCAAGCAACCTCGCGCGCTCCGCTCCACGTGCCGACGGACGTCGGCGGCAGCACGTCGCCGGCGATGTCCGCGACCGCGTCACGCGGGCTCCCTGCGCGGTGATCGGCGTCGATGCACGTCGTCGTGGGCTCGAGAAAGCTCGATTGCACGCCGAGGCAGTCGGACGCCATTTTCACGAGTACGCGGCGCACGCCGCTCGTCGGTGAATCAATGTCGACGATGCGTTCGATGGTGACCTCGGGCGGCGATTCGAGCGTCCCCGCGTCACCGAGCGTCCCCGCGCGCGCCAGTCGACCGCGAAACGCGCGGATGCGAAGGCGCACGCGGCCCGTGAGCGCGACGCCAAACGAGATCGGCCAGCCGGCTTTCTCTGGGACGACGAGATCGCGCAAGTCGACCGCGACGTTCTTCGTGTCCAACACGTCGACGCGCACCGTGTCGATCGCTGCGTCGGCGGAGAGCTCGGGATGCTCCGCGAGCTGACCGACGACGGGAGCGTCCGTGTCGAGGACCACGACGAGCTGCGGTCGCGCAGGTGCGGTCGTGGAGCACGCCGCCAGGCCGCCGAGCCCCGCAAGCGCCGCGAACGCGAGTCGACCCGCTTCCCACATGACTCGGTCATACACGAAGACCCACCCGGCGCGCGATCGTCACCCGCGGCATCGGGAGCTGTGTAGAGTTGGCTGTGGCGTGAAGGAGGGGGACATGGCGCGTTATTCGATTTTCTTCGTGCTCGCGTGTTTGGCAATCACGGTGGTCGCGTGCTCGACCGCATCGACGGGCGGCGTCGCTCCTGTCGACGCGGGCGTCGACGCGGCCGTGTCGTACGCAACGAGCGCCTGCGGCGGCTGCGTCAAGCAGTCGTGCTCCGGCGAGATCGGCGACTGCAGCGGCGATCCCGACTGCGCGCAATACCTCCAGTGCCTCTACGCGTGCCCGCTCACCGCAACCGGCGACGCCGACGCGGACTGCGAAAAGAGCTGCCCGCGCGGGACCGGCTCCGCCGCCGCGCAGGCGTTGGGAAAGCTCACGGCATGCCGCGCGACCGGCGGCGGCGCGGCGTGCTCGGCGTGCGGTCAGGTCTCCGGCGGCACGGGGCTCCTCCACCAGACGTGCATGGCGTCGACCGAGACGAAGCCCTGCTTCATCTGCGAAGATCAAAAGTGCTGCGACTCGTATGCGAAGTGCCACGCAAACGCCGAGTGCGACGCGATGAAGGTGTGCCTGCAAATGTGCCCGAAGGGCATGTCGTGCGATCTCGATTGCTACAACAAGCACCCCCTCGGGATGGTCGACTGGGCGCCGCTCAGCACGTGCATGCTGCTGCTCTGCGCAGCGCCGTGCCTCACGCCGCCCGCGACCGTCGATCCTTGCATCCAGTGCATCAGCACCAATTGCGCCGACGCCTACGCGGATCTCGGGTCGACCACCGCGGGGTACCTCGCGCAGAAGTGCATCGCCGTCTGCGCCACGGGCGACGCGACGTGCATCAACGGGTGCAAGACCAAGTACCCGAGCGCCGTGAAGCCGCTCGAAGCTCTCTTGGCCTGCAGTCTCGAGAAGTGCAAAACGACCTGCTGAGCGCGGTCGCCGTCACGTCGCTTACCAGCGAATCCCCTTCGGCTGCACCAGCCAGTTCGCGTTTCCCTGGTCGTAAGGGGGCGGCTGCGGCGTGGGCCGTGTGAGCACGTACGTGAGCACCACGCCGCCCGCGACGATCGCCGCGGCGCCCGTCCAGAACCACCACTTCTTCGTAATGGGCTCTTTGTACGGATTGAGCTTCGCGGTCAGATCCGACCGCTGTCCAGGCGCGAGATCGAGCGTGGCGTCGTACGGCTCGTAGTTGTCCGCGACCACCTGGACTCGGTACGTGCCGGCGGGGCGCTGGAACTCGATCGGCGCGACGCCGACCTCGCGCTTGTCGACGCGCACGATTGCGGACAAGGGCTCGGACTTTATGGCGACGGTCGCGGGCATCACGTCGAGATGCAGCTCGAGGGGCGCGTTCTCGCCGGCACGGTACGAGCGGTTGACGAGCGCGTCGGCGTGACCAGGGCGCACGGCGCGGAACAGGTGCGGCCCCGGATCGAGGAGCACGAGGAAGGTCGACTTGCCGAGCGGTGCGCCGATGCCCGCGGGGCCGACCGAGCCGAGGTACGTGTCGACCGAGCCTTCTTCGACAACGAGCGGACGTCCGTCGACCGTGAGCGCGGCGGTCGGCGGATCGAGCGTCACCTTCACGCGGACGATGAGTTTTTCGAAATCGACGAGGTACGCCTTCGAGTCCTCGATCTGCCCCGGCTCGAGGCCCGTCGTGTCCAAGAGAACGCGCTTGATCGCGCGCCGCGCGGCAACGTAGCGCCCGAGCGCGCGCTGGCAGTACGCGATGTTGAACCCGACGATGGGTGCGTTGCGCGCGGCGGCCGCCTCTTCGAACGCCGTCAGCGCGTCGCCCCACTGCTCTTTGTGCGAGAGCTCGATGCCGCGAAGAAACGCCGCGCGCCCGCGTGCCGTCGCGTCGTCGCCCGACGCGGGTGGCGGGGTCTGCGCGAGCGATTCACGCGGAGATGCCGTCGCCGCCAGCGCGAGCACGGAGGCGCTGAAGAGCGCGACGCGGAGACAGCGCGGACGGGCGACTCTCACGCGGACGACGATCGCACCGGCCGACTCTCGGTGTCAACGCGCCCTCTCACGCGGCGAGCGCATCGACGGCGGACCCCTACTTCCCGCGCCCGGCGTCTTTTCCACCGCTGGGCGCCGGTGGTGCGCTCGGCGTCGGCGGCGGTGTGACGATCGACGGAATGCTCGACGCGATCGTCGCGCTCTGCGCGGCAGACGCGCGCGCTGCGGCCGATGCCGCTGCGGCTTCTGCTTCGTCCGACATCATCTTGTCGCGCCACGCGAGGAAGCCGACGAGCCCGACCATCAACGCGACGCCGAGCACGAGCCCCGCGAGCAACGCCGACTTCGCCGACATCGCTTTGTGATCCGGAATGTCGTCGGCGAGCTCGATGTCCGGAAGCGACCGCGCCTTCAGGACGTATTGCACCTGATCTTCGTCGAGCGTCGCGATGCGCACGCGGGAGAGGCCGCACACCGACGCGAGCGCTTCGGCCAGCTCGTTCGCCGTTTGAAATCGCTTCGCAGGATCGCGCGCGCACGCACGCGCGAACCATGCGTCGAAGCCGACCGGCACGTTCGGGTTCAGCTTGGACGGGACGGGGATCGGCGCGGCGCACACCTTGAGCACGATGTCGCCGAGGACGTCGCCTTCGAACGGAATGCGCCCCGTCATCGCGGCGAACGTGCACGCGCCGAGCGACCAGAGATCGGTGAGCGGTCCGGGCGCGCCGCCGACCGTGAGCTGCTCGGGCGCCATGAAGTTGGGCGTGCCGATGACGGTGCCTTCGCGCGTCGGACCGCCCATCGGCATCGAGCCTTCGGGCGGCCGCGACGACGGATCGTCGAAGATCTTCGCGATGCCGAAGTCGACGAGCTTCACGACGTACTTGAGCTCCCGCGCCTCCGTCGGCACGTCGCTCGACGTCGCGAGGAAGATGTTGTCCGGCTTTAGATCGCGATGCACGACGCCGCTCGCGTGCGCCTTTTCGAGCGCGCGCGCGGCTTGGCCGATGATCTTTGCGGTCTCGATCGCCGGAAGGATCCCGCGGCGGAGGATCGTCTCCGAGAGCGACTCGCCTTCGAGGTACTCCATGACGATGTACGGCAGCCCCTCTTCGGAGACGCCGTAGTCGTAGACGTGGCAGGCGTGCTTGGTCTGCAGCTTGGCGGCGGCGCGCGCCTCGATCTCGAAGCGCGCGCGCGCCTCGTCGTGCTGCGCGTACGCCGGCTTGATGAACTTGATCGCGACGCGCGTGCCGAGCGTCGTGTGCGTCCCTTCCCAGACCGTGCCCATGCCGCCCGAGCCGATGAGACGAATCACGCGGAACTTCCCGGCGAGGATTTTCCCCTCGAGGTTCGGCGCTTCCTTCGTCGTCGTCGGCGAGCTCACGAGGACTCAGGGTAGCGGAACGTTGGCGGTGCTGGCCAATTGCGTTCGGCAGCGGCGCGCGCGACCATGCGGCGGATGAAGCGACGCGCGTTGGGGGTCGGGATCGCGGTCTGGTTGCCGTTCGCTGCGGCGGCGTCGCTCGGGTGCGACGACGAGCCGAAGAATCTCAGGAAGCTGGACGCAGGCGGCGCCGCGTCCGCCGCGCCAGCACCGACTCCGACGACGCCGCCCGCGCCGAAGCCTCCGAAGATCATCATCGAGCCCGGGACCTTCGCGATCGACGCCGAGCGCGTCTCGCCGACGGATCCGGATCCGGTCGGACAGATCGCGACGCTCATCACGGGAAAGCCGCAGGTCGAAGGCGCCATCGTCGAGATCGAGGTGAAGCGCGCGGCCAAGCCGTCGCAGATGATCACGATGATCTCGGCGCTGAAGAAGGCGAAGGCGAAGGGCGTCCTCGCGAAGACGGAGAACCGCGACAAAGTCGTGATGCCCTTCACGCTCACGTTCGCCGCGCCACCGCAGCCCGACTGCGCGGTCGTCGCGTACATCGCGAAGGACAGCAAGATCAACGTGTGGACGCTCGGCGGCGGCGCGGCCAAGACGTACAGCAAAGGTTTCGCGGGGCCCGACATGACGCTCGGCACCGAGGGCGTGCGCGAGTCGGTCGCGCGCTGCGACGCGCCGACCTTGTTCGTCGGCGCCGACGACGCGATGAACTGGGGGCTCGTCTACGACTTGGCGACGATCTCGAAGGCGGGGCAAGACGGCGGCGTCGGGCTCGCGAAGATCACGCAGTTTGCGATCGTGGCGAACACCGTGGTGCCGGGGCGCAAGGTCGTCCTCGAGCCGTGAGCGTGCGCCTTCGTTCGCTTCGCGCGCGCCTGCTCCTCGCGATGGGCGTGCCCGCGATGTGCGCGGCGATCCTGACGCCGGGATGCAAGGGGAGCGTGCGACGTTCGTTCGGGTGCGGTGGATCGATCGGGCCGACGACGACGCCGTACCCGATGCCGAGCTGTCCGAGCGGCGCGTTCTGTACGACGGTCGCGGACATCGCGCGGGCCGAGCGTGCGGCGGAGGCCGACGCTGCTGCGCATGTCGACGCGGCGACGCTCGCGACCAGCGACGCTTCGATCGGTCCGCCACCGCCGCCGGAGATGGCGCCGTCGCCGTTCGCGGATTGCCCGGCGCGCGTGCTCGACCCGAGCGGAACGACGCCGGCGTATGCGTCGGTCTCTTTCGACGCGACGAGCACTGCGACGCGACGATCCTCAGCGCCGACGGCGTGCTGCTACACGTGGACGCAGCTATGCGGCGGTGGCCGACCGCTTCGTGCGCGCGCCGAAGCCGAGCCGATCGTCGCCGCGCCGACCGAGCGTGACGACTGGTGTGCTCTCGGCGAGGGCGACGCGATCGACGACGCGTCGCGCGCGTCGCACTGGCTGCGCGAGGCGGCGATGGAGCACGCGTCCGTCGCTTCGTTCGCGCGCGTTTCGCTCCAGCTCCTCGCGCTCGGCGCTCCTCCGGAGCTCGTCGCGGGCGCGCATGCGGCGGCGCTCGACGAGATCGATCACGCGCGCCTCTGCTACGGCATCGCGTCGCGCTTCGCGGGGCGCACGCTCGGTCCGGGCGCGCTCGCGGTGAACGACGCGCCGATCGATCTCTCGCCGTCCGCGGTCGCGGTCGAGACGCTCCTCGGCGGCTGCCTGAACGAAGCGATCGCCGCGCTCGAAGCGCGCGACGCACGCGACGCGGCGACGGATCCTGCGATCCGCGCGGCGCTCGCGAAGATCGCCGACGACGAAGAGCGCCACGCCGAGCTCGCGTGGCGCACGCTCGCGTGGATCGTCCGCGCACACCCGTCGTGCGTCCCCGATCTCGAGCGCGCGATCACGCGCCTCGATCCGAACCACGCCGTCGTCGCGGAGATCGTCCTCCCGTGCGCGCGCGCCCTCCTCGGCGGCGTCACATCAGGAGCGGAAGCGCGAACAGCCCGCACGTCGCGCCGAATCCGACCGACCACACGGCCGAGCGCACGACGCCCACGTTCGCCATGTACACGAGCGGGTAGATCGTCCGCGCGACGACGTAGGTGATCGCGAGGATCGCGCTGTACTTCTCGTTCGCGTGCGCGAGGTGCGCGACGAACACCGCCGCCGCGAACGCCGGGAACGACTCGAACGCATTCGCGTGCGCGTTCCTCGCGCGCTCGCCCCACCCGGTGAGCTTGGCCTGTTGCGCGCGTGGGTTGTTGTTGTCGTAGCCCTCGGGCTGCTTTCCCATCGCGACGGAGAGCGGGATCTTCGGGAGGTAGATGAGGAGGAACGCGATGAAGACGCAGAGGAGCGGAGTGGTCACGGCGAGAGCATAGCTGGTGTATGAGCGGTCCATGCGCTGCAGAGCCGCCCTCTCCGTTTCCGCCCTCGTGCTCGGTGCCGCGTGCACCCCCGCCGTCGTCGTTGCTCCGCCGAACGGCGGCCCCGGCGCGCTGCCCGCGTCGACGGTCACCGCCGCGCAGCTCGTGAAGGTGCACCGATCGTTCGGCCCGAGCCCGTCGCCCGACGGCGCGAGCGTCGCGTTCCTCTCCGACGCGCCTGGATTGCCGCAAGCGTTCGTCGTCCCGGTCGGCACCACGCCGGCGATCGAGAGCGCGTGGAAGATCCTCGCGCCCGCCACCGAGCGAACGCAGTTCGTCGACTACTCGCCCGACGGACGCTTCGTCTTCTTCGGTCGCGACAAAGGCGGCGACGAGAACGGCCAGCTCTATCGCGTCGCGCCGGGCGGCGATCCGGTCGTCGCGCTCACGTATAACCCGAAGATTCGCTTCAACTACGGCGCCGTCGCGCGCGACGGTCACCTCGTCGCGTACGCATCGAACGAGCGCGATCCGGCGTTCTTCGACGTCTACGTTCGCCCGCCGGATCTCGGCGAGCCGAAGCGCGTCTACGAAGGCAACGGATCGTACTCGGCTTCGGTCTTCAGCCCCGACGGCAAGAAGCTCGTCGTGCAGCACGAGATCTCGAGCTTCAATCAGGATCTCATCTTGGTCGATCTCGAATCGCTTCAGCGCACGCCGCTGACGCCGCACATGGCGGAAGACGAGGTCCGCTTCTCCGAGCCGCGCTTCACGCCGGACGGTCACGCGATGTTCGTGCTCACCGACGCGGGGCGCGACTTCGTCAACGTCGCCGTCATCGAGGTCGGCGGCGGGCCTCCGCAGCCGAAGCCGCGCTTCGTCCTCGACGACACGCACGACGCGACCGACATCGCGATCTCGTCGGACGGCAAGGCGCTCGCGGTCGCGGTCAACATCGACGGTTGGTCCGAGCTTCGTCTCTACGATCCGACGATGCCGTACGATCTCAGGCCGCTCGCGAAGGTCCTTCTCCCGCACGGCGTCGTCGGAAAGATGGAGTTCACGAAAGACGGTCGCGCGCTCTTCGTCGCGTTCAGCCGCGCGAGCTTGCCGAACGAAGTGTGGCGCGTCGACGTCGCGACCGGAAAATCGCAGCGCGTGACGGCGAGCGATCACGCCGGCATCGACGACGCGCAGCTCGTCGAGCCGACCGTGGAGCGCTTCAAGAGCTTCGACGGCCTCGAGATCCCCGTCTTCGTCTTCAAGCCGCGCGACGCGAAGCCCGGCGAGAAGCGCCCCGCGATCGTCTACGTCCACGGCGGACCCGAGGCGCAGTTCGAGCCCAACTTCAACCCGCTCGTCCAATACCTCGTCGCGCGCGGCTACGTCGTCGCGGCGCCGAACGTTCGCGGATCGACCGGGTACGGAAAGGCGTACGCGCACCTCGACGACGTCGAGAAGCGCGAGGACAGCGTGAAGGATCTCGCCGCGCTGCACGCGTGGCTCGGCGCGCGTCCCGACGTCGCGGGTGATCGCATCGCGGTCACCGGCGGCAGCTACGGCGGCTACATGACGCTCGCGGCGATCACGCTGCAGCCCGAGCTCTGGGCGGCTGCGTGCGAAGTCGTCGGCATCGCGAACTTTCGTACGTTCCTCGAGCAGACCAAATCGTACCGCCGCGCGCTCCGCGAGAAGGAGTACGGATCGCTCTCGCGGCACGGCGAGCTCCTCGATCGAATGAGCCCGATCCACAAAGTCGACAAGATCAGAGCGCCGCTCCTCGTCGTGCACGGCGCGAACGATCCGCGCGTGCCGGTCGGAGAGGCCGAGCAGATCGTGGACGCGCTGAAGAAGCGCGGACAAAAGGTCGACTACCTTCGCTTCGAGAACGAAGGGCACGGCGTCTTCCGCGCCGAGAACCGCGTCACGTACTACGAGCGGCTCGTGCAGTTCTTCGACAGCGTGATGAAGAAGTAGCCGCGCTACTCGAAGTTGGGATCGAACGTCGGGTTCTTCCCGCCGAGGATCCCGTCCGCGCGCCTCTTGAACGCGCCGAGCATCTTCGGGTGCGTGAAGATGTAGAACTTCTCGTTCACGATCGCGTCGAGCACGTGGCCCGCGACCTCGTCCGGCGAGATCCCGGCGGCGAGCGCCGACCGCGTCACCTCCAAGAGCAATTGATCCTGCGGCGACGGTGCGCGCGGCGTGGTCGACGTCATCGCCGCCGGACGGTTTCGCTCCGAGGTGCCGATGTTCGTCTTGACCCATCCCGGGCAGAGGACGCTCACCTTCACCACGCCCCCCGCGGCCATCATCAGATCGTGGTGCAGGCACTCGCTCATCGCGACGACCGCGTGCTTCGTCGCGCAATACGGACCCATCGTCGCCGCCGTGATCATCCCCGCGATCGATGCCGTGTTCACGACGTGCCCCTCGCCCTGCGCGATCATCTTCGGCACGAACGCGCGGATCCCGTGGATGACGCCCCAGAGGTTCACGCCGAGCACCCACTCCCAGTCGCTGGTGTCGCGCTCCCACATGAGGCCGCCCGCGGCGATGCCCGCGTTGTTGCAGAGCACGTGCACCGCGCCGAACGTCTCGAACGCCTTGGCCGCGAGCGCGTCGACGTCCGCCGCCTTCGACACGTCGGTCCGCACGGCGAGCGCGCGCGCCCCCCCGGTGCCTTTCGTATTCGCGGTGATGCCGGCGATCGCCGCGGTCACCTCGGCGAGCGGCTTCTCTTCGACGTCCGCGAGCACGACGCTCATTCCCTCGCGCGCGAACCGCTCGGCCATCGCGCGCCCGATGCCGCTCGCCGCGCCGGTCACGACGGCGACTTTGCCCTTGAGGTCTCGCATGGAAAGGCTCCGTTGTTTGTGCCGTGGTGGAGGGTTTCACAGACAAGGCAGAGACGGTGCGCTTTCTTCCCGCGGTGCGTGTACGATCCCCCTGATGGCGATTGGACCTGGCGTGACAGACGGGTGGACGGGGCTCATCGACGCGATGAAGCAGCTGCGGCTGGATTGGCCGCGACGCGGCTGGAGTTGGGATAGCCGCGTGTCGTGCGTGTCGTCGTCGTTCGACGCGTCGCTCGAGAACGAGGCCCGTGCGGTGGCGATGAAGGTGCTGGCGCACGAATGGACTCCGCAGACGCTTCCGCAGGCGCCGTCCCACGTGCGCGACGTCGCGACGCGCGCGGGTGGGCTTCGTGCGGGGCAGCTCGTGATGGCGAGCCCGTCGTTCGGACGCGCGTTCGCGTATGGGCTCTGGTGGCCGTGGGGCGACGGGTTGACGATCTCGCTGCGCGTCGGCTTGGGCGATGCGCAAACGCGCGAAGACGTGCTCGTGCGGTTGCGCGATGCGTTCGGCGTCGAGCTCTAGACGCGCGCGATCCGGACTCGCGAGCTCTCGACTCACGAGCTTCGCCGCGGCTCTGCTCGCCACGCTCGTCGCGCTCGCGTCCGTCGCGTCGTGCGCGCACACGCCGCCTCCGCGCAGCCCCGTGCCGCCCGCGACGCTCGTCAGCCCCTTCACCGGCTTCGAGAGCGCGCACTACAAGGACCCGAAGACGTGGCTCTGCCTCCCCGGTCGAACCGATGCGTGCGCGCGCGATCTCGACGCGACCGAGCTCCGCGCCGACGGCACACGCGACGTCGTGCGCGACGCACCCGCGCCGCCGACGGACGTCGACTGCTTCTACGTCTACCCGACCGTCGACATGGGGCTTGGCCCCGCGAACCACGAAGACTTCGACGACATCGAGCCGATGGCGCGCACCGCCGCCGCGCAAGTCGCGCGCTTTCGAAGCGTCTGCTCCGTGTACGCGCCGCTCTACCGACAAGTCACGATCGGCACGTACTTGCGAAAAGAGAGCTTCGCCGAGCCGTACTTCGCGGTCGCCGCGTCCGACATCGTCGACGCGTTCCTCCACTACATGGGGCAATACAATCGCGGTCGGAAGATCGTGCTGCTCGGTCACTCGCAAGGCGCGCAGATGATCGTGCGGCTCCTCCAGCGCATCTTCGACGACGACGCGGCGATGCGCGAGCGGCTGCTCCTCGCGATGCCGATCGGATGGCGCCTCGAGGTCGAGAAAGGGAAGACGATCGGCGGGACGTTCGCGCATCTGCCGATGTGCACGCGCGCCGGCGAGACGTCGTGCGTCGTCGCGTTCCGTTCGTACATCGCTGGGACGAATCCCACGCCGGCGCGCGACAAGCCTTCGCGCGGACACGAGAGCGTCTGCGTGAACCCCGCCGAGCTCGCCGGCGGCGCGCCGCGCGCGTTCTCGCGCACGTTCCTTCCGGTGAGCGGCGCGTTCCGCACGTGGATGAAAGGCGTCGAGGGCACGACCACGCCGTTCGTCATGCTCAGAAATTTCTACTCGGGGAGCTGCGTCGAAGGACCCGACGGATTTCGCTACCTCGCCGTCTCGGCCGCGCCCGCACCGGGCGACGCGCGCGTGAGCCCGGTCGACTTCACGAACCGATTTCTCACCGGCGAGCTCGGTCTCCACGTCCTCGATTTCCAATTCGCGCAGGGCGATCTCATCGAGCTCGTCGCGCAGCGAGCCGCCGCGCACTAGACTACGGCCGTCCCCGATGGCCACCGATCCGCCGGAGCTCCACGAGAACGTCGATCTCAGCTTGGACGAGCGCCGCTACGTCCTCGATGCGTACGCCAAGCTGTCGACGCTCTCGTACTACGCGCTCTTGCAGGTCGCGCGCGACAGCGACAAGAAAGAGATCAAGCGCGCGTACTTTCGGCTCGTGAACGTCGTTCATCCGGACAGGTTTTTCGGAAAGTCGCTCGGCAGCTACAAAGCGAAGATGGAGGCGCTGCTGTCGCGTCTCTCGCTCGCGTACGAGACGCTGTCGGTGGCCGAGTCGCGCGCAGCGTACGACGCGCAGCTCGGTGCGACGCCCGACGAGTCGGCGGAGAAGGCGCCCGTCGAGCGGAAGGTCATCGCGCAGCGAAACGCGGCGATGGAGGCGCTGAAGCAGAGGTTCTTGGACGCGAAGACAGATCGCAAAGCGAAGGCGAAAGAGCACGTCGACGCGGCGACGCGCGCGCGTGCGGCGGGGGATTTTTCGGGTGCAGTGGAGGCGTACCGACTCGCGATCCAAGCGTCGCCCGACGACGTGACGCTCGTCGCGGCGTACGACGAGATGAAGCGCGCGGTGGGCGGTCGCCTCGCGGAGAGCTTGATGCGCAAGGCGGCGCTCGAGGAGCGCTACGGACATTGGGTCGACGCGGCGGCGACGTGGCAGCGCGTGATCGAAGCACGTCCGGACGACGCCGAAGCGCGCGCGCGACTCGCGAAGGCGCAGGCGCACGGCGCGGGCGGTCGCGGCAACGGCAACGGTTGAAGCCGGTCGAACCTGCCCATAACGTGCGGCCGTGGCGATCGCAGGGGCTACGCCGATCGAAGAGCAGGTCCTCGTCGACCTGTCGTTGTGGCTCGCCCGCGTCATGCAGTACTCCGCGTCGCATCCCGCGTGCGCCCAGCTCGCCGACAAGACGCACCGCACGCTGACGCGCGCGCTCGCCGCGAGCTCGCCTCTGTCGTACGGCGTCCTCGCCGAAGACATCGTGCTCGGCGACGTGACGACGCGCCACCCCGCCATTCGCGCGCGCCTCGCGCCGCACCTGCACGAGCGCGGCATTCTCCTCCTGCGCTTCGCGCACGGCGTCACCGTCGGCGAGCTGACCGATCTCGTCCTACTTCTGACGATGCCCTCGGAGGCGATCTACGACCGCGGCGGGATCATGCGCTTGGCGATGGATCGCGGGATCGTCCGTGTGCAGATCGAAGAGATCGCGCACGACGTCACGACCGAGGAGCGCGATTCACAAAAGCGACGCAAGCGCCTCCGCGATTTCTTCCGCGACATGCTGCGGAACCTCGTCGCGGAGCGCTCGGTCGACGTCGTCCTCCGCGAGCAGCTCGGCGAGCTCCTCGAGCACCCGGACGTCGCGAGCGCGATCCTCGAGGAGGACGCACTCGGTATCGCGGAGGCCGCGGCGGGCTTCGCGCTGATGGTGCAGCAGGAGGCGAAGAACCGCGGGCTCGATCTCGCGCCCAAGCTGCGCGGCGTGCTGCTCGCGCTGTCGCCGCAGTCCAAGGATCGCCTGATCGTCGGCTTCCCCGCGCAGGTCGGCGAGTTTCGCGCCGCGCTCGCGTGGGCCTTCGATGAATTCACCGAGGCCGATCTCGGGCGCTTCATGTTTCCGGCGGTGCGCGCGCACGCAGCGGAGCTCGACGCCGTGCTGTACGCGATCAACGCGGCGATCCCGTTCGAGCCACGACGGTTCGCCGCGCTGAGGTGGCTCGGCGGCGCGCTCTTCGATCTTCCCGCCGACGATCCGGCGGCGGCCGAGGCCCTCGCGCAAATCGCGCGACCGGTCGCGAGCTACGAGTCGTTCCGCGCCGAGCGCGAGTGCTTGCAGGAGCACGCGGCCCGCGCGATAGCGGTGCGCTCGTTCTTCGCGATGCCCGCGGTCGAGTCGTTCCCCTCGCCGATGATCAGCGTCGCGCCTGGCCCGCGCCATCCGATCAGCATTCTGCCGATGGGCACGCCGCCGGGAATGCGCGCGTCGTCGATGCCGCCGCCTGGGAGCGTGACGCCGCCGGCGATCTTCCACACCGAGCCGCCGCCGCGACCCGCGTCGCTCGTCAACGGTCGCTTCCTCGTCGCCGAGGTGATCCGGATCGCGGCGCGCACCGGAGGCCTCGGGCGCCTATGCCGCGCGATGCCGGCGGTCGTGGGGGCGCTCGTCGAAGAAGGCGCGGGGGACGGTGTGGTCGGCGTCGTGCGCGGCTTGACCGACGCGATGCGCGTCGATGCGAGCGGCGCGGCGGCGAGCGCTCTGCGCGAGGTCGGGGCGTCGGCGGCGTCGTCGAGGATCCTGGACGAGATCGACACGTCGAGCGCTTCCGTCGAAGACGAAGAGCTGGCCGACATGGTCGCGACCGTGAACCTCGTCGTCCTGCATTCGCCCGAGGTCGCCGTTCAGCGCCTCGAGACGACCGAGAACCGCAAGATGCGGCGTGTCCTCCTCGACGCGCTTCCGCTCGCGGGCCAGGCTCTGTTGCCGCTCGTCCGCGCGCGGCTCCGCGCACCCGAGTGGTACGTCGCTCGCAACGCCGTGTTGCTTCTCTCGCGATGCGGCGGGACGACGCACGATCTCGCGGGCGTCGCGCGCTATCCGAACGAGAAGGTGCGCCTCGAGGTCGCGCGCGCGCTGCGCTCGATGCCGCCGGATCAGATCACGATGGACATCGCGGTGTCGTATCTGACCGACTCGTCGCACGACGTGAGCCACGCCGCGCGCATCCTCTTGCGTGGCGAGCTTCTCGGCATCGACGCGATCGCCGCGGTCGAAGTGATCGCGGCGGACGATGCGCAGCCCGAGGAGCTCCGGCGACGGATCGTCGATGCGCTCGGACGCTCGTCGCACGACGCGGCGGCCGCGGCGCTGTTCAAGCTGATCCACCCGCGCGGGCTGCTCGAGATGGGCGCGTCGTCTTCGATTCGCGACGTGGCGGCGGTCGCCCTCCACGCGTCTCCCGCGCCGACCGCGGCGGCGCGCTTCGACGAAGGGCTCCACTCGACGACGTGGCGCGTTCGGAAGGCGTGCGAGCGCGCAGCGGGGAAGGCCTGATGGCCGAGTCGCGCGCACCTCGCGGAGCCGAGTGGGCCGACGTCGGCGAGGCGCTGCACGGCCTCGCGAACGTGATGAGCGTTCGCTCGCACTACACCGAAGGCCATCCCGCGATCGCGCGCGCCGACGCGGCGGCGGCGTCGGGCTTCACGCGGCTCCTCGATCGCGTCCCCGAGATCGTCCTCGCGCTCTTGGACGGCGAGTTCGTCGTGAGCGAGCGCCCGCTCCCCGAGCTCCGCGCGCGCCTCACCACGCTCGCGGATGCGATGACGCGCCACGAGCTCGAGTGCATCGTCTTTCAGCGCGGGATCACACCCGCCGAGTGCGCGCTCCTCGGACGCACGCTGAACCTCCCGCCGGTGCCGGATCCGGCGAAGCTCCGCGAAGAGACGCAGACCGGCCTCGCGCACGTGCTCCTTCGGTTCGCCGAGCTGAAGACGAGCGACGAGACGAACCGGCAAGGGGCACGCGCCGAGTATTTCGTCGCCGAGGTCGGCCACGTTCTTCACGAGGCCGCGCGCGCGATCGCTGCGGAGCAGCCGATCGATCGCGCGGGGGTGCGCGCCGTGGCGCGTCGTCTCGTCGCGGCTTGCAACGCGCGCGCGTTCGCGCTCGAGCCGCGCGCGTACGCCGCGGGTCAAGGAGACGAGGCGTCTCACGCAACCAACGTGGCGCTGATGACCGCGGCGATGGCGATCGAAGCGGGCTACCCCGACGACGTCTGCATCGAGGCAGCGGCGGCGGCGATGCTCCACGACATCGGGCAGATCTTCCTCCCGCAGAGGATCCGCGGCATCCCCGAGCCGCTCGTCGCGGATCCCGACAAGGCGCGCTTTCGCGATCACCCGGTCATCGGCGCGTGCGCGCTGCTCGCGGCGGGCGCTCCGCCGCTGTGGGTCGCGGGCGCGCTCGAGCATCACCGGGGCGTCGACGGCGGCGGGTATCCTGCCCTCGAGTCGAAGAGCGTCCCGCACGACGTGGTGCGGATGATCTCGGTCGCGAGCTTCTTCGATCGAAAGCGCACGCTCGTGAACGGCTTGGGCGACGAGCCGGACGAGGCGCTGCGCGGCGCGATCGCGCTCGAGGATCGCTACTTCGGACGATCGACGGTGCGCCTCTTCGTGCGCGCGCTCGGCGTCTATCCGCCCGGAACGTTCGTCGAGCTCTCGGACCGCGAGGTGGCGATCGTCGTCAACGCGAACCCCGGCGATCCGCTGCGTCCGCAAGTGCGCCCGCTGTTCGGCGCGAACGCAGGGAGGCGCGTCGATCTGAAGGCTCTCAACGCCGCCGAGGATCGCCACGTCCACTCGATCGCGCGCGCGATCGCGCCGCCGCTCGCGATACGAGAGCCCGACGTCGCCGCGCCGATCGCGGAGCCACCTCCGCCAACCGTCACGATCCCGCCTGCGCCGCGCCTCTCGATCGGACCGCGCACGCTCCCGCCGCGCACGCTTCCACCGCGCTCCGTCCCACCGATCCCGCGCGAGGAACCGGCCGCCACCGCGGCGGTCGGACCACCCGAAGCGATCCCTTCGCTCAAGGTCACGCGCGCCGAGCTGATGAAGCTCGAGCTCGATCCGCGCGCGGGCTTCATGCTCTCGTTCATCGACGGCACGACGTCGCTCGAGATGATCTACGACCTCTGCGGTCTGACTCGCGAGGATGCGGAGCGCCTGCTCGGCGATCTCATCGCCCGCGGAGTCGTCGCGCTCACGTGAGGTGCGGCGGACGTTCGCTCAGCGACGCGGCGTCGTGCACGAGGTGCACGCGCGCGCGATTGACGAGGACGTCGTGGTCGGGCTGCGTGACCGCGAAGAATCCCGACTTGGCCGCGTTGAAGAAATCGAGCGGTCGCTGCCGTCCAGGCGGCGTCTCGACGAAGACCTTGCCCGACACACTCACGCCGTCGTCGAGCTCGAGGGTCACGTCGAACTGAGCCGACGTCTCACGCTCGAGCACGATTCGCGGGCTCTGCGAGAGCGGTGGGACCACCATCGCCTGAACGTGCGCCTTTGCGACGAGGACCGTCGACGGCGTCGGCGTCGTCACACGAAGCGGGAAGAACGACGCCTCGTCGTTCATGAGGTCCAGGATGGTCTCGTCGCCGTCGTGCGCGGCGACCGCGTCGTGCAAGAACACCTCGCCGCGAACGCGACGCCCCCCGCCGAGGTCCACGTCGACCGCGATCGCGCGCGTGTGCATCTGGTAGTCGGTCACGACGACGAATCTACCAGACAAAAGCGAGCCCCGCGGTGAGGGGATACCGCGGGGCTCTGGTGAATCGTGATGTGGGGATGGAGGACTACTTGAGCGGCTGGAACCTCAAGTACGCATCCGCGACCATGCCGCGCGTTCCATCCGTGCGAACGAACTCGCCGACGAGCGGGAGCTGGTTGCCGTGACGGTCCCACGACGCAGCGCCTTCGTCGCGCGTTGCGGCGACGATGAGCGCCTTGATGCCGAGGTCGGAGAGCTTGACGAGCTCCGACGGTTGGCTGCGTCCGTCGCGGTTCGTGTCGCGCCACACGCGCAGCTTCGCGAACCCTTCGTCGTCGGCGTCGACCTTGCCGTCGCCGTTCGTGTCGACCGTCGAGAGCGCCTGGAAGCCGTCGCTGTGCGCGGTGCCTCCGGTGACGTTCCCGAAGAGCTCGCGCGCTCCGTCGATGACGCCGTTCTCGTTGCGATCGAGGACGAGCCAACCGTCGCCGCTCCCGATCCACGCCGTCTTCACCTTCTGCCCGGTGCCGAACAGATCGAACGCGACGCCTTGCTCGAGCGACGACAAGTTCACGCCGTCACCGTCGAGGTCGAGGACGAGCGGGGACCCGCGGCAGGTCCCGTGCTGAATGAGATCCCAACGCGACGACGACTTCCAGTTGATGACCGTCGCGTTGACGTCCGTGCCGCAGCCTTGCAGCTCGGCGTGCACTTCGTCCCACGCCTGCGTGATGATCTCGAGGCACGGGATGTCCTCGTGAACTTGCGGCGGCTTCGCGTGCGAGTAATCGAAGTGGCCATTCAGGACCGCGCAGTTGATTGTGTAGTTGATGTTGTGCGCGTGGAGCCACGCATCGATGTCGGCGCAGAACTTCGCTTGCGCCGCCGCGACCGAGGCCTGATCGCACGGAGGCGGAGGCTGGCCGGGCGGAGGCTGGCCAGGCGGAGGATTGCCGGTGCCGCCGTCGCCACCGTGGCCGGGCGGAGGATTGCCGGTGCCGCCGTCGCACGAGTGGCCGCCGTCGTCACCGCCACCGGGGGGCGGCGCGGGCGGATACTCGGGAGGATCGCCGCCGTTGTCGCCGCCGTCGACGCCGTCGCAGTTGCCCGCGTCGCCGTCCGGCTCGCAGACCATGTCGCTCGCGACCTTCTCGCCGTAGACGTCGAAGACCTTGATGTAGATGCGATTGCCCCACGGCTTCACTTGCGTGAAGAACGGGTGCTCGACGCACGGACCGACGCCGAGCGACGTCCGGCACATCGCATTGATGTCACCCGATCGCTGAATCGTCACCGTCATCGCATCCACGGCTTTCACCGGGTACGTCCCGGTGTAGCTCGGGTTCGACGGCGCGTGCGCGAGCTTGACGTTCTGGCCGTCGCCGACGAGCTCCAGCGTCAGCCTCCCGGTCGATTGTGGCTTCTCGCCGCTCGAACAGGCGAACAGGACAACGGGAATCCCTACTACTGCCGCCATTAGAATCGCACGCATGGTCTTTACCTCTCCGGTGAAGTCGTCGGAGAGCCCTATCGCAAGGGGAGTACCAGCCCATCGAGAGGGTCGAGACGCGACGAGCGCGCGCGGTGCGCGAGGTCGATCCCGCGGGAAAGAGGCCGCGACGCTTCGACGCGACCCAAGCGCGATCGCGTCGCGGGTGATGGCGGTTGGCCGCAGTGTGGATCTCGCGCGGATCAGATCGCGAGCAGCAAGCGCGCGTCGCGACGCTTGATTGCAGCGGTAAAATGCAGTGGCAACACTGCAGGCGCGCGCGACTCGTCAGCCGTCAGCCGCCCGGCGCGCGCGCGAGGCTCATGTGCAGCCACTCGGTCGCCCAGAGCACCTCTTCGAGGTGCGCATCGAAGCGTCGCTCGTCGTCCGTCGGAGGCATCCCGGCGCGGACGCGAAGGTTCTCTTTCTTGATCGCGGTGGCGAGCTCGTCGAAGTGCTCGAACGACACGTTGACCATTCGCTGCGAGAAGACCGTCCATACTGCTTCTCGGCGGCGGAGCCCGACGGCGAGGCGCTCGAAGTCGTCGGAGATCTCCTCGCACCACGCAAAGAGGCGGCTCATGTACGCCGCGAGCGGCCCGTCGAGAGCGAAGAGCGGCGCAAGGCGCGTGTCCTTCGTGTGCGTGTGCAAGTGCGCGAGCGCCTTCTTCAAGTCACCGAGCGCTTTCGCGTACTCGTTGAGCTGGGCGAGCGCCGACGACTCGCGGTCGGGCACGCTGTCGAGGACTTGCCCGAGCCACTCCACGCGGAGCTCGAGGTCCGAGAAGAGGTCCTCGAAGAACGTCGCCTCGGACGGCGGAAGGCGACGCGACGACACCGGCGCGGGCGGGTAGCTCGAATCCATCGGCTGGAAGTTCGCACGGCCCGCGCGCTCGCGCTACGCTCGCCGTACGATGCCTCCCGACGAGATGATCACGTGCCCGGCGTGCGGTGGTGCTGGCGGCGGCCCGTTCGGTCGCGCGGGCACGAGCTGGGACATCGAGACCTACGAGTGCTTCCGCTGCCAGGGCGCGGGGGTGGTCAGCGTCGCGGAAGAAGAAGCGCGCGCGATCGCCAAGCCGGGGATCGCGAAGGCGCAGTCCGTTCGCCCCGACGCGGCACCCAAGAAGCGCGTATCTGGCGAAAGCTGAGCAGAGGATATTCAAGTCTCTCGGCCGTCAGTTGTACTGACGGAAAGCGTCGAGGAAGTACTTCACCGGCAGCTCCGTCGCGAACGCCGCGCCAGGGAACGCCCCGTCGTCGAGCTGAAACACGACGTCGATGGAACACCTGCCCGCCGATCCACTCGCGAACCACGACGCGCCCCGTAAACGACGGCGAGTGCGTGTCCTGCGCGAAGAGCGACACCGCGAGCGGAACGAAATGCGGAAACGCGTCGTACTGCCCGCCGATCATCGAGTCGACCGCGTCCTCGGCGACGTACTGATAGAGCGCATCGGGCGCGTTCGAGTACGACGCGAAATACGCGCCCGATTGGTTCGGATCGTAGTTGGTCGACGGCCAGAGCCCGACCCAGCTCTGCATCGCGAAGAGCTTGTCGAGGATGATCCCCTGCCGCGTCACGTCCCCGTACTGACGATCGTAGAGGGTGCGTACCGGGCGCTCGCCCGTCGACTGCTGGATGATCGCCTTGTGAAACGCCGCGACGATCGAGTTGGCCGTCGAGAGCTCGGTGTTGAACTTGCTCGTGAGCTGCCCGAAGTACTGGAGATCCGATCCATTCGCGTCGGGGTTCTTGATCCCGATGCGCCGGAACGTGTCGGCGAGCTCGCTCGCGCGCCAATCGAAGAGCCACTGCGACAGAAAGCGCCGCATCTCGGTCATGAGCCCCGCGGGCCGATTGGCGTATCCCGCGTTGTTCCAGTACTTGCGATACACGCGGTAGTTCGTGAAGTTGTACTGCCATTCGTACTGCTCGATGGCATTCGCGACGATCTCGCTCGGTGTCGTCCCGCCGTCGTGGGGTCGGCAGAGTGGCGTGTACGCAATGTGCTCGTGGTGACAATAGAGAAACTGAATCTCCTGCCCCTTGTCGTCGAAGCCGTACGGATCGTTGTACGGGACTCCTTGCCTGACCTGCCCGGAGATCGACGCGGCCGCCGTGACGGGCGTGCCCGGATCGTTTCGGCGATCGTTGCTGTAGATCCACCCGAGCGCCCCCATGTCGTACGGCCCCCATTGAAGCTGGTCGTACATCTCGGAGCCGAGGATTCCGTACTCCATCACCGACGACGTGTAGAGCGTGTAGACGGGATTGCCGCGCGCGTCCTTGACCACGTTGCCCGCGGCGTCCTTCTTGGTGGCCCAGTTGTTCTTGTCGACCGACGCCATGAAGTTGTGCTGAAGCCCCAGCGTATGGCCAAATTCGTGAATCGCGATTTGGTCGTACCAAGTGTGGAGTAGCCCCGTGACCCACTCGTCCTTCGTCTGCCAGTGGCCGTTCACGCAATGGCGCGCGGTGTGCGCCATGATCTCGACGAAGTTGAACGCGCTCGGGACGTCCATCACTTGTTGGCGAAGCGTGTACGCCTTCGCGTACTGAAGCTGCGTGTGGTTGATGGTCAGGTTGCGCAGCTCGTTGGCGAATGCGGTCGCGTTTGCGACTCCGTCCGGTCCATCGGCCGTGTCGAACGGCATCTCGCCGCGATCGACCGTGCCCGCGATTTGTTGAAAGCGGCTCTCTTTCGCGAGCATGTCCCAGTACGCCGCCGCGCCGTAGATCCCTTTGCCGCCTTCACGAACGACGAAGCGGTTCGCGTCGGGATCGGCGAACACCTGGTACGGAAGAAGCGTGTAGTACGCACGGAAGAAGTCGTCGTCCTGATGCGCGACGAGGTCCTGCGGCCCGAGGTTGCCGTACGTCGTGGCGGGCTTCTGCAGGTATTGCTGCATCTTCGTGTAGAGCGTCGACGTCGCGTTGTGTTGCGTCGCGAGAATCGACGGTTTGAGCGGTTTCACATCGCCGTCGCTGCAGACGCCGTCGTCGCCCCAAGCGTCGGGCGAGTCGAGCCCCCAGCTCGCGCCGATCGACTTCAAGAAGAAGTCGACTTGGTACGCCCACTCCGTGCCCGTGAACGGCTGCGCGAGTGCGGCGAGGTTGATCCGCGCGTTGAGGACTTCGCCCGTACGCGGATCGGCGGCGCTGGGTCCATACCCGCTCCATCCGCCGGTGTTCGCGTCGACGTCGTCGAGCCAGCGCACGAAGCTGTACCGCACGTCGCCGAACTCGCGCCTCGGCCCAGCGTGATCGCCGAGCGTGCGCGCGTCGTCGTGCTCGAGGAAGTCGACGCGCATCGCGACATTGGCCTTCTCGAAGAGCTGATTGGTGCGCTCCTTGATGCCATTCGGTCGAAGAAACGAATCTTTGATGTGATCAGGTACGCCGGGAGAAAAGTAGTACACAATCGGCTTTCGCGGATTCCATCGATTGACGAGCTGCCGCGACGCGAGGAGCTGCGTGTCGGGATCGCGCACGATCGGGACGATGTTGATGACGCCGTACTTGTGCCGAATCGGATCCTTCTCGTCGATCGCGAGTGGCACGTAGGCGTCCGCGCTCGTCGCCGGATCGTCGACCGGCTTTGCGCGCATCATCGAGTACATGAGCTCGAACGTGACGTCCTGCCGCCCGATGTTCTTCGCGACGACACCTGGATCGCCGTACGCTTGCACGCAGGCCGGATCCGAGTAGAGGACCGGCACCGTCACGCTGACGGCCCACTGCATGTAGTTCTGGCTGATGTCGTCGTGCTCTTCGACCCTGTAGCTGTTCGGGACGAGCGTCGTCGACGCGCTCGACAGGTCGGTGCACCGCGCGAGCGCGCCGCTGACGAAGCCGCCGAGAGGCGCGATGTCGCTCATGTCGTTCTTCGCGAAATGGACTTTGACCCATTGGCGTATTTGCCAATCGAGCTCTTGGTTTTCCTCGTAGAAATTCGACTTTTCGCCGTCGAGGTTCACGCGGTATTTCAGATCGACGCTCTCGACGGGCCAGGCGTTCATCACCTCTTCGGTGCGCGTGACCGACGGCGTCGTCGATATCTCGCGGACGTTCAGCATCTGCAGCTTGTCCTCTGTCACTCGAAAGCGAACGAGCGACAGCCCGCTCCCCGCGCCCGTGTCCGCGCTCGGAAAGATGTTGAGCGCGCCGAGAGGATTGGGCGTCGACACGCGGATCACGGTCGCTTGCAGGAACCACCCGCGATCGGGCGTCTTGCCGTCGCCGGGCTCGACGAGGAACGATTTCTTCACGTACTGGTTCTCGTTGAACACGCCGTTGCGTGACGCTCGGTCGGCGACGCACCCGGCGGCGAGCGCCGGCGCACACGTAAACGTGAAGTCAGCGAGCTAACGACATGGGCGTGCGGTTTGGCGACTTGACCCGACGTCGTCTTGCAGTAATGAAGTCACGCAGACATGAGTTACGTACAACGCTCCACCGCCCTCGCTCTCCTTTCCTCGTTCGTCGGCGCGTGCGCGCTCGCTGCTTGCAGCGCCGATCCGGGCGGCGGCGACGACGCCGGCGGCCTCCCCGACGTCGACGTTCACACGGACGGTGGCCGCGACGCGACCGCTGGGGACGCTTCGCACCTCGACGGCGGCGTCGACGGCACGGCAGGCGACTCTGCGATCGACGCTTCGACGGTCGACGGAGGGAGCGACGCGGCAGACGCCGCGCGCGACGGCGCTGCGGACACCGGCAGCGACGCGCCGTCCGAGGCGAGCGCCGACGCAGCTCAGGAAGCATCGAACGACGCCGCGGCCGAGGCTGGCAGCGACGCGAACGTCGAAGCGAGCGCCGACGCGGGCGACGCCGCGGTGCTCGTTCCGCCGACGTGCGACGGCGTCATCAACGCGGGCGAATACGGTGTCCACACCGACGGGCAGAACCAACAGACGTCGGGCGGACAGGTTTGGTACGCGACGTGGGACGACACGACGGCGTACTTCGCGGTCGCAGGAGCAAACACGGCGGAGGGCTCGGTGGTGTACGTCAGCTCTGCGCCGGCGATCGGCATCGACGCGGGGACGAACGCCAACGGGACCCTGACGGGATTCGCGTACGACGGAGAGACGATCGCGACGCTGCCGCTCCACGCGCAGCTCGCTACATACGTGAAGGCGTCGTACAACGAGACGCGCACGTCGGACGGCGCCGGTGGATGGAACGCTGCACAAGCCGCGCAGCTGACCGTGTGCACGAACGGGACGACGCGCGAGTTCTCGATCCCGTGGGCAGCGATCGGCGGCGCGCGCCCCGCGGCGTTCGGTTGGTTCGGGCTCGTCACGTCGTCGGGTGGTTTCGTCTACGGGGAAGTGCCGACGGACAATCCGGGCGGCGCGATCGGAGCGAACGCGACGTATCCCTTTTACTACCTCGTCGCGAACGCGACGCCGGTCACCGGCGACAAGCCCTTCGCGACGAAGCTCTCGCGGTAGTCCGCCCGCGACCGTCGCGCGAACGTCACCGCAGGTGGATCGGCGAGCCGACGGCGCGCGATCGGAGGAGCACGTTCTCCGCCACCTTTTGCGCGACGCGGATCGCTCCCCACGCGAGGACGCTCCCGTCGGCGAGCATGCGCGCGCCGCGGAGCTCGAAGCGTTGCACGCCGGGCGTGGGCTTTCCGCCGCTCGCCGCGCCGATCTTCGCGACGAGCGAGTCCGCCGGCGCGCGTTTCGTCGACGCCGTCGCCCAGCGTCCACCTTTGAATCGCAGCTCGACGTCGACGAGCTCGAGATCGTCGGAGGTGCTCTCGTTGCCCGGGACGGCGCCGAGGACGCGCAGCCGCAGCTCGTCCGCGCTGACGACGCGCGTGAAGCCGTTCGCTTCGGCCGCGTTCCAGATCACCTCGAGTGCCTGGTAGCTCCCTTGCGCCGCGCCCGTCGGCCACCGCTGAATGGCCAGCGTCCCGTTTCCGCATCCGTGACCGAACGCGATGAGCTCGCCGGTCGCGACGGGCGCGAACGCCTCGACGTGGAAGAACTTGCACGGCGGAGGAACGCGCGCCGGCTGCGGCACGACGACGCCGCTCTTGATGCCGAACGCGACGAACCTCTCCGCGTCCGGGTTCGCTTCGTGGACGAGGACCCCGCCGTGCCATGTCGTCGCCGCGCCGTACCAGACGCCGAGCCTCTTCGTCGTCGCCACCTTTTGCCATTGCCCGGCCGACCGACGAAACGCATCCGATCGGATCCACTGGTTCCGTTCCCCGCCCCATCGATCGACGAACGCCCAAGCGTCCGACGACGACACGCCGACGACGCTCGAAATCGCGCGCCTCCCGAAGAACCCTTGGTCCGTCGGCGGTCCGCTCGGTCCGCCTGGGCCCACCGGCGGCGACACCTTCGGGTTCGACTTCGGGAAGAGCGGGTCTTCGGACAGGTTGACGTCGCCGAGCGGACCGATCGCATCGAGCCAGCTCGGGAGCGTCGAGAGGTTGTTCGCCTCGAGCTCGAGGACGGTCGGCTTTTCGTCGCCGGCGATCGCGAGCGTCGTCGTCGTGAGCGAATGGATCGTGAACGGCGCATCGGCCGGCGCGGTCGCGATGACGACGAACGGCGCGGGCGGCGTCCAGCCCGGAGAAGGGTGTGCGGCGTCCGTACCGGCATCCGTCGGCGGCGCGGTGATCGACGCGACGGGCGACGCGCCCGAAGCGACCGGAGGCGCCGTCGGGTGGGGAGCGATCGTCGCGGAGGACGACGCGCAAGCGGCAACGACGGCGATGCCGCATGCCGTGATGACCGGTGCTCGCATCGACCGACGTAGCGATCCTGAAATTCCGAGAAGAAGTGGAGCAAAGGGGGATCGAACCCCTGACCTCTGCATTGCGAACGCAGCGCTCTCCCAGCTGAGCTATTGCCCCGGAACGGGCGCGGAATCTACGTCGCGGGGATTCAAAGTCAAGCAGAACCGCCGAGCGCGGCGTCACGCCATCGATAGAGCTCTGCTTCCGAAATCCGCTCGCGCACGGAGAGCATGCCGGGCGGCGCGCCGCGGAGGAGCTCCGTCACGACGGCGAGGCGATGTGCAACCGTGGCGTCGTCCAGCGGCGACGGCGACGGCGACGCGCTCGTCACGTCGCGCGCGCGCGTCGAAATCGTTTCATCCACCGCGAACGGCTGCGCGAGCCACACGAGCAGGCGTACGAACTCGCGCGAACCTTGGCCGGTGCGATCCGCGAACGCGCGTCGTCCATGGAGCATCCGGTGGTTGTCGACGACGAGCACGTCGCCCGCGCCGGGGCGAAGCTCGATCCGAGGCGCGCGATCGACGAGCGCGCGCACACGCGGTCCGAGCGCGTCGCCTTCCGTCGCGACGGGGGCGTGCGTGAACGCGGTGTGACCGCGCCAACGCGCGATCGTCGCGCCGACGACGTCGCCGAAATAGAACGAGATGCGTCGCGGCTCCTCGTAGAGACGACGCGCGAGATCCGGCTCGTCGCGCTGCGCGCGTCGAGCGAGCTCCCATCCGTCCGCGAGGATCGTCTCGCCGCCCTCGGCTGCGGGCCTCACGCAGATCATCACTTGGAGGCTGGGCGGTGCGCCGAGGTACGGCTGGCTGTCCGTATGAAGCGGCGTGTACACGTCGCTCGACGCGAACGATCGTCCGCCCGGGATCGCTCGGATCGGCTGCCGCTCGACCATCTCGGCGCGCTCGCCGAAGAGGCGCTCCGCCGCCGCCCACGGCGAGACGCTCGCCTCGCGCGCGAGATCTCCGCCGACGTCCGCCGCGCGGACGAGCGCCCAACCCGCGCGCTCCACCTCTTCGCGCAGCGGCGTCACGACGACGCGCTCCAATCGATCGTCCACGGCACCTCGCGCACCTTCGCACGCACGAGCCACCTCGGCACCGGCACCACGCGCAAGAGCGGCGCGCCCGCCGGCACGCGCACGCGTTCGCCGATCCGATGCATCCAGAACACCGCCGGCGTCGCGTGGAACGCATCGGTCGAGACGACGCCGCGCATCACGTCGTACTCGTCGCGCTGCACGCCGTCGACGAGGCAAGACCACCCTGGAACGGTCTTCGTGAACGTCCACGGCTTGACGAAGAAGTGCGGCTCGCCCGGTGGATGCGGCGTGAAGTACTTGGTCAGGTACCAGAGCGCGCGTCGATCGCGCTCGACGGATTCCGCGCCGTACACCGCGGCCCATCGTCGCTCGACGTCGCGCGCGGCCGACGCGAGCGCGCGCGCATCGTGATCGATCGCGAGCGTGTGGCCATCGAAGCGGACGCTGAAGGCGATGTCGTTCTCGTAGACCACTTGCTCGATCGTGCGCGAGTCGCGCGACGCGGCGCGCGGCTTCGTCGCGTCGGCGTGGAGAAAGCCCGACGCGCGCGTGACGTCGTACCCCGACGGACCGACGCGCGCGATCGTGGCGACGGGCGTGTCGGCGTCTTCGTTCGACGCGCCTTCGCGCGCGACGAGTCGGCGGTACTTGCGCGTCGGCTCCGCCTTCTTCGTCGCGAAGTACGCTTCGTCGTAGAACGCGGCGTGCGCGCGGCCGAGCGCCGGCGCGTCGGCGAGATCGACGCGCGCGATCCGCGAGCCTGGCACGAGCGGCGCGATGCATGCGATCTCGCCTTGGATCTTCACCTCGCCGTCGCCGTGCACGACCATGTCGACGACGAGCGGAACCCATCGGCCGTCGTCGTCGATGTGCGTCTCGCGGACATCGAGGAGGCGATTGCGACGGTTCGCGGCGTTCGCGACGCGCAGCCAAACGCCGCGAGGTGCGCGCACGAGCAAGCCCGTCCAGACGCGGACGTGCGGTCGCTCGAACCACACGACATGCTCCGCGAGCGCGCGATGCCACGGTCCGTCCGGCGCGAGCAGGCGCTCGGCGGCGAGACGAGGAACGGCGGCGCGTCGCGCGCGCGTGATCGCGTCGCGACGCGCGACGTCGATCTCGACGGCCGTGCGACC
Organism: Deltaproteobacteria bacterium; assembly: GCA_043785585.1. GTDB lineage: Bacteria > Myxococcota_A > Polyangia > Polyangiales > Polyangiaceae > JBBQXV01. The sequence goes on along the minus strand of JAYVXB010000662.1, from coordinate 995 downwards.
GAGGCGACGACGTACGACGATCGCGTGCGCGAGCTCGATCTGAAATCCGAAGGCGTTCCCTTCGAGCAGCGGAACGCACGCCTGGGCGACGCGAAGTGGCACGGCTCCGTCGAGCGTCGGCGAACGCTTCACCAGCCGCGCAAAGCCGCCGAGCGCGTCGATCACTTCGAGCGCATGCGCGCTCGTCATCCTCCGCAACCTCCACCACCGCCGCATCCACCGCCGCCACCGCATCCGCCACCGCCACCGCAGCTCGACGAGCTGCAGCTCGATCCACCGCTCGTCGCGACCGGCTGCGGCGGAAAGAGGAACGTGTACATCGGCGCGAAGAGCGGCGCTGCGGCGATCGCGGCCGCGCCTCCCACGGCGACGGCGAGCGCGACCTCTGCCGCGTTCGTTCGTCGTCCCGCCGCGACGTCGCCTCGCAGCGAGTGCGTCGTGCTGTCGAGCCACGCGAGGTACTCGGTGCCCGTCGCGCTCTTCGACGTCGCTGCGAGAACGATCGCCGTGATGATCGTCGCGATCGTGAACAGGACCATCTCGACGACGAGAAACTCGTAGTCGCGGTGCAGATCATCGGCGCGAACGCACCGGATGATGCCGACGACCCCGACGATGTCGCCGAGCAACATCGTCGTGACGAAGATCATCATGCGTGTCCCGCCCGTGCGAAGGAGCCCCGCGGCGCTGAGCTCCTCCTTGTGCGATCCCTCGTACGCTTGCGCGGCCGCGAGCGCTGCGCCACGAACGCCGGTAGCGGCGATCGTCTCGGTGTTCGCGAGCGCGAGCTTCGCGTGAAACGCTTGCAGCGGTCCGGGCGAGAGCTGCGCGGACCTCGCGAACGTGAACGACTCGCTCCCTTGCTGCGTGAGCCACCCGTGCGCGATCGCCGTGCAGATGAGCATCTGCGACACGGCAGACGTGCCTCCGCGCAAATATCCGATCGCCCAGAACTCGTCTGGCTGCGGGACCCATCCGATGCACAGGCGCTGACG
>JAYVXB010000661.1:0-12085 GCA_043785585.1 Deltaproteobacteria bacterium | reverse complement strand
CGGCGCCGACGCGCCCTTGCACGGCGTTCTTCATCTCGGCGTCGAAGATCGCATCGCCGCTCGCGGACGCGATCGAAAAGCCGGTCACGCTGCGGTCCGCGCCCACGCTGACGACGACGGTCCCGCGCAACGTCTTGAGCTTGTCGAACGGGATCTTTCCTCGGATGACGAAGCGCGCGATGAAGAACGCGCTCAGCTGCGCGCGATAGAGATTCACCGCACGCGCTTTCAGCGGATCGGTCTCCGTGCCCTTCGGCGAGCCGTTCGGATCGCCTTCGCTGCTCGCGGCCGGTTGCACGGCGGCGTCCGTCGGCGTCGCCGCGGGATCCGTAGGGCCCGGCGACGACGCATCGACGAGCACCGGCGCGACGGCCGCGTCCGGCGACGGCGCGTTCGGAATCGCGTCCGGTGTCTTCGCGGCCTGCGGCGACGGGAGCGGCGCGTCCGTCTGCTTGGCCGGCGTTGGTGCGCGCCTGGTCCACGCATCCGGCAGCTTCGACGGCGACTTCGATCCCAGCTTCAACAGCGGCACCGGCGTGATCGACACCGCGATCGGCTGCGCCTTCTCGTCGGTGATGTCCGCGCGCGTGAGCACGCGCGGCGGGCTCTGGAACATCAAGATGAAACCGAAGAGCACGATGAACGCGACCGCGACCGCGCTCACGACGTCCGGCGCCTCGAAGCGCCGCGACGGACCGTCGGCCATCGGATCGAGCGCGCGCGCGCCGTTCATCGCTTCACGTCCTCCATGTCGACGAGCAAGTTGAGCGATGTGACGCCCGCCATGCGCGCCGCAGCGATCGCGCGCGCGACCGTGCCGTAGCGCGCGTCTTTGTCGGCGCGGATGTAGAGCTCGTGCTCGGCCTGCACCCGCGCGTTCGTGAGGAGCTCTTTCTCGATGGTGTCTGTGACGTCCGTCTCTCCGAAGAAGATCTTTTCGTCTTTGCTGATCGAGACGATGAGCTTCGCGTCCTTCACCGGCGTGTTCGCCGCCTGGACTTCCGGTAGGTCGACTTTGAGACCGGTGATGAGGAGCGGCGCCGTCACCATGAAGACGATGAGCAAGACCAGCATGACGTCGACGAGCGGCGTCACGTTGATGTCGCGGAAGCCGCTGCCTCCGTCGCTCTTGCTGCCGGTCGAGAGCCCCACGGCCTCGCCTTACCGCGCCGCCGGCCGATGATTCGGCGCGACGAGCGGGACGGCCGAGTCGTACGGAGGCGCGACGTCGGCGAGCATCGACACCCACTCGGCGGCCGCGGCCTCGAGCTCGGCGATGAAGTCGCTGACGCGCTTGTCGATGAAGTTGAAGAAGATGACGGCTGGAATCGCCGCGGCGAGCCCGATCGCCGTCGTGACGAGCGCTTCGCCGATCGCCGGTGCGACGACCGGAAGCGACGCGCTCTTCGCGGCGCCGATGCGCACGAACGCGTCCATGATCCCGTAGACCGTGCCGAAGAGCCCGATGAAGGGCGCCGCCGCCGCGATCGATCCGAGCATCGACATGAGCATGCGCGCGCTCTGCTTCTCGGCGACGATCGCGCGATCGGCGACGGCACGCAGGCGCTCGATGTTCGTCGTCACGCCGCGTGTCTGAAGCGCCGTGAGCACGCGCGCGCCCGGCGAGTGCCGCGCCTCGCCCGCGATCGCATAGAGGTCGGCACCGTTGGCCGCGCCGCGCGTGCGCCGCTCGAACGACATGCTGATCGAGCGCAGACGCGCGAGCTGGATGTACTTGAGGACGGCGATGATCCACACGAGCAACGTCGCGACGATGAGCAACCCCGTCGTGACGCGCACCGGCCACGACGCGTTCGTCAGCAGCGTGACGAGGTCGAGCTTGATCGTGGCGCTTTCTACGGGAGTCGCTTCAGGAGCTGCGGTGAGCGCGAACATGTCGTCGCCGAGTTATCACTCCGCGAGCATGACGTCGACCCTGCGGTCCTTCGCCCAGCCCACGTCGTCCTTGCCGGTTGCGTCGTCGGCGCCGCGCGTAGTCGAGTCGACCTTCGCGGTCTCCATCTTCTGCGACACCAGGTATTTCTTCACGCCGTCGGCGCGCTTTTGCCCGAGGATGCGGTTGTACTCGGCGGGGCCGCGCGGATCGGCGTGACCGACGAGGCGCATCGCCTGCCCCTTGAGCGGCCCGCTGACGAAGCACGTCGCGACCTTGTCGAGGACGGTGCGGTCTTCGCCACGCACCTGATCCGAGTCGAATGCGAAGTACGCTTCTTGATCCGAGATGCCGCATGCCTTGCGGATCCTCTCGTCGATGCGGACGCCGCTCGCGCTCTCGGTATTCGGGACGTTCTCGGGTGTGGGCGGGCGCGGCGCGGCGACCGGGCCGGCCGTCGCCGACGTGGCGCCAGTGACTCCTTTGCCGGGCGTCTTCGGATCGACAGGCTTCGCGTCGCCGCATGCGGCGGTCGTCACGGCGACGGTGGCGCCGAGGAACAGCGCGAGCAGGCTGGCCTTCAAGGAAGGCGAGGACAGGGACGACATGGGAGACCTCCTCATTTGCGTCGGGAACAGAAGCTGACCGTGGCTTATTCCGTGCGGAGAGGTCGCGTCAAGCTTCCCATGGGAAGCGGCGTGAGGCAGAAATGTATGGGCACCCAAGGAAATGCTTGGGATCCCATTCATTTTCGAAGCGATTACAATCGGCGTTCGAGCTTGAAGCGTGGCTTGCCGTCTTCGTCGGGAAGGGGAGTGACGCGCAACATCTCGAGCGCGATTTCTTTGACCCGACCGTCCTTCTGAACTTTGAGGTGAAGCCGATCGCCGTCGCTCTTCAGGACGTCGCATCGACCGAACGCGAAGTGATCGACGACGGCGCCGACGTCGGGCGCGACGACTTCGTCGTCGACGCGGTCGGGACGATCGGGACGCGCGGGGCGGGCCGGCATCGCGGCGCTGCCGATCGGCGCCGCGGTGGGGGCGGGACGGCGTGGTGGTGGAGCGGCGGGGGTGAGTGCGCCGACGTCGGCGCTCGCGGTGACCGCCTCGCCCCACGCAGGATCGTTCGGAGCGGCCTTGGGAGCCGAAGCGGGACGCGCACGTTCGCCGCCACCGCTCGCTTCGCCGAGGAGCCAGACGCCCGCCTCGACGTCGAGCGCGCGCGCGACCGCGACGTCGTCGAGCGCCGTGACGAGCACCTCGAGCGCGACGACGCGCGCCGACACGATCTCGCCCGCGAGCGTCTCGAGCCCGCTGTCCGTCTCGCGCGCGAACACGCCGCGAAGCCCGACCGACAGCGCACCTCCGGCGAGGCCGATGCTCCCCTCGAGCGCGACGACGTGCACCGGGCCTTCGAGTCGCCGTATCGGCGCGAAGCCGCCGACGTCGCCTCGAAAGACACGGAGCTCGACCTCCTCGAGGACGCCGCTCGCGCGAAGCCATCCACACGCGATGGCCTCGTCCTCGAGGATGCGCACGAGCGCTTCGGGGAGCGACTCCCCCGCGTCGGCACGAAGGAGAACGTTCCGACCCTTTTCGCTCGTAGTCGCCTTCAATTCACTTTTTCTCCGGGCAGCCGTCGGTGGTTCCCGCGAAGTCTTCCGACACCAGCGGGCATTTGTCGTAGCGGTTCGGGATTCCGTCGGCGTCGGCGTCCTCGTCGGGGCACGCGTCGCTGTCGCGGAAGCCGTCGACAACGTCGGGCTCCGTCTGGCAGAGATCTTTCGGTGCCGAGAGGCGCAGCGGGAATTTCGGGGCGGCGGGCGCGGTCGGCACTTCGGCGTGCGGGCACCCGTCGAGCGGTTGGCCGGTCACACGCGCCGCCTTCACGTCGGGGCACTTGTCGTCTTTGTCGAGGACGCCGTCGCCGTCGGTGTCGCGCGCCAGCGGCGCGTAGCGAATCGACACGGTAAAACGGTAGCGCGGCGTCGTCGGCGCGAGCTCGCCCCCCGAGAGCGGGATCCCGCCGCCGCCGCCGATCTGCAACCCGAGATCGCCACCGAGGAGCGGCGACGTCCGCGCCGAGACCGTCCACTCGGCCGGCGTGATGTGCTTGCCGTTCGGCGTGCTCAAAAATCCGTGCGGGGTCTGCTGCGCGTCGTGCTGCTCGGAGAACGTAGGGAGCGCGCGCGCTTCGACGGCCAGACTGAGCAGCTCGCGATCGAGCACGTCGTAACCGACGCCGACGCCGACGAGCGCCTGCGTACCGATCCGCGCGCCGACGAGCTCGGTCGTCGGACGGAAGCGCGCGCCGATCTGCGCGCCCGCGTAGATTTTGCCGAGGCGCCAATCGGCGGCGACGCTTGGAATCCACACGGCCGTGCGCTCGCCGGCGAACTGCCCGCGATCCCCCGTCGGTGCCGACGCCTCGATGCGCGCGGTGACGCCGAACGTGCTGCCAACGAGTGCGGACGGCGCGACGCGCGCGCGCTCGAGAAGCGCGTACGCCATCCCGAGCCGAAGGTCGCGCATCGCCGTGTCTTGCAGCCCGGTGCCGCCGGTGAGCGGCATCACGCCCGTCCCGCCTTGCCCGAACGTCACCGGGAGCACGACGTCGAGCTCGAACCGATTCGTCACTCCGTACGCGAAGAGGAACGAGCCGTTCACCTGGTTGTCGATCGCGTGTTGGTCCGTGCCGTTCGGTGCGGGCGATGGGGTGTGCAAGATGATCGGCCGCGACAAGTACGACGACACGAGCCCGAACCCCGGCTGACCCGCCGCGATCGTCTCCGTGCCGCCGACGCCGAGAAATCGCCCGCCGCCCGCGTGCGGCCACAGCGTGTCGTCGTTGATGCAGGTGCTCGCGAGGGTGCCCGTGCAATCGGTCGCGTGCGCGTCTCGCTCGCTGGCGACGAGCGATGCGCCGAGCGCGACGGCGGACAATGCGAGCTGCGTCCCAGTTCGCCAAAACCCCATGAAGGCCGACGTTAGCATGCGACTTGTGCGCTCGGGGACAATGGAGCAATAGGGCCGCGTGACGCCCGACTCCACGAAGGCCCCGCGCTCTCTCGTCGTTCTGGGAAGTGCATCGCCACGGCGACGCGAGATCCTCGCGAGCCTCGGTGTCTCGTTCATCGTCCGCGTGGGTGACGCCGACGAGGACGTCCGCGTGGGCGAATCGGTCGACGTGTACTTGCCGCGCGTCGTGCGCGCGAAGCTCGCGGCGGTGCGGCGCGCGATCGCAGCCGACGACGAGGCGGCGCGCGCGGCCGCGGTGCTCGTCGCGGACACGAGCGTCGTGTGCGAAGGAGCGATCCTCGGGAAGCCCGCGGACGTCGAAGAGGCGTACGCGATGATCGCGCGCCTCGCCGGACGCACGCACGAAGTGCACACGCGCTTCGCGCTCGCGGACGCACGTCGCGACGTCGAGCCGTCCCACGAAGAGACGGTCGTCACGCGGGTGACGTTCCGCGACGTCGGCGAGCCCGAAGCGCGCGCGTACGCGGCGAGCGGGGAAGGGATGGACAAGGCCGGCGGCTACGCCGTGCAAGGACGCGCGAGCGCGTTCGTCGCGCGCATCGACGGATCGTACGGCGCGATCGTCGGGTTGCCGGCGTGCGAGCTCGTCGTCGCGATGGGGAGGCTCGGTCTCGCGTGCGGCTTAGTGTGAAGGCCGGCGCGTGGCGCGAAGCGTGGCTCTTCGCGGCGGCGGCGCTCGCGGCGCGACTCGCGGTGGTCGCGTGGGCGGCGCATGCGCGTTTCCCAGCGGTCGAGGACGGCCATTTCTACGACACGCTGGCGAGGCGCCTCGCGAGCGGAGCGGGGTACACGTGGCTCTGGGCCGACGGCGCCGTGACCAACGCCGCGCACTACCCCGTCGGATACCCGGCGCTGCTCGGTGCGGTCTACATGCTCTTCGGCGCCTCGCCCGTCGTCGCGGGGATCATGAACGCGGCGATAGGCTCGCTCGGCGTCTTCGCTGCGTACCGCCTCCTCGACGTCGCGACGGCGCGGACTGCCGCGCGCATCGGCGCCATCGTCTTCGCGCTGCACCCGGCGCTCCTCGCCTACACGCCGGCCGTCATGACCGAGGGCGTGACCGCATCGCTCGTCGTGGTGGCGGCTTGGCTCGCGTCCGAGGCGCGCGCGTCGACGCGACCGTGGGCGTGGCACGTGCTCGCTGGCGTCGCGCTCGGCGTCGCGACGCTCGTTCGTCCGCAGTCGCTCCTGCTCGCGCCGGCGCTCGGCGCGCTCGCGTTCGCGGCGGGCGCGGGGTGGAAGCGACGTGCGGGCGGCGCGCTCGTCGTGTCGGCGATCGCAATCGCGTGCTGCCTGCCGTGGACGGCGCGAAACTGCGTGAAGATGGATCGTTGCGCGCTCGTGAGCATGAACGGAGGATGGAATCTCCTCATCGGCGTGCGCTCGACGCGCGGAGGGTGGGCGCCGGTGGAGCCGCCGCCGGAGGCGTGCCGCGAGGTCTGGTCCGAGGCGCAGAAGGACGTGTGCTTCGAGCGCGCCGCGCGCGCCGAGATCGCGAACGATCCGCGCGCATGGCTCGCGAAGGCGCCGGCGAAGCTCGGCGCGACGTTCGACTACTTCGGCGCGGCGCCTTGGTACTTGCACGCATCGAACGCGATCGCGTTTCCGGATCGCGCGAAGACGGCGCTCGGCTCGGTCGAGACCGTCGTCGCTCGTCTGCTCTTGCTCGTGGCGCTGCTGCGCGTGGCGATGCTCGATGGTCCACGCACGTGGCCGCGACGCGCGCTCGCGGCGGCCGGCGCGATCGCAGCCGTCCTGGTGCATGCTTGGATCGCGTACGTCGCGCTCGCGCTCGCGATCGCTCTGCTCGGACGGCGACGCCTCGGCGAGCTTCCGTTGCTCGTGCCGTGGACGGCGGTCGTCATCGCGGCGACCGCGCTCGTGCACGCGGCGTTCTTCGGCGCGGGTCGCTACGGGCTCGTCGTTGTCCCGTTCGTGACGGCGCTCGCGTTCGTCGGCCGCACCGAGCGCGCGAGCCCGATGCCTCCGCTCTGAAGCGCATCGCGCAAGAACTCCGCGAGCAGCGCGTCGCCTTCCCGCTCCGCCGCGCCGCGCAGCTCGGCGAGCGACGTCGCGGATCCGAGCCGCGCGAGCGCCTTGTACTGGTGAAATCTCACGAACGCCTCGTCGTCGAGCCTCATCCGATCCCCCGCGAGCCACGGCTCCCCCGGCCCCGCGCCCATCGCGACCGCGTTCCACACGGCCGCGCGCGCGACGATCTCCATCCCCTTCAACTCGTCCATCGACACCGGCGGCTCGGTGCTCGCCTCGGACAACGCGAGCGTGCCGTACGGCGTGTCGTCGAGCCCGCCCATCTGGCGCAGCAGCTCTTGATCGGCGAACACGCGCTGGCTCGGACCGCCCGTCAGCACGAGGGCGCGCAACGCGAGATCGCTCGCCAGCTCGCGCGTGACGTCGCTCATCGCGCGATCCGTCATTTGCTGCACCATTCCAGAATCGGCCGAGAGCCCCGTCGCCGCGCTCGACATCGCGCGCCCGCGCACCATCCCGCGCCACACGAGCACGCGATCGCGCGCCCGCACTGCTTCGCACGCGAGATCGACGTAGAGCGCCACAAGCGCGCGCGAGTCCGAGATGTCCGACTGCACCCGAAGCGCGAACCGCTCGAGCGTGCACGTCACGACGTAGCCGCCCGCTTCACCGCCGCGCAGCGCGCGCGCCGCGAGCTCCGACGTGATCCCGCTCGTGAGCACGGCGGCCGGCGACGGCGGCGCGAGCCCCGCGGATCCCACCGCGACGATCGCGCCGGGCTTCACGACGATCGGCTCGACGTCGACGCGCGCCGCCTCGTCGCGCGCCGCGCTCGGCGTGCACGTCGGCGCGTGGAGCGTGATCGGCTGCGCGCACGCGGCGACCAGGAAGAGTCCTCCCAGCAGAAGGATTCGCATCGTCACAATTGTGCCCGATCCGCCGCGCGATCACACGCCCAGGCGCCTCGTGCTAAGAAGGCCACGTCGATGCTGCTCAGGCGATCGCCGGCCCGTCCTCGTGACGGGCGGGAGGAAAGTCCGAGCTCCACAGAGTAGGGTGCCGGGTAACGCCCGGTGGCGGAAACGCCGAGGAGAGTGCCACAGAAAAGAGACCGCCTCGCCAGCTCGCCGATTCGTCGGCGCGATCGCGAGGTAAGGGTGAAACGGTGGGGTAAGAGCCCACCGCGTCGGCGGTAACGTCGATGGCACGGCAAACCCCACCCGGAGCAAGGCCAAATAAGCGTGCGATGTTCGTCGCGTTCGCGCGGCGAGCGAAAGGGTGACTCGCCCGAGTACGCGGGTTGGCTGCTCGAGACCATCGGCGACGGTGGTCTTAGAGGAATGATTGCCTCCGCGCGTTGGGCGACCGGCGCGCGAGACAGAACTCGGCTTACGAGCGACATCGACCCACGCGCCCGCGTTCGAAAGAGCGCGGGCGTTTGGTTTTGACATGCGCCGCGCGCGCGGGATGATCCCAAGGTGAGCGACTCCGCCGATCTCGAGCTGGTCTTGGCTGCCAACGCGTCGTTCTATGCTGCGTTCGAGATGCTCGATCACGACGCGATGTCGCGCGCGTGGAGCGACGCCGCGCCGATCAGCTGCATCCACCCGAGCGGGACGCTCCTCGAAGGGCGCGACGTGGTGCTCTCGAGCTGGCGCGAGATCTTCCGCGCGACGACGAGCATCCACTTCGTCCTCGAGCGGGTCCGCGCGTTCGTCGCCGGCGACACCGCGTGGATCGTCCTCACGGAGACGATCGACGCGCGCCACGGCGAAGGGCAGGTCCGCGCCTCCGCGCAGGCGACGAACGTCTTCGTCCGAGAAAAAGACGGATGGAAGCTCGTGCACCACCACGCCGAGCCCGCGAGCGCGCCCGCGTCGCGACGCCCGCGCACGTCGACGCTCAACTAGAAGCTCAACTAGAAATCAAAACGGCGAACCGCTAGGGCGCGGTTTAGAACGAGACGGACGATCCGCAGCCGCACGAGCCTTTGGTGTTCGGGTTGTTGAACTTGAACCCGGAGCCGTGGAGCCCTTCGACGTAATCGATCTCGGTGTCTTCCAAGTACTGGAAGCTGAGCGGATCGACGTAGAGCTTCACGCCGTTCGACTCGAAGTGCTCGTCGAGCTCGCCGACGGCGTCTTCGAAGTAGAGGTCGTAGGTGAAGCCGGCGCAGCCACCGCCAACGACGCGAAGCCGCAACCCTTGGCCCTCGAGGCCTTCGGAGGACGAGATCTCTTTGACCTTCGTGGCGGCCTTATCGGTGATCGTGATCATTCGGCAGGTACCTCTCTCGGCTCAATATAGTTACGCCGCGTCGCGAGCGCCAGGTCACTCGCTCGTCGCGCGGCTGATCCGCGCCAGCGCGCCGTTCGCGCAGGCGACGACGAACGCACCGGCGCCGGCGGGCGCGAGGCTCGGTCCTGCGGGGAGCACCATCCCCGGACGCATGCTCGGCGACGGCGCGATCCGCGAGCAGACGACCTCGGTGACCGTCTCGACCGTTCCCGCAGCGCCGTGCACGACGCCCGTCTGTCCGTCCGGTGCGACGAACGCGACCGTACCGGCGGCGTCGACGAGCACGCCACCGTGAGGCGGAATGACGAGGGGAGGGGGGCCGCCGTCGGGGGTGACCGGCGGCGTGCTCGACGTGAGCGCGACCTCGCCGACGATCTGCCCGGTCGCGTCGATCGCGACGAGCGAGCTGCCCGACGGCGTCAGCCCGAACAGCAGCACCGCGCCGCCGCGCGTCGCTGGCGGACCGAGGTACGCGCCGACGGCGGCGGTCGAGCGCGTGAGGTTCGTCCCGCGGGCGAGGTCCAGCGCGACGAGATCGAGGTGCGCCGAAGTCACGGCGACGAGCGTGTGATCATCGACGAGCGCTGCAGCGCCGTCGATCGGCGCGCCGAAGGTCCCGACGCGCGACGGCTCGCGACCGGGCTGCCACGAGTAGACGGCGCCCGACGCGCCGACGCAGATGATCTTTCCGAGCGCCGACACGAGCGGCGCGGCGAGCGGCTCGGGCGCGGTCGCGCGCGCGCGCACGTTCCCCTCGGCGTCGAGCAGCGCGAGATCGTACGGCGTCGCGAGCGCCACACCGCCGTCGTCGAGCGCGAGCGGCGACGCGGCGGGCGCGGCGTTCTCGTTGCGACCGATTCGCGTGCGGTACCGAAGCGCCCCCGCGCGCACGCCGATCGCTTCGCCCGACGCGCTGACGAACACGACCGTCCCATCCGCCGTGAGCGCCGCGGGCCCGACTTGCAGCGCGCCCGTCACGACACGCGCCTTCTCCGTCCCGTCGCTCGCGAGGAGCACGACGTCGCCGCGTCCGACGACCACGTGGATGTTCCCCGCGTCGTCGACGAGCGGTGCGTGCTCCACCGCGGATCCGAGCGCGCGCCGCCACTCGACGCGCACCGGCCCCGCGGGCAACGCCGTCCTAGAAAAACCCGTGCGCCCCGGATCGACGCGCTCGGCCTGCGAGCCGCCTCGCGACGCGCCGACGACGAGCGTCCGCGCGCGCTTCGGATCGACCGACTGCGCGTGCGACGTGCGCTGCACCGCGAGCCACCCGATCGGCGCCGCCGCGACCGCCGCGAGAGCGAGCGCGATCGGACGGAGGCGAGGACGCGCGCGCATGAAGCGAGCTTAGCGCTTCCCGCGGCCGCGCAAGACGAAGTCGGCCTCGATCTCGGGCACCGTCTTGCCGTCGGACATCGCGAACGGACGCGCCACGCGCCCGTACGCGCGGATCACGTCGCCCGATGCGAGCTTCTCTTCGTGCCCGAGGACGACGCGCACGACGCACGGCCCCTTCGCGCAGCCGCGCCGATCGTCGACGACCATCACCGTCCGATGCACCTTCGTCTCGATCGTCGACGCGAGGATCTCCCCCTCGACGACGATCGCTTGCCCGACGCTCTTCGCGACGTCGGCCGCGACGACGTCGTACGCCGCGTTGGTCGCTGCCTCGAGCGTCTTCGCTTCGGCGTCGAGCTTGTCGACGCGCTTCACGTTGAAGCGCACCGTGCGCGCGACGAACGTCGGGCTCGACGATCGCACTTCGACCGCGACGTCGCCCGGCGCCGCCGACGGCAACGTCGCTTCGAAGAACCCGTCGGCGTTCACGGTCGCGGCCTGACCGTTCACCGTGACCGTGGACGCTTTGTACGCGCGCCCTGCGACGACGAAGCTCGGCGTGTCGACGACCGCGTGCGTCCCCGGCGTGTCGACGCGCAGCGGGAGCACGGTCACCTGCGCCGTCACGATCCCTTTTTGCGCGGTCCCGCCCTTCGTCACGACGACGTACGCGACTTCTTTTCGCAGACGACGCTCGTCCGCCGAGCCCTCGGCCTCCGACGTGAGATCGATCGCGTACACGCCGACGCCGCTCGCATCGAGGCTGAGCGGCTTGTCGTCGACGCGCACGTCGGTCCCCGGCAGCGCTTCGACGCGCACGCTGATCGCGGGGCGCGGCCCGTCGATCGTCCCGAGGTCCGCGTGGATCCGAAACTGAACCGGCACCGTGAGCTTCACCGTCTCGTTGCGCCCCATGCCCGGGCGTTCGAGCTTCAGCTCGATCGCATTGTCGCCGACGTGCAGCGGCATCTTGAGGAGAAGGAGCGCTTCGTGCGCGGCGAACGTCGCCGCCGCGTCGTTGAACGTCGCCTTCGTTCCATCGGCGCACGCTTCGCAGCGGAGACGTAGGACTTCTCTGCCGTCGGCGTCGAGCTCGGGCTTCGCGCTCAGCGGAGGCGCGGCACGCCACATCAGAAAAATCGCGAGCGCTCCCGCGAGGAGCAGCACGCCGAGCAAGATCGCGACGACCGCGACGGGGATGCCGCTCTTTCGCACGACGACCGGTGCGGCGGGCGCCATCTCCCGATCGACGAGCGGCGGCGGCGCCGGAACGATGTCGACGGGCGCACGCGCGTGCGACTCGCGACGCGAAGGCGGCGACTGCGCGAGCCCCGGCTGCACCGGCGCGATCCCCGGCATCGCGACGCCCATCATCGTCTGGTTCTTCGACGCGAGCGACGCGGGCGCGGGCGGATCTTTCGGCACGCCCGGCTGAATCGGCGCGATCCCCGGCATCGCGACGCCCATCATCGTGTTCTTCGGGAAGCGCGCGTCGACGGTGGGCGCGGGCGCGGGCGGC
>JAYVXB010000660.1:0-12119 GCA_043785585.1 Deltaproteobacteria bacterium | reverse complement strand
CGGCCAGGGCTCGCCGTTCGGGGTCGCTGCGGATTCGGTCAGCGTCTACTGGTCGGCGAGGGCCAGCTCGACGGTGCTCAAGATCCCTCTGGCGGGCGGGATTCCCGCGACGCTCGCCTCCGGGGAGAGCACACCGCTCGGTATCGCGATCGACGCGACGAATATTTACTGGGCCGACACGGGCAGTGGTCGAATCAGAATGACGACGAAGTAACGGGACGATTGCCATCGACGGCGGACGTATGCGCAAAATTTCCATGACTGGCGACGTTTCGTCCAATCGATTAAGGACGTCATAAGCAATCACGGCGCTACAGACCTCGATACGGAGGTCGTGCCCATGGCCCGTTCGATCGGATTGCTCGCCATCGCTTGCGGAGTGGCGCTATGTGGCTGCGTCGACTCACGCAGTGAGGGCTTTCCTCTCGCGGATGGGGGAGTGGTTTCGGCCGACGAGGCTGGCGGCGGCATTCCGCTCGACGCCGACTTCAGCGCGGACACCGCAGCTGCGACGTGCGGTTTCTCGGACGGCACCGATCACGACGGGGACGGCTACTCGCACGACGACGGCGACTGCAACGACTGCGATCCGAACGCGAATCCCGGAGCGTACGACGTAGCGAGCAACCAGCGTGACGAGGACTGCAGCGGCAAGGCAGACGACGAGCCCGAGCAATGCGACGCCAACGTGCTGCTCGACTCGACGGACGCGACGGACGCCGCGAAGTCGATGGGGCTGTGTCGTCGCACGTCGGGGGGCGCCGTCGGAAAGGCCAGGACCTGGGGCGTCGTCGCCGCGGACCTCCTTCTCCCTGACGGAACGAAACCGATCGCGAATCCTCCGGGGCACGGATGCGCGCCGTTCGAGCACGGGTACGGCAACCTCTCTCACCTGGGAGTCAACGCGCCGCGCGAGGGGAAGCGAATGTTCGCGCTCTCCTCGGGCACCGCACGCGATCCGACGGACCCGGGCTACGTGACCGTCACTGGCTGCGACAAAGGCTACGTCAGTGGAACTCCGGCGCCGTACCCGCGCGAGACGGCGGCGTGCCCCGGCGTCGTGACCGGGCGGGCCCACGACGGCGTCGCGCTGCGACTCACGATACGCGTGCCGACGAACGCCCGGTCGTTCTCCCTCAACGAGAGCTTTTTCAGCGTCGAGTTCCCCGAGTTCGTCTGCTCCACATTCAACGACTCCTTCGTCGTCATGATGGCGCCGAATCCAACCCTGACTCCAAACGACGCCAACGTCGCCTTCGATCAGCAGAACAATCCCATTAGCGTCAACAACAGCTTGCTCCAAGTATGCGACCCGCAGACGGCGGGAGGGAAGCCGTTCCCGTGCCCGCAGGGCGCCGCATTGCTCTCGGGGACCGGGTTCGGCCCGGACATGTTCTCGGCGCAAAACCACGCCGCCACCGGATGGCTGAAAACGACCGTGCCCGTGGAAAAATATCGCGGAAAGGAGATCACGCTCTTCATCGCCATCTGGGACTCCGGTGACGGAGTGCTCGATTCGACTGCCATCCTCGACAACTTCCAATGGTCTGCCGACCCTGCAACGGGTGCGGTCACGAGACCGGATCCGAAGTGACCAATCGTCGCATCCCAACGAGACATCGACAGGAGGTCCGGCCCATGATCCGTTCGATCCGATTGCTTGCCATCGTGGGCGCAGCGGCGCTCTGCGGTGGTCGCGACATCGGGCGACGACGGCGGGGTGACGCCGGCCCCTGCAGACGAGGACTGTGACGGCAAGATCGACAACGTGGGTTGACGATCCTCGGCCGCAACGTCGACGATGGGCGAGCCGGAGCTTCTGGAGCGCCCGAGCATGAGTGGTGGCCGGCCTCTCGTCGTCGCACCCCCGACGGCAGCATGAGCCATGTGCCGCCGTACAAACCCGTGAGCATCGACTGCACGGGCGCGTTGAAGATCGACGATCCACCCGGGCAGACCGGCACGACCATCGCTTCGTCCGGCTCGCCGAGCGCCGATTTCCTCTCGTCGTCAGCTTCGTCGAGCTGTGCATCGACGGAAGCTGACGGCCCCGCCGCGCCGTGTCGACGCAGGCGTCGGACCCGTGCGCCCTTTTTATGAGCCCGAGGGGTCGTCGGGCGCTACGCTGTACATGATGCGAGATCCTGCCCCCGTCGCTAGTCGTCGGTCCGCCGTGATGGCGGCAGCGATGGCGAGCGCGCTCTCCGCGTTGGCGGCGTGCACGTCGATCCTCGGCATCGACAAGAGCTACGTCGAGGGCGCAGACGGCGATGCGAGCGCGGACGCCGCTCCCAGCGCGGACGGAAGAATGAGCACCGACGGCCCGTCGAACGCCGACGGCCCGTCGAACGCCGACGGCCCATCGAGCGCGGACGGCCCGTCGAACGCCGACGGCGCATCGAGCGCAGACGCCGGCATGGCCGACGCTTCCGACGCGGGGCCGCTCGACAACTCTCAATACAACTTCGAAAATGGCACTCAGTCGTGGCTCATGTACGGCGACGTCACTGGCCTATCGAGCTCGCCGACCAGAGTGTTCGCGGGAGCGAGATCGCTTGCCGTGCGGATCAATGGCACGCCCGGCGGAATGTCCGGCGCATACGCGCCCGTGCCCGCCGTTGCCGCCGGAAAGCCCGTGACCTTTCACGTCTGGATCCCATCGGGAACGGGCTTGGACAGCATACAAGCTTACGTGTTCCAGGGCGCCGACGGCGGCTTCGTGTGGACGATGCAGCCGTACTCGATTGCATCGCTGCAGACCGACGCCTGGAACACGCTCGTGGTCACGGTCCCGAGCAACGCCGCCCTCCCGCTCGCACGGCTCGGCATCGAGGCTCATACGGCGAACGCTTGGAGCGCCACGATCTACGTGGATGCCGTGAACTGGTAGTCAAAGTTGGCGCTGGTCTGACGCCAAACCTTCAATCGTTCCCGTAACCGCTATCGTTGGACGTGCCGCCGTCGCCCCAATTGCCACCATCGTTGGACGTGCCGCCGTCGCCCCAATCACCGCCATCATCGGGAGTGCCGCCGTCGTCCCAATGACCGCCATCATTGGACGTGCCGCCGTCGCCCCAATCGCCGCCGTGCTCGCCCGCACCGTCATCGCCGGAGTCGCCCGACGCGGCGTTGTGTCCGCTACCGTTGCCCGCATCGCTCCCGGTCGAGTCGCGGCTCGCAATCTTCGCCTCGATCTCGCTCCCGCAACCCGCGGCAACGAGTCCAATGCACACCAACAGCCAGGCAATCTGATTCGTTTTCATGTCGTCTCCTCGCTCTCGACAGATGAATGCGAAGCGCGGCGCGATCGCTTCATGAAATCGTGAGGCTCAATCAGCGAGCAGCGACGAAACACGCGCGGCGTAGGGACCGGAAGGATCGGTTGCGACGAGCGAAGCGCCGCGGGTGCGCGCTTCGGCGTTGCGACCCATGCGATGGAGCGCCTCGACGGCGAGCAGCTCACGCTCCAGGACGAGCTTGCCGCGCGGAAACTCGCGCGCGTGCCGATTGAGCAGCTCGAGCGCGCGCGCGGGTTCGGACGAGAGCGCGGCGCGCGCGCTCTCGAGCAGCGAAGCCTCGCGTGCGAGCGGATCCATCGGTGCGATCGTCGCGAGTGGCGCGATCTTCGCGGTGGTCGCTTCCGGCCTCGCAGAGTCTGCGCGCGGCGGTGCGCACCAAGCGCCCGCCGAAGCGCTCGGCGCCATTGGCGGCGTGGCGAGCGGTTCGCGCGAGTGCTCGGTCGCCGGAATGGGTGCATGACTCAGCACGCGCATCGCGCTCGGTGATGGAGGCCGCGCCGACACGTGTACGCTCGGCGCATCCAACGCGACATCGAGCCTCGGCGCGATCTCCGTCGCGAGCACATAGCCTGCGACGCCGATGCCCGCGGCCGCCGCGATCCCCTTCGCCCACATCAGGGCGAGCGACGCCGCGAGCGGAATGCTCGCGAGCCGACTCACGCGAGCCGCCGATCGCGCGCGTTGCGGCGCCGTCATTCGCTGCGGCGGCCGGGCCGTGCGAAGCAGCTCGCGCGCCCCTTCCGGCCCTGCGCCGGCATCGCGCCAGCGCATCGGAGTGCTCATTTTTCCCCCCGTGCGTCACGCGCGCGCATGCGGGTGAGCGCCTTCTCGAACATCTTGCGTGCCGAGAAGAGGCGCGAGTGCACGGTGCCCACGGGCGCGCCCACGATGGTGGCGATGGCCTCGCAGGGAAGCTCCTCGATCTCGAACATCACGAACACTGCGCGCTTCTCGACATCCATCTCGGCGAGGATCGCTTCGAGCCGCGCGCGACCCTCTCGGGTCTCTGCCGCTGCGTCGGGCGCGACGCCCGGATCGACGACCGTCTCCGCCGTTTGCTCCGTCGGCTGCTCTCGTCGCACGTATGCGCGGCGGCGATGCGCAGCGGCGACGCGCGTGCAGATCCCGAAGAGCCACGTCGTCACGCGGGAGCTGCCGTCGAAGGTGTGCAGCTTGCGGTGCACGATGACGAACACCTCCTGCATCATGTCCTCGAGATCCGCGTCACGAACGCCGTGGCGCTGCAGCGTGAGCCAGACGAAGTTGGCGTGTGCGTCGTGCACGGTGGCGACGTCGAGGGTCGCCTCCGCTTCGCACAGCTCTGTCGACGCAGTGGTCACCGAACCGTCAATGCTCGGGCCTCCCACGATCCTTCACCGAAACTGCGTCCCGACGGCGATCGAGCCGACGAGCGCGACGGGAGATTGCACGAATGCGGAGTCGCCTCGTCCTTCGACGACGAAGCGGTAGCGCGTGACCGGAAACACGACGCCGAGCCCGGCTTCGAGCGTGAACGGGCCCACGACCCGCTGGACGAAGCGCGCCGCCGGGCTGAGCCCGAACCAAGGGCGATCGCCCGGATCTGTGCTCTGCATCCCTCTGACCGAAGCGTGCACCGCGCCGCCGAGCGCATCGACGCACGCGTGCAGAGCGGCTCCGTCGTTGCGCCAGAGGTCCGCGCACGCGCCGAGCACGACGCTGGTCAAGCCGAACGCGAACTGTCCTCGGCTCGATTCCGGGAGCCACCAAACGCTCATGGAGGCGGAAAGTCGCGGCACGATGCGAAGGCGTGCAGACATCGCGATCCCCGGGGCGAGATTTGGGACGAGGCCGCTGGCGAAGAGCACGCCTGCGGACACGCTCGCCGGCGAGAGCGACGTGGCGCCGGCCGCGTCTCGAGTCGAAGGCGTCGAGCGCTCGAGCGGCGGATTCGACGTTGGAGCGATGAATGGGATGAAGGGGCGAGAGTCCGCGGCGGGAAGCGACGCGGGTGGTGACGTGCTCGGGTTGGGAGCGAGTGGCGGCGGCGGCGCAGGCGCAGCTGTGTCCTTGGATTCGCTCGGCCCGAGCTTCGCGCTTGGATCGATGAGCAGCGCGATGACCAACGTCGCGGCAGCCGCGAGCGGCCCGCACTCACGCGCGTCGCTGTCGAGCTCGCGAGTGCCCACGCTCGCGCCGGACGCGGAGCGTACGACGATCCGCGCTACCCAGCGCCCCGGCTCGCGCGTGAGGCTCGCCTCGATGGTACGCGTCGCGTCGTTGCCAAACGGATATCGCCCGAGCCGAACCGCGACATCCTTGCGCACGCTCGCCGCCGTCGGGCAAGTCTCGGCGCCACTTCCGCGCACCCACGACAGGTCGCTTTCGTCCGCACGCGAGGCTTTTGGCGCGGTCAGCGACAGGGCGGGAAAGATGCAGACAAGAGCCCGTATGGCGCGCAGGCTGCGCTTGGCGATCGGATGACGTCGGGTTCGGTGCATGCCATCGTGATCCTTCCTGGAGACCGAGCACAGGATGTGGCGCGAGGTCCCCTTCAACGCCGCTTAATCGGTGAGCCCGCGAACGCTCCGCACGATGCGATGCAGCGCTCGGGTCGGCACTCGCGCGCGGGAATCGGGAATAAGGGGCGGCTAAGGCCTGGCCGCCGTAGTCAGCTACCCAGCGCGTTCTCTCGACGCGGTTTGGAGGCGATCAATGAAACGCTTGTATCGACCACTCCGATGCGCAGGCTTCCCTTTTCTCGCCGTCGCGCTACATGCCTGCGGCTCCAATGACGACGCGAGCGACCGCGTCGCCGCAGCGAGCGAACCCATCATCGGCGGGCAGACGGCGACGACCTGCCAATGGCCGACCGCGGTGATCACCGCGCGAGGCTGCTCTGCGACGCTCGTTCACCCAAAGCTCGTCACGACTGCGGCGCATTGCGTGCTGCTGTCGTACGTCGGCGCGACCGTCACTTTCGGAGAGAGCGCCAACGGCAGGAGCGTTCAGGTCGACCAGTGTCATTATCACCCGTCGTACCATCAGGAGGGAGACCCGAACGACATCGCCTTTTGTACGCTCCGTCAGGACGTCGTCGACGTGCCCATCGTGCCGATTCTAATGGGGTGCGACGTTGGCATTCTGACGCAGGGACGAACGGTCACGCTGGCCGGTTTCGGGATCACGGCGCCCGGCGGCACGACTGGATATGGCACGAAGCGTTGGGTCGACGTGAACATCGACTCCGTTCAAGGCGGAGACGTCTATCTCGGCAACGCCCAGGTGGGCGCGTGCCACGGGGACTCGGGCGGTCCCGCGTACGTGAAGCTCGCCGACGGCACATGGCGCGTGTTCGGTGCGACGAGCCGGCCCGGAGGTCAACCCGAGTGCGCAGCGCCGACGATCTACACGCTCATCTCGCAATACGTTCCGTGGATCGAGCAGACGTCCGGGATTGACATCACCCCTTGCACCGACGCGAATGGCAACTGGGGCCCCGGCCCTGGCTGCACGGGTTTCCCACTCAATCCGGAGCACGGCGGCGGGACGTGGGGCGCGGGGTGCGCCGACATGACGCTGCGCTCGGGTCCGAGCATGACGTGCGGCCCTCCGATCGGGAGCGCGGACGCCGGCGCGGCGGACTCCGGGATCGACGGCAGCGTCGGCGTCGCGGATGGCGCCGTGGCAGGCGACGCGAGCGGGAGCTCGGGCGACAGCGACGGCGGCGCGCGCCGCGCGGACGGCGGCGACGGAGGGGCGCAGGCCCCCGCGAATGACGACACGGGCTTTGGAGCGCGCCAAGAGTCCGCTGGTTGCGGCTGTCGCTCGGGCGCGGCCAGCCCCACTTCGAGCAAGGGCGCGGCGCTCGCGCTCGCGGCGCTGCTCGGGCTGCTTCGCCGGAGGACGCGAATGCGCAGCTCCGAGCATTTCTCGAAGGCGCGTACGCGCCGCCGGCATACACGAGAGGAGGCCAAAAATGAAAAGACGAAACGCGACGCTCTTCTTGTGTCTGCCCATTGCCACGTGCGTGGCGGGCTGCACGGGCTCACAAAGTGATGATTCCTCGATAGCCGACGATTCGCTCATGGCCGATCCGCACGCGCTCTGGTCCAATCCGTCGAACATTCCCGTTTGCTGGGAGTCGGTCGCTCCGGGCGTGCCGAGCTTGGAGAAGGAAAAGGAGTGGGTGAGGCTCGCCATCCAAAACTCGTGGAGCGCCGCCAACCCGCGCATCCAGTTCGAAGGATGGAAGGCATGTGGCTCGCAGGATGGCGGTAGCATTCGCATCAAATTCGACGGCGACATTTTCGCAGCGACAGCCCACTTGGGCCGCCATCTCGCCGGCACGCACAATGGAATGACGCTTCCTCTCCAGCTCGACCTGCACGTCGGTCACGACTTGTGGGCGGAATTGCTGCGGCAATGCACGGGCGCAGCGCGGCGCACGTGCATCGAAACGACGGCCGTTCACGAGTTCGGGCACGCGCTCGGCCTGCGCCACGGGCAGGAGCAGTCGGGCGTCACGAGCCCCTGCGACGCCGACCAGCCGTACAATACGGGCCCCGGCGTAGTGAGCGGTCCTTACGATCCGTATTCAGTCATGAACTACTGCAGAGAAAAAAGAATGCTCACTGGAACGCAGCTATCGGCGCTCGACAAGAAAGGAATTCGTGCGCTTTACGGAGACAAGAAGGGATCGGTGTCCGAGGATCCCGGGCGCCCCGACGTCAACGTGAGCTCCTTGCCGGGTTGGGAACTCTCGACGAAAAACGTCGGCGGGGCCAACGTCGGCGTGATTACCGTGTTGAGCGGAGAGCCCGTAGAGGTCACGGTCAGCTTCCCCTGGTACAAATGCGACCAATGCCTCCCGCACCCAGACGGCGCACTGCGCGTCATCGACGGCACGAGCGCGGTCCGCCTCCCCGCGGCACCGTGGCGAGTGGACGCGAATGGAACGACGACGTTCGCGAAGTGGACGCCGACAGGCACCGTCGAACGTGACGTGACGCTCGAATTCAATGGGCGGTTCGCGTCCACGGTCCACGTGGCGCCGGTGACGACGAGGTTTAGGCGTGTGTCGGGGAGCACCAGCGAGGCGCTCGCCGTGAACTTCGACGTCGGCCTTGCGCCGGGTGGCACATTGGACGGCGTGAAGGCGTCAGCCGCGAACACTGGATTACCGCCGATCGGTCTCACGACCACGTGCTCGAAGGCGAGCTTCGGTGTTTCGTGCGTTGCGCGCTCGAGCTCCCCTCTCGCCGCGGGGACGTGGAACATTCACCTTCAGATCGTGACCCTCGGTCACACAATCGAGGTCGAGCACGGCGTCTATGTCGGCGCACGCTAATCCGGATTTCGGGCCCGCTGGCCCGTCGACAATCGAATGACGATTGCCATACACCTGGGGTCGGCGCGCGAAGACACGCGCGCGTCGACTCGACGGCTACGCGAGATCGCGCGCCCAGTCGGCCGCGGCGCCCGGGGCTGCAAACGGGAGGAGCGCGCGCCCCAGGTCCTTCACCGACTCGAAGCGATCCGCCGGCGCGCGCGCCAGAGCGCGCACGATCACGTGGTCGAAGTCGGGCGGGAGGCCAGGCACGGCGTCGCTCGGCGGGGCGAGCGGATCGTTGCAAATGGCACGGATCAGATGATAGGCGCCGTCCACCACGAAGGGGGGGCGACCTGTCGTGCACCGGTACAAGACGGCCCCGAGCGAATACTGATCGCTGCGCGCATCGGCGTGCTTCGCGCCGCGCGTCTGCTCGGGCGACATGTATTGCAGCGAGCCGAGCACGGTGCCGCTACGCGTGAGGGGATCCTCGCCGCGACGGTCCATGAATGCAGAGACACCGAAGTCCACGACCGTCGGACGAAGCACGCCGAGGCGACCCTTGGCGAGGAAGATGTTGGTCGGTTTGATATCGCGGTGCAGGACGCCGACGTCGTGCGCCGCCGCCACGGCGCACACGACCGGCAGCATGATCTCGAGCGCCTCGACGAGCGAGAGCCGATCCTTTCGCCCGAGCCGCTCGCCGAGATCGATCCCCTCGAGCAGCTCCATGACGAGGTACGGGATGCCCGCGTGGGACCCGACGTCGGATACGTCGACGACGTTCGGGTGGCGGACTCTTGCGGCTGCGCGCCCCTCGCGCAGGAAGCGCGCCGCGATGCGGGGATCGGCGCGCAGCTCCGCCTGCATCACCTTGATCGCGACGGGCTTGCCGAGACCCACGTGGATGGCTTCGTGCACGGTCGCCATCGCACCGCCTCCAATGCGGCGCACGATCGCGTAAGGTCCGAGCCTGGGCGGTAACGCATCGCTTTCCATCATGTCTTGCGCAACGCGCGCGAAGCCTACCTCCGACCGGCAGGCGCCGCCACGCAAGTGACGAGCGAAGGGGGTAGCTCCTCGCCGACGCCGAAGAGCGCTCGCGAGCGAGGCACCTCAGGGGTTTCGCACGCAATCGTACGTGAGCGGGATCTCGGCACCGAGCCCGACGACCTCGAAGTTGTTCACGCTGATTGCGTTGAACGACTGGGCTTTGATGCCTTGAGTCGCCCACTTCGCGGACGTAGTGCGATCGTCGGCGAACGTCAGCGCGACGTTGCCGCCGTCCGACAGGATCATGCCGTACGTCTTCAGCGCGCGGAGGATGACCCTCTCCCCGGCGTTGAACGGAGTCTCGTCGAATGTCGACTTCAGACGAAAACGAACGCCATACGGTGGCGCGTTCGCGTTCGTGCTCGATGGCCCTCCCGCGTGCGATGCAGGGTGCACGTACACGGCCTTCTTCATGCGTGCGTTGGGCAAGATGAAGCGAAGCGCGTGCCGGACCTCGCCTGCGGCGACTTCGTCGGCCGTCGGAAGCAGCCCCGCAATTGGCAACCCGGCAGCGTCCGCCGAGGTGCACTGATCGCCGCGCCCGTTGTCGGGATACGCCTTCGTCAGATCCCATACGAATGCGCCGAGCGCGGTGAACGCGCCTCCCGCACGGGTGGAGTTGTAAATCTCGTAGAGCTTCTTCTGCGTTTTCTCGACGACCAGAACGTGGCAGTCGCCTTGCGCGGTGTCGCACACATAGCCGGCGCTCCCTTCGGCGTTGCCGTTCATGGGCAGCGGCATTTGCAGCGGCACTGCGTCGCAGTCGGGTCCGCCATAACAGTAGCCTCCGCCCGGCGCGGTGATCGTCTGACGTGGCGTCTGCGAGTCCGCGAAGAAGAGTGGAATCGAGAAGTCGATTTGGAGCACGTTGCCGCCGCCCCATCCGCCGAGCGAGGCGAGCGCCGCGATGATCGCGTCGGATCGATTGTCCTTCGCCAGCGTCGAGAGATCCTTCGTCCAGGGCTCCGGCTCTTCGAAGACACCGCCGACGGTCGGTGCGCCCCCTGCGTCGTTGCCCGTGCCGCCGTCGTAGCCACCGCCGTCGGACGTCGACCCGGCGTCCTTGCCTGCGCTGCCGTCGCCAGCGTCACGTCGATGACGGAGCGGATCGTCCTCGGCGGCGGCGTCCAAATCTTGTCCTGTGACGCTTGGACCGCCGCACGCGGCGACCCCCGACAGCGACAAGAGGGAAAGCAGGGCGAGTGAACGGGTCGTCTCCATGGCTCCTCCGCTACGTGTGTGTGGTGCGCCTAGAGCGCGTGACGTGCCAAAGCGTCGAGGAGCGAAATCGCCGCGCGAACGCTCGTTTCGAGCGCGTGCGCATCGAGGTGTCCGCTTGCGACAGGTGTTTCACGACGTGTGTCACCGTGTCGTCGGCGCCCACCGGACTTACGAGCGTGCCTCGGGTCCCCCTAAGGTATGCTCGCAGGACTCGTCAGGAGATCACGTTGAGCGAGACGGGCAAAGCGCTGAGCCGTTACCAGCTACGCGGCGAGATCGCCTCGGGCGGTATGGCGACCGTCTACTACGGCCGGCTCGCGGGCGCCGGTGGCTTCTCGCGCACGATCGCCATCAAGCGGCTCCACCCGCAGTTTGCCAAGTCGCCGGAGTTTCTCTCCGCGTTCCTCGACGAGGCGCGCCTCGTATCGCGCATTCGCCACGCGAACGTCGTCCCGACGCTCGACGTCATCGCCGAGGGAGACGAGGTCTACATCGTGATGGAGTACGTGCCCGGCGATTCGCTGAGCAGTGTGCTCGGCATCCTGGCGAAGGCCGGGAAGCGGCCACCCATCGACGTCACGATCGCGATCGTCACCTCCATCCTTCGTGGCCTCCACGCCGCGCACGAAGCCACCGACGAGCAGGGCCACGCGCTCCGGATCATTCATCGCGATGTGTCCCCCCACAACATCCTGCTCGGGACGGACGGCGCGCCGCGCATCATCGATTTCGGCGTCGCCAAAGCGCAGGGCCAGCTGCACACGACGGCGCCGGGCCAAGTCAAAGGCAAGCTCGCTTTCATGGCGCCCGAGCAGTTGCGAGACGAAAATATCACCGCACGCGTCGACGTCTACGCGGCGGGGATCGTCCTCTGGGAGATGCTGACGGGCGAGCGGGTCTTCAAGGGCGACGAGGTCAGCGTGATGTATCGCGTCCTCGTC
Source organism: Deltaproteobacteria bacterium (assembly GCA_043785585.1). Lineage (GTDB taxonomy): Bacteria > Myxococcota_A > Polyangia > Polyangiales > Polyangiaceae > JBBQXV01. The sequence goes on along the minus strand of JAYVXB010000660.1, from coordinate 294 downwards.
GAGAAAATTCCGCCGCCGAGCTCCGTCGTGCCCGGCCTCGCGTCCGAGCTCGACGCGATCGTGCTCAAAGCCGTGCAGCGCGACCCGAGCCAACGTTATGCGACGGCGCTCGACTTCGCGCTCGCGCTCGAGGATCTCGTGAACCCGGCGCCTCCCGCGCGGATCGCGCGTTGGCTCGACGAAGTTGCGGGCGACGTCGTCAGGGCGCGAGCGACCCGGCTCGCCGAGATCGAGCGCACGACGGCGGTGTTCGGCTCGATGCCGTCGACCGTCGCGTTCGACGGCGGGCGGCCA
>JAYVXB010000659.1:0-12124 GCA_043785585.1 Deltaproteobacteria bacterium | reverse complement strand
GGAGCGGCTGGCGGCGCGCGAGGCGGAGCTCGAGCGCGATCGCGAGAACAAGCTGGCGGCGCTCGCGCAGGAGCACGCGGACAAATCGGCGGCGAGCGACGCTGCGAACGCAGACAAGCTCGCGTCGATCGAGAGCGATCGCGACGCGAGGATCGCCGCGCTCGAAGGCGATCGCGACGCGAAGATCGCGACGCTCGAGCGTGATCGTGACGCGAAGATCTCCACGCTCGAGAGCGAGCGTGACGCGAAGATCGCTGCGCTCGAGAGCGAGCGCGACGCAAAGATCGCTGCGCTCGAGAGCGAACGCGACGACAAGCTCGCCGCGATGGCGCGCGAGAACACGGAGAAGGTCGCGTCGATCGAGAACGACCGCGACGCGAGGATCGCCGCGCTCGAGTCGAAGGCGGCGCGCGAGCTCGAGGACGTTCGAGCGGCGGCCGCGGCGACGAAGGCCGAAGCCGACGAGCGCGGCGGGCGGCTCGACATGGATCTGTCGGCGGCGCGCGGCGAGCTCGCGACGATGCGCGACGCAAAGATGGCGAACGACGCGGCGAACGAGGCGCGCATCGCCGACCTCTCGCAGAAGATCGCGGCGCTCGAGGCCGACCTCGCGAGCACGAAGCAGGATCTCGGCGAGACGAAGACGAAGCTCGAGACGGAGAGCGCGCGCGCGGCAAAGGCGTTCGCGAAGTGGGAAGCGGATCGCGCATCGCTCGACAGAGCGAAGGACGCGATGGCCGTCGCGCTCGGTCAAATCGAAGAGGCGGAAGGGCGACCGATCGGCGGGTAGACGGCGCCGGTCAAATCAGCTGCGCGGCACGCTGCGCGTAGATCGCCTTCACGCTCGGTCGGTTCAACACCATAATCGTGAAGATGCCGAGCGTCGTACCGAGCGGGATGTTCATGCACGAAATGCACGCGACGACGAAGCTGAGCGTCGGTCGCGTGCGCTTTCGCATGCTGAGGCCGGACCAGACGAGAAGCGCCGCCTTGCCGAACGCGAAGAGCATCGCCAGGCCACCGATGACGATGAAGACGCCGCCCACCGCCGCCCCCGGGGCACTCGACGACGTGACCGCCGAGCCCGCGATGATGACGCCAATGATGAGGTAAATCGAAAAGAGGAGGCCGACCATCCCGACGAGGCCCGCGTAGCAAAACGTGCAGATCGAGATGATGTTGAGGTGCCCCTCGTCGTCTTGCGGGCGCTGCTGATACTGAGGCGGCGGATATCCCTGACCGTACGAGCCGGGGTAACCCTGAAAGCCTTGTTGCTGCGGCGGGTACTGTTGCGGCGGCGGCTGTCCGTACGGCGCTTGATTCATCGGGCGGCGAGCATACACCCGCGCTTCAGATTCGTGCGCGCGCGCGGAGGCGGGACGCGGCCTCGCGTGCCCGGTGGGTGACGGCTTCGACGTCGAAGCGTTGGTGCTCGCGGCGCTTCACGATGATCTCGCCGTCGACCATGACGTCGGTGACGTCGCGCGCGCCGCATGCGTAGACGAGGCGCGAGAAGACGTCGCCGCCCGGCTCGGCGTGGACGCCGTCGAGGCGAACGACGACGACGTCGGCGCGCTTGCCGATTTCGATCGAGCCGACGAGCGCATCGAGACCGAGCGCATGCGCGCCGTCGATCGTCGCGAGGCGGAGCGCGCGGCGAGCGACGAGCGTCGTGACGCCGGTGCGGATCTTCGCGAGGAGCGCGGCGTGACGGAGCTCGGTCCACGGGTCCATGTTGTTGTTGCAGGGCGCGCCGTCCGCGCCGAGCGCGAGCTTCACGCCGATCGCGTCGAGCTCCGCGACGCGCGCGATCCCGGAGCCGAGCTTCAAGTTCGCGCTCGGGCAATGGACGACGCGCGTGCCGTCGGCGGCGATTTCGCGCGCTTGATCGTCAGTGAGCTGCACGCCGTGCGCGAGGATCGCGCGCGGCCCGTACACGCCCCATCGCTTGAGGACGACCACGTCGTCGTCGCCGAGCGCCGCGCGCACGGCGTCGCGCTCGCCCGGATGCTCCGCGGCGTGCGTGTGGACCATCGCGCCGCTCTCGACCGCGCGCTCGACCGCGCCACGAACGAGCTTCTCGCTGCACGACAGGACGAAGCGCGGCGCGTACGCATACCCGAGGCGTCCGCCCGCTGCGCCGCTCCACGTCGCGCAGAGGCGCTCGCTCTCCGACAAGCTCGCGCGCGTCGACTCGCGTAGGCCCTTGGGCACGCCGTCACCGGCGTCCATCATCGTCTTTCCGCTCACCGCGCGGATGCCGCTTCGTGCGCAGGCGTCCATCACGGCGTCGTGCGCGCGCACCGTCCCCATGTCGAGGATCGTCGTCGTTCCCGCCAGCATCATCTCGGTGATTCCGAGCTCGGCGCTCGCGCGCAGCGACGCCTCGTCGTGCGCGGCTTCGAGCGGCCAGATGCGCGCGCGCAGCCACTCGAGGAGCGGCATGTCGTCGGCCATTCCGCGCATCAACGCTTGGCAGAGATGCACGTGTGCCTGCACGAAGCCCGGCATGACGGCGCATCCTCGCGCATCGACGACGCGGGCCAAGCGCGTCGGACGAACGTCGCCGATTCCGACGATGCGGCCGTCGCGAACGAGCACGTCACCGTCGACGACGCGATCGCGCGCATCGCAAGTGACGACCGTGCCGCCGCGAAAGAGCGTCTCCACGCCGCCTTGTCTACCAGAAGGGTAACTCTTACGCTCGCAAGCATGCCGACCAAGACGAAGAAGCGCGCCGCAGCGAAGACGGGCTCCGCGAAGCTCTCCGTGCCCCGCAACGCTGCGCCATCGGTCTCCGCGGCCGAGCGCCTTCTCGCGATGTGGCCACCGCTCGGGGAAGCGCATCGCGAAGCGTTTCGTCAGCTCGTTCCGGACGCGGAGTGCGAGGCGCTCGGGGACAAGACGAAATCCGACGCGGTCCTTCGCGAGGCGATCGCGTGGTGCAAAGCGATCGACGCCGCGCTCCGCGCGCATCCCTACGCGCTGCGGCGCTACGGTCCGCCGCGCTTCGTCTGGCTCGTCGAGTGCGTCGTCGCGCTCGAGGAGGCGGTGCGCGCGCAACGAACGAGAGGTGGCGGCGCGCGGCAACGGATGCTCGATCGCTCGACGTCGCGCGCACGCGATGCGCACGCGGACTTGGTGACGGCGCTCGAGGTGATCGCGATCGCGCGACCCGACGCGCTGACGCGGATCGCGGAGGCGAGCAAGGACGTCGCCTCGCCGGCAGGCCTCGGGCGCGGGCTGCGCGTGCTCGCGGATCTCGCGGACGAGCTCGGACGCAGCTACGAGCCGCGAACACGAGCCCTCGTCGCATCGGTCACGCTCCGCGCCGAGGATGCTCACGCCGCACGTGCGGCCGCGGCGGAAGTCGAAGCGGCTGCGCAGCCGGCGGCGGCAGCCGACGCGGGTGGCGACACGGCGCTCACGAACCGCGTCGAAGGGCGCGTCCTCGCCGAGCTGCGGTTCGCGAAGCAGATTTTCGATCGCGTGCGCGAGCGCGCGCCGTTCGTTCCGAAGCTCGCACCGGGGCCGGGGACGCGCGCGGCGATCTGAGCGCAGGCTCAGCGCTGCTCGACGGCGACCGTAGGGTCGAGCAGGTATCCGTCGTCGCGGCGAACGAGGACGTTGCGCAGCCCCATCTCGCGGAGGCTCGCGATCGCCGTGTACGCGCGACGCGCGCCCGACGTGCTCGCGATGCGCTCGCCGGGCCAGCCCGCGGCGACGAGGTCTTCGAGCGAGAGCGCGGAGCCCGAGGCTGCGATGCGGCGCTCGGTCAACGCCAGCAGGAGGAGACGAAGCGCGCGACGTCGGGAGACATCCACGCGCGGCGCGCCCGGCAACTCGAACCAACGCGCGTCCGCACCAACGACGAGCTTCGGCGGCGATGGGGCACGACGTGCATGCACTCCGCGCGCGACGCCGAGTGCGATCCGCGCGTCGCTCGATGCGCGCGCCGCCGCCTCGATTTCCGGGGCGACGACGGCCCCGGCGACGATCGCTTCGAGGCAGCGCAGCGCCGCGACGTGGCCCTCGTCGGCGACCGAGACCACGAGCCGACGCGCGATCTCCATGCGCGCTTCCGCTTCGGCGAACGCTCCTTCCACGCCGAGCGCCGCCGCGAACCAGGCGTGGCAGAGCCCCTCGTACCTGTCGCCGTGGCCGCGTACGCGGTCGAGCGCTCGCTCCAAGTACGCGCGCGCCTCGGCGGGACGACCGCGATGGAGCGCGAGCGCGCCCATCCGCGCGAGAACGATCGCCTCGTCGCGCCGCGCGCCGATCTCCTCGAACGTAGCGAGCGCCTCCGCGTACCGCGCCGCCGCCACGTCGTCGTCGCCGCGCTCCGTCGCGATCTGCCCGAGTCGCGCGAGCGCCGTCGCCTCGATGCGTCGATCGCCGGTGCGTCGAAGAAGAACGAGCGCGGCGTCGAAGTGCTCCGTCGCGCGCGGCAAGAGCCCGTGCTCGTGCGCGATCGCCCCCATGTTCACGAGCACGACCGCCTCGTTCGCCAGGTGCCCCGCGTCGCGTTCGAGGCGAAGCGCGCGCTCGAGCTCGGCGAGCCCCTCCGCGAGATCCGACGACCGCAGCCGCGCGACGAGGCAGCGCACCATCCCCTCCTCCGCGCGATCGCCGAGCGCCTCGAACAGCGCGATCGCCGCCACCGCGTGGGCTCGCGCCTCGTCCTCGCGCCCCATCGACCACGCGACGAGCGCGAGCGTCGACCGTGCGCGCGCATGCACCGACGGGCTCTGCTCGGGCGACGCGACCCGAAGCGCTCGCTCGAGATCGATCGCCGCCTCCGTCATTCGTCCGCGCACGCGCAGCACTTCGCCGCGCATCGAGAGCGCCTCGGCGAGCGCGACCGGATCGCGTGACTCGTCGAGCGCCGCGATCGACGCGTTCACGAGGTCGAGCATCGCGTCGACGGCACCGCGCGCCCTCATCGCCGGGCCGAGCGCGGCGAGCGCACGGACGATCGCCTCGAGGTCGCTCCCGCGCCCCTCGAACGACGTCTTCGCGGGCAAGGGAGCGGTCACCGCCTGAGAATGGGCGCGATTTGAAAAAGTTTGAAGAGCAACGCGGTGGTGTCACCTTAAGGAGTTGCGCCATGTCCTTCCGTCGCGCTTTCGCCCTTTTCCTCGTTGCGCCTGCGATAGCTGCCGCGGGAGGTTGCTCGACGTCGTCTTCTTCGAGCGGGGCGCCGGCCGCGCCGACGCCTGATGCCGGTTCGGTCGTCCCCGCGTGCGATCTGCACGCGGGCGGCACCGCGCACTTCACCGACGCGACCGATGCGTGGGGGCTCGGCGCTTCGGGGCTCTCCGTCGTCGGCAACCGGATCGTCGCGGCGGATCTCGACGGCGACGGCTATCCGGATCTCATCGTCCACGCGATCTCGAGCAACAAGCGCGAGACGATCGGCGCGGCGCCGAAGCTCGTCTGGGCGCTCATGAACCGCCCGCGTCCCGGCGGCGGTCGCATGTTCGTCGACGCGACGATCGACAGCGGCCTCTTCCAGGTGCGCGGCGGATCGACGACCCAGCTCCGCTCCGCGCACCTCGCCGCGATCGCCGACGTCGACAACGACGGCGACCTCGACGTCTTCAGCGGGACGTACGTCGACCCGACGCACCCGGAGACGGACCCGAAGGACCGCAGCGAGATCCTCCTCAACGACGGCAAAGGAAAGTTCACGCTCGCGACGCCGTCCGCGCCGCGTCCCTCCGACACGCAGCTCTGGCCGACGACGGGCGCGACGTTCACCGACGCGGATCGCGACGGCAAGATCGATCTGTTCGTCGGCTTTTGGTACGAGGCGTACGGCACGAGCTACCTCGGCACGCAGGCGCAGCTCTACGCGGGCGCGGGCGACGGATCGTTCGCGATGATCACCGACAAGGCGAACCTCACGACGCTGCGCGGCGGCTACGAGGCCGGACGCAATCACCGACCCGCGTACGGCGTCACGGCGTGCGACGTCGACGGCGACGGCGCGCCCGAGCTCGCGGTGACGGCGTACGGACGCCAGTGGAGCATGCTCTACCAGAACGACGGCAAGGGCGCGTTCACCGACGTCGGACGCGCGAGCGGATACGCGGGCGACGCGAACGTCGACTACTCCGACAACCAATTCTTCGCGTGTTATTGCACACTGCACGCATCGCAGGCCGACTGCAAAAACGCAGCGCCGCCGAAGGTCTCCTGCCCGACGCCGGCCGACGCGAACTGGTCGCCGGGCTACGACGATCGCCCCTGGCGCTTGAACGGCAACAGCTTCTCCACGTACTGCAGCGACATCGACGGCGACGGCAAGCTCGACCTCTACTCCGCCGGCATCCACCACTGGTGGGCCGGGCAGAGTGGCGACAGCTCCGAGATGCTCCGCTCGACGAGCACGCCCGGATCAATCGCGTTCGATCGTCCGGGCAACGCGGCGACCGGGCTCACGTGGTCGCACGCAACGTCAGACTGGAACGAAGGCGGTCTCATGGTCGCGGGCGGAGACTTCGACGGCGACGCGCGCGAGGATCTGGTCGTCGGGGCGAGCGACTACCCGGACCAGTTCGGCCTCGTCTTCCACCAGAAGGCGGACCACACGTTCGAAGAGCTCGGCGCGGCGTGGGGGATGCACCACCCGTGCGTGAGCGGGCTCGTCGTCGCCGACTTCGATCGCGATGGCGATCTCGACGTCGTCGTCGGCTCGGGGACGGCGCGCGATTGCGCGAAGGCGTGGAAGACGAACGAGGTGCACCTCTACGAAAACGGCTTGAACGCGCCGGGCGGGCCGCAGTGGCTCGGCGTGAAGCTCGTCGGCGACGGCACGACGTCGAACCGCGGCGGCATCGGCGCGCGCGTCACGCTTCGTGCGAACGGCGAGACGATCGTGAAGGAGCTCGGCGGCGGGTACGGGCACATGGCGATGCTCAACGACACGGTGCTCCTCTTCGGCCTCGGCGCCTGCGCGCAGATCGAATCGGTGACCGTGCGTTGGCCGGACGCGGCGGGGACGACGGAGACGTGGACCGCGGTGAACGCGGGGCGATTCATCGAGCTTCGTCGCGGCGACGTCGCGGTGCATGACTTCGCGATCGCGAGGTGATCGTCACGCGGCGTGCAAGGTCTCGAAGAGCGCGTGGAGCATCTGGAACGTGAGGCCCCACACGACGTGGCCGCTCACGGTCACCGCTGGCAGCTGAAGGACTTCGCCTTCGTGGGTGTACGGGAAGATCGTCGCGCCTTCGCCGCGCGCGATCGAGCCGAGCGGCGTCCAGATCGTCTCGGCGACCTCGTGGTTCGGCAAGAGGAGCGCCTCGCCCTCGGAGCGAATCGCGAAGACGAACGCCGCGATCGTCATGCCGAGACGACGCCCGCGCACGACCGCGGGGACGTCCGGTAGGCGCGCGAGGACCGCGCCGTGGCTCGCGAGATCGAGCCCGACCTCTTCGCGCGTCTCGCGCATCGCCGTCGCGAGGAGGCTCGCGTCGCTCGCGTCGCGCCGCCCGCCCGGAAACGCCATGTGCCCCGACCACGGATCGTCCGGGTTGTCGGCGCGACGAATGAGCAGGATCTCCGCTTCGCCGCCGCCGGGAGGCGCGCGCAAGACTGCAGCGACGGACGCTTCGCGGTCCGGCGTCGGGCGATCCTCGGGCGGCGCACCGCGTCCTCGGAGGCGTGCGGCGAGGGTGTCGAGATCGTAAGACGGGAGCACGAGACCGAACATAATGCGTCGCGGGCAAAACGAAATGCGATGCCGTCTGTAACTTCTGCCTCAGCCGGGCCACAGTAGGGCGTGACGGCCGTCCGCGACACGCTGCTTGCCTGCGGACCGCTCGCATCCCCAGCGAGCGCGGCCGTCGTCGAGCGCCTCGACGATCGCGCGGAGATCGCGAGCCTCTATGCGAAGCACGCCACGTCGATTCATCGCTTCCTCTGCGATCTCCTCGGCGACGCGGCGCTCGCGGCCGACGCCACGCAAGAGACGTTCGTGCGCGCGTTCCGTCGGATCGACGCGCTCCGCGACTCGGCGCGCGCGGCGCCATGGCTCTTCGGTGTCGCGCGCAACGTTTCGCTCGAGCTGCGAAAAGCGCGGTGGCGTTCGCGGCGTGTCTTCGCGCCCGAAGGCGACACGCCGAGCGCATCGATCGCGCCGTCGATGCGCGGCTCGCCCGAGGCGGACCTCCTCGGCCAAGAAGCGGTGCGCGTCGTGTCCGCGGCGATGGCGCGCCTCTCGGAGGATCGCCGCGCGGTGCTCCTCTTGCGGCTCGATCACGGGCTCGCGTACGAGGACATCGCCGAGCTGATGGGGTGGTCACTCGCGAAGGTGAAGGTCGAGATCCATCGCGCGCGCGAGGTGCTGCGCGCGACGCTCGAGGCGTACGAAGAAGGCGGTGCAGTGTGAAGTACGAAGAGATGGAGCGTGCGCTCTTCGCACGACGCGCGCGGTTGTCAGGCGATGACGGTCCTCCGCCGTTCGCTGCGGTGATGGCGGCGATCGAGCGGGATCAGAGGGCGATGCGGCCGAAGCGCGCCATCCAGCGGGCGAGCCGCGTCGCGACCGCGGCGCTGGCGATCGCGGCGTGCGTGGCGGCGGTCTTCGCGACGGCGCGCGCGCTCTCGCCGACTTCCGAGCGCATCGTCGCGGACCGCAGCGATGCCTCGGCGCCGATCGATCACGGCGTCGTGGGCGTCGAGCCCGAAGGCCCCCCCGCGTGCATGCTCGATCGCACGCTCGTCGAGTCGCGCAACGACACCTGCACCGAGTCGCCGGCGCCGTGCGCGACGTACGCGTCCAACGTCTCGCTCGAGCCGTCGACGTGCTCGATCGCCGGACCGTAGATCGCCGATACGTGATCGACGAGTAACTTCGCGCGTCGCGAGGCCATGGAAGGAAGGAGGTTCTTCCATGCGCTTTCTAAAGACGATCGGTATCGGCGTGCTCATGTTCGCCGTCACGCAGTGCGGACGCACCCAGGACGCGGAGACGAACAAGCCGTCGCCCGTCGCGACGAACGAAACGGCAAAGCCCGCCGCGACCGCGCCCCCCGCGCGCGCGAACGCAGCGACCGCCGCGATGCGCGTGCCGATCGACGGGCTCCCGCTCGTTGGAAACGATCGCGCGCTCGTCACGATCGTCGAGTTCACCGACTACCAATGCCCGTACTGCGCGCGCTCGCAGGAGACGATCTCCGCGCTTCGCGACACGTACAAAGACGATCTTCGCGTCGCGGTCGCGGCGCATCCGCTCCCGATGCACGATCGCGCGCGCCCCGCGGCGCTCGCGGCATTGGCGGCGGCCGAGCAAGGAAAGCTCGCGGCGATGCACGCGCGACTCTTCGCCGGACAGAAGGCGCTCGACGACGCGGGGATCCAACGCGCGGCGACGGACGTCGGTCTCGACGTCGCGAAGTTCGACGCAGCGCGACGCTCGTCGGCGGTGGCAGCGTCGCTCGATCTCGCCGAAGCGCTCGGGCGCACGGCCGGTGTGACGGGCACGCCGACGTTCTTCGTCAACGGGAGGCGCGTCGTCGGCGCGCAACCGCTCGAGAAGTTCCGCGCGATCGTCGACGAAGAGATCGCCAAGGCGCGCGCGCTCGTCGCGAGCGGTGTGCGGCGCGAGGACGTGTACGCAAAGATCCTCGAGACGGCGCTGCCGCTCGCGCCTCCCGCTGCACCCGCGGACGGTGAATCGTGCGGTGGTCATGACGACGGCGAGTGCCACGGCGCGCCGTCGAAGGCCGCAGATCCCGCGCGAGACGAGAAGCCCGTCGACGTTCGGATCGACGGCGCTCCGCTCCGCGGATTCGCGCGCGCGCCCGTCACCGTCGTCGTGTTCATCGACTTCGAGTGCCCGTTCTGCGCGAAGGTCCAAGCGACGCTGCGCGATCTCGAGCAGGCGTACGCCGGCAAAGTGAAGATCGCGTTCAAGAACCGCCCGCTCCCGATGCACTCGAACGCACGCCTCGCATCGAAGGCCGCGATGGCGGCGCAGGCGCAGGGAAAATTCTGGGAGTTTCACGACGTGCTCTTCGCGCATCAAGGCGCGCTCGATCGCGCGTCGCTCGATCGCTACGCGCGCGAGGTCGGCCTCGACACGGCGCGGTTCGCGCGCGATCTCGACGGAACCGAGCTGGACCTCCGCATCGCCGCCGACGAGGCCGACGCGAAGACGCTAGGCGTCGAAGGCACGCCGACGACGTTCGTGAACGGCCGACGCGTCGTCGGCGCACAGCCTCTCGCGGGATTCAAGGCTGCCGTGGAAAAGGCACTCTCCGATCCTCGATGACCCTATGCGTGCGGGCAAGAGGTTCCTATTCTGAGAGACTTTCTCAGGGGGTCACCTCATGCCCGACGCGCGATCGCTCGACCATCAAGACGCAGTGAACAAAGACGACGATGCGCTCCGGCGCGAAGCCCAGCAGCGCCTGGCTTCGACGCCCTCGCTGCAGCTCATCGCGGAGATCTTGATCAAGCTGCGGAACGTCGCGCCTTCGTGGTGGCAGCCGAGCGATCTGCGCGGCGTTTGGGACGCGCGCACGCGCATGACTTGGTACGCGGCCCGACCGGATCTGCGGCAGGAGATCACCACCGCGCTGACGGGGCTTCCGCCGAAGGCCGCGCGCAAGAAGGAGCCCGAGTTTCAAGCCGAGCTCATCGACGCGGTCATCGACGACGGCGACATCTCGACGCAGCAGTTCGAAGGGGCGTTCGATCCGCGTGATCTGGCCGTCTACGGACCGGCCGCGGAGGTTTGGTCCGAGGTGATGGCGCGCCTGCCGTGGGAGAACGACGCCGCGCCGGAGAAAGAGCTCGCGGCGTGGCTCATCGACGCCCTCCTCGCCGAAAAGAGCGGGATCGCCGGGATGACGCGCACGCCGCTCGTGACGCCGTTCCAGGTGCGCGCGGCGATCGACGGGCAGGTGTGGCAGACGCACTTGCCCGTCGAGGTTCGCGTCGCGATCGACACCGCGCGCGTCGCGCAGGAGAAAGATCGTCCGACCGAGCCGTTCCACGCGCGTCACGAGCTCGCGATCGCAAAGTCGGAGATCTTGGCGCGGAGCATTCCGCTCGACGTGCTCCGTTCGGTGTTCGAGATGGCCGGACGTGCGATCGGCTTCGGCGCGGAGCAGGCGGTCGAGGCGAAGATCGCGGCGTCGACCGCGGCGGCCGCAAGCGCCGCGAAGGTACCCACCGACGCCGGGTCGAAGTCAGCGATGAAGAAGGCGCCGAAGAAACCGAGCGCGCTGAGCGAGCCTCCGCAGGTCGACGACGATCTCTGGTCCGACGACCGCAAGCGAAGCATTCGCCCGGCGCGCTAGCGCTCGCGTCGGCAGACTGACTAGGGCCGCGACGGCGCGAGGAACGGCGGTTGGCTCTCGGCCGCCCCCATGTCCTCGGCCGCATAGTACGCGGCGATCATCTGCTGCGCGCCGGGCCGCGTGTAGACGTCCGCGCGCGGCTTCTCGATCACGCCGACGATGACCTCGGCCACCTCTTCGACGGCCTGTGCCTTCGGGAACTTCCGCGAGTCGAAGCCGCCGTGGAGTGCGTTCAATCCGAACTCCGTCGCGACGACGCCCGGGTGCACGCACGAGACGTGGACCTCGGGGAGCTCCGCGCGAAGCTCCATGCGAAGGTTCGCCGTGAGCGCGTTCATCGCGTGCTTCGACGCCGAGTACGCCGAGCGGATCGTCGCGAGCGGAACGCGTCCGAGCAGAGACGAGATGTTGATGATGTGCCCGCGCTTGTTCTCGCGATAGTGCGGGAGCACCGCCTGCATCCCGTAGAGCACGGACTTCACGTTGACCTTCATCATGTCGTCGAAGTCTTCGTCGGTCAGCTCGGACACCTGACGGCTGATGCCGCGCCCGGCGTTGTTGACCCAGACGTCGATGCGCCCGAAGCGCGCGATGGCGGTCGCAACGACGCGCTTCACGTCGTCGCGCTTCGTGACGTCGGCGACGATCGCGAGCGCGTTCGGTCCCGACTTCGCCGTCACGTCGCCGAGCTCGCGCTCGCGGCGCGCGACGAGGACCGGCTGCGCCCCCTTGCGTCCCACGAGCTCAGCCAACGCAGCCCCGATGCCCGCGCTGGCGCCAGTGATCACGATGACTCGGTCTTTCATGCCCGC
>JAYVXB010000658.1:0-32629 GCA_043785585.1 Deltaproteobacteria bacterium | reverse complement strand
GCCGCGAGCCGCGCACGACGATTGCGCGCACCACCGCCTCGCGGAGCGCTGCGTCCTCACGACGCGCGCACGCGAAACGCGCGGCGCCCTGGAGCTCGCTCTCGAAGGCGGTGTTCGACGGCGTGCTCGCGTCGGGATCGTGCGGGCCGAGCGCCGTCGTCCCGAGGATCGCGATCGCGAGATCCCGCGTCGACGGTGCGCCCGCGAACGGATCCGAGGCATCCCCGAACGTGACGTGCCGGCAATAGAGCGGCGCGTCCGGCGCATCGAGCGCGATGTACCGCCACACGCTCTCGCCCGCGCGCGCCATCGCGAGCGCGTGACCGTCGGGCGCAAAGGCCAGACGCTCGGGCCCTTTTCGCATGGCGGCAGCGCTCGCCGACGAGACGTCGCCGGGCATGCCGCCGGTGTAGAGCTGCTCGAGCTGAACGCGGAGCGCGCTCGCGCCACGCAGGTCGAGTGAGTACGTCACGCTCTCGGAGCGACTGCTCGTGAGCGTTCCGCCAGCCGGCTCGTACGTCATCTCGAGCGTCGCCTCCGACCACGAGGCGGGTGACGGGCTCGTCGCAACGGTCGTGCGTTTCAGGGACTTCGGTGACGAGCACGCGGCCATCGCGATGACGGCCAGCAAGAGGCGCGCGCGCGTCATGTGCCGATGGTAGCGCGGCGCGCGCGGTCGAGGTCGAGGCGAGGGCTCATCGCATGGCCTCGCCCACGAATTCGAGGGTGCTAGCGTTAGCCCTGATGGAGGCGACCCGCGCATCGAGCTGCTCTACGGCGACGTGTTGCGAAGCGAAGCCGCCGCCCCGCGATGTCGCTTGGCTCGAAGCCACGCGCACGGTCCGTCGTCTGTCGTGGCTGAGCCTCGCGTGGATGACGCTCGAAGGTATCGTAGGACTCGCCGCGGGCTACCGCGCCGGATCGATCGCGCTCGTAGCTTGGGCGCTCTCGAGCGCTGTCGAAGGCCTCGCGAGCGTCATAGTGATCTGGCGATTCACCGGCAGCCGCACTCTGTCCGAGACCTCGGAGAAGCGAGCGCAGAAGGCAGTCGCGGTGAGCTTCTGGCTGCTCGCGCCGTACGTGGCCGTCGAATCCGTGCGCAACCTCGTCGAGCACGACGTCGCGCGGGTGTCCGTCCTCGGAATGGCGCTCACGCTTGGAAGCCTGATCGCGATGCCGTTGCTCGCGCGTGCGAAAAAACGACTCGGAGCGAAGCTCGCCTCGAGCGCGACGGCGAGTGAAGGAAGCCAGAACATGCTGTGCGCGTACCTCGCGGCGGCCGTCCTTGCCGGACTCGGCGCGAACGCGTGGCTCGGATGGTGGTGGCTCGATCCCCTCATCGGTCTCGCCATCGCGGTTCAGGCCGTGCGCGAAGGACGGGAAGCGTGGCGCGGAGAAGCCTGCTGCTGACGTGAGAAGAGCGACCGCGACGACCGGCGAGTAGCTTCCTTCAAGGTGAGCTTCGCTGGCGGTATGACGAAGTCCACCTTGCCTTCGTGGAGGCGCGCGACATTCGCAGACGGAGCTATGCCCCCTCCGACGTCCGCGTATGACGAAGATCGTCTCGAAATCGACGGCATTGACAGGGATTTCCTGCGGACGATGCTGTGGCTCGAAACCATGCGACGGACCGAGCCTCGAGCGACCTTCGATCCCGCGCGCACGTACGCGCGCCGTCGACGTCAGCTCGGCTGGCTGTGCACGCTGATGCAGAGCCTCGTGGTCTTGCTGTCGTTCCAGATCTCGGGTGTCGCACACCGCATCGCAGACACGGTCTTCGCCGACGAGTGCGCCGCAGACTGCGGCGACGATGGCGACGACGGTGACGAGTCCGATTGTCCGCCGGGTTGTCCGTCCTGCCACGTGTGCGTGCACGCCCAAGCGCTCTACGTCCCGCGCGGGATCGCAGCGCCCCTGCCGCCCACGACGATGCTCGCACCGGCCGCGGCGATCGACGACGACGCGCCACTGCTCTCCTTCCGCGACTCGGTCTTCCGTCCGCCCCGCGTCTGAGCGCAGTCCCTCACGTTCCAGGCAGCAACGTGGCGGCAGCGCGCGGAGGCGCGTGGTCTCGCGCGCGCGCGTCGCTCCAACGGGAGACGATCATGGTTCTCAAGAAGGCAGCCGGAGCGCCTGTCGCGCTCTTCGGGCTCGTCGTACCGGCCTCAATCCGCGCCGGCGGAGCAACATGTGCCACGCAAGTCAGGAGGAGGGTGCGCGCGCTTCGCGTAGGCCTTTTCCTCGCCGCCGTCACGCATTCGAACGTGTCGAGCGCGGGAGAGACCACGCTTGCCGAACCGATCGTCGAGGAAAACATCACCGACGTGGACGCAACGGAGATCGGTACCCTCGAGGTCGACGTCACGGGCTCGACGATCCGTCCGAACCAGCGAGGCCGCGCCGGCACGTGGGCGAGCGCGCTCGAAGCCGAGTGGCGGCCGGTCGATCGACTCGGCCTCGGCGCCGAGCTGTCGATGGGCGACGCGACGAACGGCCTCGCGCCGCGCGCGCCTACGAACATCGGCACGCGCGTCGCGGCGTCGTACGTCTTCCTTCGCGATTTACGTCGCAACCTCTTCCTCCAAGCGGAGGCCGCCGCCCGATGGGAGGGCGAGACGGCGTTCCCGAACCCAGTCGACAGCGCGCTGCCGTACACCTTCGGCGTGAGATGGGCGACGCAGCTCGGACCGATCACGCTCCGAGCTGCGTCGATGGGCGAAGCGAGCGGCGCGTGGGCGCACGCGCCGGTACGCGCGAGCACGGCGGCGCTCGCGCGACTCGTCGGACCGCCGATCCGAGCGTACGTCGGCGTCGAGGTCATCGCGGACTGGGCGCGGCAGTCGCCGCTGCTCGCCGTTCCTCAGGCGCTGCT
Organism: Deltaproteobacteria bacterium; assembly: GCA_043785585.1. Lineage (GTDB taxonomy): Bacteria > Myxococcota_A > Polyangia > Polyangiales > Polyangiaceae > JBBQXV01. The sequence continues at coordinate 29,757 of JAYVXB010000658.1, read as the reverse complement.
CCTCTTTCGGGCTTTCGGCGCGCCGATCCGCGTCGGCGTCGGCGTGCCCGTCACGCTCGGAGCGCGCGTCGAGGATGCGGCATTCGGGATCGCGTTCAGGCTCGTGCTCGAGCCAGACGAATGACGCCGCACGATCACGATCACGACGGCGGACACGACCACGACGAGCCGCGCGCGTCGACCAAGGGAGCGACTGGCGAGAAGGATCCTCACGACGATCGCGCAGCCCATTCGCACGACCACGCGCCCAAGGACTTTGGGCGCGCGTTCCTCGTCGGCATCGTGCTGCAATCCGCCTTCGTCGTCGGTGAAGTGATCGTCGGTCTCGCATCGAACTCGCTCGCCGTGATCGCGGATGCAGGGCACAACGTGAGCGACGTCCTCGCGCTCGCGCTTGCGTGGGCGGCAACGCGTCTCGGCAAGCGCAAGGCGACGAAGGGCCGTACGTACGGGTTGAAGAGCGCGAGCATTCTCGCGGCGCTCTTCAATTCGATGACGCTGGTCTTCGTGAACGGCGCCGTCGGATGGGAGGCGCTCCTTCGCTTGCGCAGTCCGGAGCCGGTGACGGCGTTGCCGATGATCATCGTCTCCTCTCTGGGGATCGCCGTGAACGGCTTCTGCGCGTGGCTCTTCACCAAAGGAAGCGAGGACGACGTCAACGTCCGCGCGGCGTTCCTCCATCTCGATCTCGCGTCCGACGCCGCGGTCGCAGCAGGCGTCGCGTTGACCGGCGTCGCGATCCATTTCACGGGGATACGTTGGCTCGATCCGGTCGCGAGCATGGTCGTCTCGGGCGTCGTGCTCGTCAGTACCTGGTCACTCCTCCGGAGAGCGCTCAATCTCGCGATGCACGCTGTCCCGCAGGGAATCGACGAGGCGGAGATCCGACAATGGCTCATAGGTCTGCCTGATGTCGTCTCCGTCCACGATCTCCACGTTTGGGCAATCAGCACGAGCGAGAACGCGCTGAGCACGCACGTCGTCGTCCGCGAGATGCCGAGCGGCGCATTCGCATGCGACATCGACAAGAGGCTCCGCGCGGAGTTTCCAATTCATCACGTTACGATTCAGATCGATCCGGCGGAGACTCCGTGCGCGCTCGCGAAGGAGGAAGCGATTTGATGAGCCGTGAGCGCATCCTCGCGGAGATCAAGCGGACGGCGCGGAAGAACGATGGCGTCGTGCTGGGTCAGCGGCGGTTCGAGGCGGAGACGGGAATACGCATCAGCAGCTGGCGCGGGAAGTACTGGAGGTCGTGGAGCGACGCCGTCGAGGAGGCCGGCCTCGCAGCGTGCTGCACTCCGGGAGCGTCCGCATGATCAGCGCGGCCGCACGCTGCGCCTGCGGCGATCTCTCGCCTCAGGCCGTTCGTGGCGCGGCGCGTGTCCGCGCCTTCGGACGTCGACGACGTCGTGCAAGACGTTTTTCTTCGCATGCAGCGCGGCGTGAGCGCTCTGCGCGACGAGGAGCGATTCGGTCCTTGGGTCTACCAGGTCGCACGGAGCGCGATCGCGGAGCACCGTCGTGCGCGAACACGACACCCTGTCGCGAGCGAAGCGCCGGAGGAGACCTCTGCCGATGCGCTCGACGACACCGTCGAGTGCTATCTCACGCCGTACGTCGCGCAGTTCGTGGCGATGTTGCCGACGCCGTATCGCGAAACGCTCACCCTCACCGAGCTTCAGGGGCTGACGCACAAGCAAGCGGCGGAGATGCTCAACGCCTCGCTCTCGGGCGTGAAGTCTCGCGTGCAGCGCGGACGAGCCCAACTGCGCGAGCTACTCGATCAGTGTTGCGAATTCGTCGTCGACGCGCGCGGGCGCGTCATCGAGTGCGAGCCGCGCGCGGCGGCCCCGTGCCGATCCTGCGGGCCGCCGTCGCGGTGAGGTCAACCGAAGGTCACGCGCTGCCGCGCTTGTCGTCCTTCGTCGCCTTGAAGCCGAGACCCTCGATCGACGCCCTGATTTGTTCGGCGTCGAGCTTCGCGGCGTCGTACTCCACCGAGACGCGCTTCGAGGGGACATCCACGGAGACCGACTTGATTCCGTCGATCTTCATCAGCCCCTCGCGGATCCGTTTCGCGCACGACTCGCAGGCGACACCCTCTACGTGATAGCCGGCGACAGCGGCGGGCTGGATCGTCGCGACCGGCGACGAATCGTCCGGGCGTGCGCCGCCGCGGCAACCGAGCGTCGCGGCGAGGACCACGGCGCAAACCGCCTGGACCGCGTTCACGCGAGCTCTTTGCGCAACGTCGACTCGTCGACCCCGCGCGACGCGCAACAGGATGCGAGCTTCCCGTCGATGACGACGCTCGGAACGCTACGGACGCCGAGAGCCTTGGCGCGCTGTGCGACCGCCGCGTCATGCATGTCGAGGACTTTGACCGAAGACCCTGGAGCCGCGACGCGGTTCACGAGATCGATGACGTCTTGGCAAGCCGAGCAGCCGGCGCCGAAAACTTCGATGGTGTGCTGAGTGGACATGATGGTGGCTCCTTGTGATGGGTCATGGGTGCAATGAAGCAGACGTCGATGGGACGACGCACGCTGGGCAACTCGGGCGTCGGATGGGCCACGCGTTCCAGAGCGCTGCCACAGTGAACGCGCCAAGCGCGAGGTAGGCGAGCGTCGGCACGTCGAGCGCGAACTTGGTGCCGAGAAAGACCAGACCAGCGACGCCGCCGACGATGGCGGGCATGAATCCGCGTCGCGTCCTCGCGCGGTAGGCGAGCGCGAACGTCGCGAGGCAGAGGAACGCCAACGTGAGCGGCGGCAGGTAGCGGTCCTGCATGAGGAAGCCGAGACCGAGCGCGGAGAGCACCGCGGCGTACGCGGGCCAACACGCGGGGCAGAGCCCCTTCGGTAAGAGGGCGACGCCGATGCCGGGCAGCGCCGCGAAGAGAGACGCCAGCGAGCGAGGTCGCGGTCTCGCGCTTGGCGGCGCGGCGGAGCTCGCCGGCTTCGGTTGGGCGCCGCGCGCGAGGCATGCGGCGACGACGTCGACGGACGGTGCACCCGATAGGCCACCGTCTTCCGCGTACACCCGGCACGTCGCGCCGTTCCCGGGCGCGCCGTCCGCGACGTCCACGCCGTCGACGAGGATCGTCGGCGACCCTAGGTGCCTCCACGCGGTCGGCGTGTCCTGACCATCGAGATCGACCTCACGCCAGCTCGCAGACACCCCTGCCTTCGAGAACGCGCGCATCAGATTCGATCGCGCGCTCGTCACGTTCGGACAGTCGCGTTGATAGAGGAGAACGACGTCAATCATTCGAGGCTCCGTCGCGACCGCCGATGGCGTCGAGGATCGGGCACGCTCCCGCTGGACCGTCGCCGGGGCACGCGCCGGTGAGCTCCTCGAGCGTGCGACGTATGGCCGTGAGGTCGCGTATCTTGGCGTCGATGTCGATGAGCTTTTCCTCGGCACGCGCGCGAACACGGTTGCACGTTCGAACGCTCGACGACGAGCGCAGTGAGAGGAGCTCTTCCACCTCCGCAAGCGAGAAGCCCAGCTCCTGCGACCGCTTCACGAACTGGAGCGTGCGAAGCGCGTCATCGTCGTACCGACGCCACCCGGTCGAGCGACGCGGCTGCTTCAAGAGACCGCGCCGCTCGTAGTAGCGAACGGTCTCGACGTGGACGCCCGCTTCGCGCGCTAGCGCTCCGATCGTCCGGCTGGAGGTGTCCATGTCCATGCCCATACCATAGGTCCGTACCTGACTACGGGATCAAGGGGCACGCGGAACTTCGTCTACTCTGCATGGCCAAACGGGCACTCGTTCACGCATTGCGCCTCTCACGCAAGAATACGGCTCCGGCTCCGGCGATGTCGCCGCATGCCGTTAGCGTTCGCGAAGCTGCTCTTCGGTAGGCTCCAGCTCCTTGGGGATCTCGTCCAAGCGCGCCATCGGATCGAGCGCCTTCGTGTACGAGTCTGCCCATCGTAGCCACTTCGTTGTGCGATCCGCTTGTGTGACGCGCGGCAGCGCGGTGTGAACGGCGCTGAGGAAGCGACGGATTTCCTCGGCGTCGGACCACGCGCGCGCCATGCGACGAAGATCTTCGACGAGTCGCTCTTGGTACTTTGCTCGCGCTTCCCGCAGGCGTTGGCGCGTGCGCTCTTCATCCTCTTCGGCGCGACGGCGCGCTTCCTCTTTGCGGCGCTGCTCGTCTGCGAGCCATTGCTCCTGTCGCCTTTGCAATTCCGATTCGGCGGCGAGGATCACCGCGCCAAGCTGCTGGTCGAGCTTCCGGATCTTGGTGTCGGACCACGACGTTCGAGCGCCGCGGGTGTCGTGCAGCAAGAGCTGGAGGCGCCCGCCGGCGAAGTGGTCGTGCTTCGGGATGCCGTACCGGTACCCGGTCGCGGACCGCCGTTCCTCGTCAGGCGTCAGCACGTGGTCCATTTGTTCCAGTCGTTCGACGACCGAGATGCCAAGGACATGATCGCCCAGTACGAGCGAGAGTCCGTTCGCTCCACTGTCGTCGCGGAAGACCACCGAGTGACCGCGCTGTTGCATGGCCGACGCGAGTCCCGCGAGGATCAGCAGCGCCCGTCGGTGTGTCGCGATCGTGACCGCGACGAGCGGCTGACGAGCGCCCGCGACCACGAGCCGCTCGTGTTCGTCCTTCTTCCCGCCGCCGAGCGCCATTCCGAGGCGCCTGATCGCGTCGGGTGCGTTACGCAGATCCGCCGGCACCGTCACCTTGGGCACTTCGGGCTTTGTCGCCCGCGGAACGGGCGTCCCCAAGCGCGCGACGATCGCCGACTCCGGCGCCCCCGGCGCGAGCTTCCCAAGCGGAGCCCGTTTCACTTTGATCCCCGCAGCGATCTGGGCCCAGTACCCGCGCCCGGGTCGCGGGACGAAGAGTCGCTTGCGGCTGCATCGCGCACGCGCGCAGACACTTCTTCAACGCGGGCGACGTTCCCGAAGCGAAGGAGGCACTCGACCTCGTCGCCGGCATGTACCGCGTCGAGCACGAAGCCGAGCGACGCGGCATCCTCGGCACCGCAGAACATCTCGAGATCCGTCGCACGTACGCGCGCCCGCTCTTCATCCGTTTGCTGTTGCTCGCGCGCGACGTGCGACGCGCGCACGGACCGAAGACGCTGCTCGGCCGCGCCGCGCAATACACCTGGCGAAATCAGATCTCGCTCGGTCGCTCGCTTCGCGACGCGCGCATTCCGCTCGATAACAATCGCGCGGAGAATGCGATGAGGCTCGTCGCGCTTGGACGCAAGAATTTCCTGTTCGTCCACAGTGAAGAGGCGGGCAAAGAGCTCGCGCTGCTCTACTCGCTCGTCGTCTCGTGCACGCGTGTCGGCGTGAATCCTGTCGAGTATCTCGCCGATGTTCTCGCGAGGATCGACAAGGTCGTCGGCGTCGACGAGATCGCCGCGCTCCTTCCGCATCGGTGGAAGCCGCCGCCCGATTCGATCGCTGCGGTCGACTTCGACTCCTAACCTGCGGCGCGCCCGCCGATCGACGGCGAGATCTGCCGTTCAGGTCCGAGCCCGTACGGGTACGACCCGTTGCCTCATGGGGTGAGCACCGCCCGGGTGGGTCCCGTTCTGGTGCTCGTATCATCCCGCACCGCGTTTCTCTGGCCTTCTTTGTTGAGGCTCTCGCCGAATCTTAAGAACGGCGCTCGCCGTGCGGTAACGTTCGGGGAGCCACTCACCTGCTTCGCGGAAACGAGAACGCGGGGATTTTCGCGGGATCGTGGAGCGCGGGGGCGCCGGAGAGGCCCGAGACGGGGCGCTCTCAGAGAGAGTTGGGGCAAGAGAGAAGGAGGGCGGCTTAAGAGAGCTCTCTGTGTTCTTAAGAATTTCGTTTGGGCGCGCATGGCTCCGCGCAGCGACAGGCCTCGCTTCTTCGCGAGCACCACCTGCCGCCGCCGAGCGGGCGCGCTCACCATTTTCTTGAGTTGATCTCCTTCAGCACGTCGATCTCGAGGAGGCGATCCGCGAGCAGCCTGTTCAGCTTTTCCGTTCTCGGACTCGAACTGCAGGTCAGCGCACGCGTGCTGCGTGACGCGACCTGGCAGCGACTCCCCGCTCGGGAGCTGGTCCCTGGCGACATGGTTCGCATGCGCGCCGGTGACATCATCACCGCGGACGCCAGGCTCCTGAGAAGGCGCCTGGCGATGTGCCGTCCTCGGGTCCGTCGTTCGTCGAGGCGAAGCTAACGGGGTGACCGGGGCCAAGACCCACTTCGGACGCACCACCGAGCTCGCGACGTCGACGCGCGGTTTCTGGATGCGCATTACATCGTGTCACGATCTATAGGTGCGAGTGACCTGATGCGAAGCTCCGTCTCTTCGTCCGACTACCAAGCCCTCGCCGAGATCCGCTACCGCATCCGGTGCTTCGTGAATTTCAGCGAGGCGAGCGCCCGGGAGGTTGGTCTGGTCCGCAGCAGCACCAGCTCCTCCTTGCCATTCGCGGGCTCGGGCCGGGTGTCTTGCCGACGATCCGGTGCCTCGCCGAGCGCCTCCAAATCCAACACAACAGCGCTGTCGAGCTCGTACGTCGAACGGTCGCGAACGATCTCGTCGTGAAGCGTGCAAGCGAGCGTGACCGACGCGAGGTGTGCCTCGAGATCGCACCGAAGGGCGGGCGCCTACTCGAGAAGCTCGCGCTGGCACACCGCACGGAGCTGAGGTCGATGGCCCCCGTGCTCGTCGAGGCCGTCGAGACCCTCGTCGGAGAAGAGCGACTCGTCAAGCGAAGGAACCGCGCCTCGTGAAGCGCCAGGTGAAGGCACACTCGCTCCTCGACGAGCTCGGAGATTTCACGACGACGACGCGGACGCTCCCCATCGCGCTGCTCGGCTGCGTCATCGGCGCCATCAGCGCGTTCGTCGCGGCGGGGCTTCTGCGCATGATCGCGTTCTTCACGAACCTGTTCTTCTTCCAGCGCATCAGCTTCGCGAGCGCGTCCCCCGCGGGGCACCACCTCGGCTACTGGGTCGTCATCGTCCCGGTCGCCGGCGCGCTCGTCATCGGCCTGCTCGCCCGCTACGGGTCGGAGAAGATCCGCGGCCACGGTATCCCCGAGGCGATCGAGGCCATCCTCATTCGCGGCAGCCGCGTGGAACCTCGGCTTGCGGTGCTAAAGCCGCTCTCGAGCGCGATCTCGATCGGATCGGGCGGTCCGTTCGGTGCCGAGGGGCCGATCATCATGACCGGCGGTGCCATCGGCTCGCTGTTCGCGCAGCTCTTCGCGCTGACGAGCGCCGAGCGCAAGACGCTTCTCGTCGCCGGCGCCGCGGCGGGAATGAGCGCGACGTTTGCGTCGCCCCTTGCAGCCACGCTGCTCGCCGTCGAGCTGCTGCTCTTCGAGTGGAAGCCGCGCAGCTTCATTCCGGTCGTCGTGGCAAGCGTGACCGCTGCGTTCGTTCGGCCTGTCGTGCTGGACGACGGACCACTCTTTCCCGTCCCCATCCACTCGCCGCACCCGACGTGGCAGCTCGCCCTCGGCTGCATCGCCTGTGGGCTCGCGGCGGGCGTGCTGTCCGGACTCCTCACGAAGGGCGTCTACCTGTTCGAGGATCTCTTCCAGAAGCTGCCCATCCACTGGATGTGGTGGCCGGCGCTCGGCGGCGTGGCCATCGGCCTGGGCGGTCTCATCGAGCCACGCGCGCTTGGCGTCGGCTACGAGGTCATCGAGGCGGCCCTCAACGGCCAGCTCATCGGCCGTGCCCTCATCGTCCTCATGATGGTCAAGGCCTCGATCTGGGTCATCTCGCTCGGCTCGGGCACCTCCGGCGGCGTACTCGCGCCGCTGCTGATCATGGGCGCGTGCCTCGGCGGGCTAGAGGCGTTGGTCCTCCCGGCCGTCGGCATCGGCTTCTGGCCGATCATCAGCATGGCCGCGATCCTCGGCGGAACGATGCGCTCGCCGCTCACCGGCATCGTGTTCGCGCTCGAGCTCACGCACGACTGGGGAATCGTTCTTCCGCTCCTTGTCGCCGTACCCATCGCGTACGCCTTCACCGTCCTCACCCTCCGACGCTCGATCCTCACCGAGAAGGTGAGCCGGCGAGGGTTTCACCTCAGTCGTGAATACGCGACGGAGCCGCTCGAGATCCTGTTCGTTCGGGAAGTCATGAGCACGAACGTCGTCGTTCTGCCCTCCGCGCTCACGCGTGCCGAGCTGCTCGCTTCGTTCGATCGAGACGGTCAGGTCCGCCCGCTCTTCTACGTCGTCGATGCGGCGAAGAAGCTCGTCGGCGTGGTCACGCGATCGAGCCTCGAGGCCTGGGTGATGGGCCGTCCTCCGGACTCGGGAACAGCGCTCGACGCACCGGTTCCCATGACGCTCGGGGAGATCGCTCGAAAGGCGGTGGTCGCCAACGCAGACGAGCCGCTCCGTGCCGCGCTCTCTCGCATGGCGCAGACCGGGCGCACGTGGCTGCCCGTCGTCGCGCACGGGGATCCGCGCGAGATCGTAGGTGAGATCACGCTCGAGGACACGCTGAAGGCACGCGTGAAGCACCTCGAGGAAGAGGAGCGTCGCGAGCGAGTGTTGCCATTCGAGGCCATCCTCCCGCAGTGGCTGAAGCTCGCTGCAGCTGCGCCTGGTGCCGCGCGCGCGAGGAGGGTATCGCAGACCTCGGAGACCTCCGAGCCGCGACCGTGACGCCCGCGGAGTCGTCCGTCGTTGACGCACGGCTGGCCGTGCTCGACCTGCTCCGCGTCCACGGCTGGAACGCCACGTCCTTCCAGGTGCTCGAGCGAGGCTTCTCCTACTGGTTCGATCCCGAGGCTGATGCCTGCGTGGCGTATGTCGACACGGGTCACGCCTGTGCTCTCTCCGTTCTCGAAGTTCTCGCCGACGCCGTTCGCCGCGCGCGCGGGCCACTCGACGCGGCGCTCGCTCATGGCCGTCGGGTGCCTCGGCCCCGTGCTCGCCACCTCGCTCCTCTGGGGCTCGCTCGCGCGTCGCCCGCGGGTGGCCTGACGAGTCCGGCGGAGCAGCGGGCCGTCGTCGTGCTTCGCCATGGGTACGGCCGGTTGCGCGCGTAGTCTCTCGACCACGTAAGCGGACGAGATGCCGAAGACGCGCGAGCCGTCCGATGGGACGAAGCTGCGCCGCACCGGGCGTTCATTGCCGGTGGCCTTGTGAGGTCGGGGCGGTACGCGGGGTCGCGATGTGCACCACTCGCGTGGGGTCCTGTTCTGGTGCTCGCGTCGTCCCGCACCGCGTTTCTCTGGCCTTCTTTGTTGAGGCTCTCGCCGAATCTTAAGAACGGCGCTCGCTGTGCGGTAACGAGCGGGGAGCCACTCACGTGGTCCGCGGAAATGAGAACGCGGGGATTTTCGCGGTGGGCGCCCCACTCACGCGCTTGGTGGAAGCGGCAACCCTTGGTGTGTGGTCGTTCATCGCCGCGCGTTCGGCTCATCTCGCGCGTGCGGGGACCAACATCCGGCGCGTGGTCTCGAAAGGACCATCATGAACGTACGGTACGCGGAGGCCATCGGTTGACGTGATCCTGTGTCACGAGGTCTCGACTCAGGCGCTCGCGCGCGTGCTCGCCAAGTTTGGCGACGCGACGATCGTCGGCACCCGGGAGAACGCCACGCGCCTGCTCGACGAACGGCAGGCGTGGAGCGCGTTCTTCTTCGACGTCGAGCTCCCCGACGGCTCTGCTGTGTCGAGCTGGCGGCCACCCCAAGCGTCCTCACGGAACTCGAGTGCGGGCTTCGGCGATCACCCTGTCCAGAGCTCTTCGAGCACGTCGTCCGCGAACGCCTCCTGCTCAATCCACGTGGCCGTCACCAGCACCTCCCGCAGCAGATCGTGGCTTGCTGCGTTCGCATCGTCCTCGTGAACGAGCGCAGCGAGTCTTCCTCGCTCGGCATCGGAAATGGGCTGCCCGCGGCTCACGAAGCGTCGATGCGTCACCGCGTCCATGTGCACCGGCACGATCTTCGCGCCGCTCCGCTTCGCGAGGCTCCGCAGAATGAGGACACCGGAGCGATCGAGATCGCCGGCGTGCCGCGTCGGGATCGCATGCGCCGCGATTCGACGTAAGAGCCCGACGACCGCGCCGTTCGCCTGTCCACCGGAGCACAGGACGATCTCGTCCGCGCGCCCGCGCGCGACGCACGCATCGACGTAGTCGAGGTACGGGGCGAGGTTCTCGAAGACCGTGACCCTGCGCGCAGGCGGGCGCTCGAGGACCGTGTCGCGGAGCTGCTGGACGAGGATCCGACTGGACTCGCCGAGCGATGCGTGACGCGCTACCGAGTCGAAGCGCTCGCCGCGCTTCACGTACACGAGCGGACCGAAGCAGAGCACCGACGCGGCTGCCTCGTCGAAGAGGACACCGTTGACCTCGAGCGCGTTCGCGCGCATGGCAACGGCGGTCGGAGGTACGCCCTCTTCGTCGAGGAGCACCGACGTGCGTGGATCGTGCGTAACGAGCGCGTCGCTCACCCACCGAAAAAGATCACCGCTTCGTCCTAGCGCCTTGCTGCTCCCCATTGCGCGCGCGGCGAACGTCTGCGCGCGTATGGGCTCGACGATCTCGCAGACCGCGTCCAAGCAGCGCACGACGTCGCGCGCGAGGGCCGTCGCGGCATCGACGCCGATCTCGCCAGCGCGCAAGGCGAGCGCGCCGCCGTCTGCACTGCCGAGGGCCGCCCGTTGCGCATGCGCGAACTCGCGCGACACGTTCGTCCGCGCGCGCGCCTCGAGATCGACGAGCGCGCGTTCGAGCGCGAGGCGCATCGCGCGTGCGTCGCCGGCGGGATCGCGCGGCTCCCGCCCGGCGACGGCGTAGAGCGCGCGCACGAGCGCGTCTTCCGCGCCTTCGCCGCGATCGCGTAGATACGTCGTCAGCTCGAGACGCACTTGCGCGTCTCCCAATGCTTGGACCGCACGTGGCGAGAAGACCCTGCGCAGCGCCTCAGCGACGGCGGCCGATGCCGGCAGCGTCATCCGGGCCGGCATGCGCCCGTCGCGCCGCTCGATCCGCTCGAGGATCCGCGCCACGGCTTCGACGAAGCCCGGGGTCCTCTTGGCCAGATCGTCCAGGTCGCCGCTCATCGTGCCGACTTTCTACCACCGCGCGTTGCCGGCGCGACCTTCGCCTGGTATCGGCGTGGGACGATGGCGGAAGCGGGGGACGGAGACCGAACCTTCGCGCGAGCAAAGGCGCTCTTTCTGCCCGACGCGCAGCGCGCATACGACGAGGGCGCCGCGCCGGTCTTGCTCCGCGCCCTCGATCACCCGGTGGCGTCCGCGATCGTCGTCGAGCGCGCCGCGGCGTACGTCACGATCCTCTACGGCATGCTCCTCCTTCGCCGCGGCCACGAGCTCGAGCCGCTGCACGAAGACGTCGAGCGCTTCTCGGCACTGGCGCTCGCCGCCATCGAGCCCGAGCGCGACGACCAGGCCTTCAGTCGCGATCTCGATCAGCTCGTAGCGTGGGGATGCCTCGAGCGACGCGCCGAGCCGCTGAAGATCCGCGGCTACAAGGACGTGCGCCGCGAGCGCTTCCGGTACCGGCTGACCGACGACGCCGTCGCGCTCCTCGATTGGCTCGAGGTGCGTCTCGAGTCGCGGATGCAGGGGCGTGCGAACGACGGGCGCGATTTGATGGTCGACGTGCTCGGGTACTTGAAGGAGCTCGTGCGGGTCGTCGGCCAATGGCACAAGGGGGAGCGCGGCGAGGACGGTGCGCGACGCGCGCTGCATCTTCTGTCCAGTCTCGACGACCGCGTCCACGCGATCACCGAAGAGCTCCTCGCGTTTCGCGGAGGGATGCTTGTGTTCGCGGCGCGTCCGTACGATCTCGACGCGCTGGTCGCGATCCTCGCGTGGCTCGAGCGGTACGTCACCGTGTACGTCGCGCGCATCGAGACGCTGCGCGGCGAGATCGCGGCGCGGATCGACGAGCTCGTGCAGCCGCGCTTTCGCCGAGCGCTCGCCGAGCAGCACGATGCGCTCGTGCGCGAGCGAGCCGAGACGCCGGCGGCGTTTCGATCGGGCGGCGCGCTGCGCGATCCGGGCGAGCTCCTCGACGCGCAGCGTCCGTTCTTCGCGGAGCACGGGAGCCTCGTCGATCTCTGCACGCGGATCGACGACTCGGCGCGCGCCGTCATCCGGAAGATGCTCCGGCACCTCCGCGAGCTCGAGCGCCGGAGCGCGCGCCTCGCCGACGTGCGCGCGCGTATTCAGGAGCTGAAGGCGCAGCCGGCTGACGAAAACGACGAGCGCATCGCCCACTTCGCGAATGCGCTCGTGGCGTCGGCGCACGCTCGGTTCGGGGGACGCCACGGCTACGCCAACGATCGCGCCGCGCCACCCTTGCCGCGCCGGCACTCGCCGCCCGACGTCGACCGCTCGACGCGGCCACCGCTCCGCCCGAAGAAGACGCCGCCCGAGGCCGTGCGCGAGCTGCGCGCTCGGCGGCTCGACGACTTGCGCCGGTGGATCGACGAGGCCGTCCTGCGCGGTGAAGTCCAGGTGCGCCTCGGAGCCGCCGCGCTCGTCGCACCGGACGCCCCACGCCGCTGGCTCGACGTCGCGCGCGCGTGGCACCTCGATCGCGGGCGCGATCTCCTGCGCCTCGACATCGCCATCGCGCCGGAGAGCGGCGAGGTGCACGTCGGCGATGATGCGACCGGTCTCTCCGCATCGGACTGCGTCGTCCGCCGCGGCCCCGCGAGCGCGGCCACCCACGGGCGTGGTAGGACGCCGCCGTGAGCGAGTACTTCGATCGCGTCGGACCGCGTCCCCGGATCCAGTCCGTGCTCAACGTGCTCGTCGAAGCACCGTTCTTCTTCCGCGAAGACGATCCCGATCTCTTCGCGTTCCTGCGCCGCCACCGCGCCGAGTTCGTGCGCTTCTACGACGAGCTCTATGATTGGCGGCTCGTCGTCGATGTGCGCTGCGCCCGCCTCTACAAGACGCGCTGGCACAACCCTGCGCTCAAGCCGAGCCAGCACGACGTCTTCGATCTCACGCGCCGCGACGAGTGCCTCGCGTTCCTCTTGGTCCTCGAGTTCTACGAACGCTTGCTCGACGAGCGCAACGTCGATCCCGACGATCCCGAGCCGCTCCGTTTCGAGTTCGGCGAGCTCTTCGAGTTTGCCGGCGGCCGTCTGCGCGAAGAGCTCGGCGGCGACGCTCCGGACGACGACGGCGTTCGCAAGCTCCTGCGCGGTCTCATGCCGACGCTCTTGCGTTACCGCTTCTTGCGCGAGATCCCGCCGGATCGCGATGACCGGATCGGCCTCGACAAGGATCGGTACCTCTACGAGTGCCTCCCCGCGCTTCATCATTACGACGTGCGCGTCCTCGGGAAGTCCGCGCTTCGCGACGTCTTGCGCGTCGCGCCGGAGGCGGAAGCGCCGCGCGACGAGGAGCCCGCATCGTGAGCGAAGCGCGTCGAGGTCGCCCGCCGCAGCGGTTCGCGATCCACCGGATCCGACTCGTCGGCTTCCACAACCTCGTCGACGAAACGATCGAGATCCGCGACGGCGGGCATCTCTTTCTTCTCGGCGACAACGGATCGGGGAAGACGACGGTGCTCGACGCGATCCACCTCGTGCTCACGGGCACGCTCGGGATCGAGCTCAACGCGGCGGCGCGCGTCGCGGGCGGGCGCGGCGAAAATGGGCGCTCGCTGCAAGGGGTCGTGCTCCGCTTCGATCAAGAGCGCGGCGTCGTGAACGAAGGCGGCGCGATCGCGTACGCGGTTCTCGAGCTCGTCGATGCCACGGGCGGCGCGTCGGTTCTCGCCGGCATAGGTGTCGAGGCGACGACCATGGACGCCGACGTCACCCGCTGGGGGTTCCTCGTGCGCGGCCGCCTCGAGGACGTGCCGCTCGTCGAGACGACGCTCGATGGCTCGCGCGCGATCTCGCGCGACGTGCTTCGCGCGCGCCTCGACAAGCTCGACTTCTTCGCGAGGATGTCGGACTTTCGTCGTGCGCTCGCCGATCGCCTCTTCGGCGGCGCGGCGCTCTACGAAGACGTGTGCCGCTTCTGGTCGATGGCCAAGGCGTACCGCGAGATCGTCGCGAAGGCGCGCGACTTCGCGGGGCGCTTTTCGCGGTTGCTGCCAGCACCAAACCGCGAGACGTTCGCCGACATCCTGCGCAGTGCGCGCGCGCTCGACGAGCTCGAGGACACGCTCGCGCAGCTCGACGAGCAGCGCAAATACATCGCGGGGCTCGCGGAGCTCGCCGAGTCGATCCGCGAGTGGCGCGAGACGATCGCGCGGTATCGCTGGCTGCTCGCGTTCCGGCGCGCGGAGGAGGCGAAGGCGGGGATCGACGTGACGCGTGCGCAGCTCGCGGAGCGGCGGCGCGAGGCGGACGAGGCGACCGCGGCGCTCGAGGTGGCGAGCGCGCGGGTCAAGGCTGCGGAGACGGCGCGCCAGCTGGCGCAGGCTGCCGATGCAGAAGGTCTCGGGCTTCACCTGCGGACCGCGGAGGCGCAGCTCGATCGCGAGCGAGCGGACGTCGCGCGGTGCCAGAGTGAAGTCGCCGCATGCGACGCGCGCGTGCGCGATGGGATGGAGATCGTGGGTCAGCGCGAGGCGGCGCGGGCGACGCTTTGGCGCGTCCTCGTCGCGGACGCGAGGACGAAGACCGAGCGAGTGCGCGATCTCGGCGCGCCGTTCGCCGCCGTGACCGTCGCCCTGTCGCGGGAGGAGGCGCATGCGGTCGTGCACGCCGAGGCGCTTCCGCCGATCGCCGACGATGCGTTGCGAGAGACCGAGCAGGCCGCGCGTGAAGCCGACGCGGCGCTGCGGCAGCGCGAGCGCGAGCTCGATGCGTGTGAAACGCGCCAGGCGGCCCTCCGAGAATCGCTCTCCGCGCTCGAAGCGCGCGGGGAAGAGATCCCGTCGGTCACGGGCTTCGCGGCGGCTCGCGACGCCCTTGCGAAGGCGGGAATTCGAGCGCGCGCTCTCTACGAGGCGCTCGAACCGAATGCGACCGCGCCTCCGCGAGCACTCGCGGCGATCGAGGCGCTGCTCGGCGACGCGGCGCTCGGCGCGTTCGTCGTGGAGTCCGACGAAATGCGCGAGCGTGCGCGCGCGTTCGTCTCGCCCCACGCCGGTGCGCGCCTCGTCGTTCGCGTCGCGGGCGGAGTCGAATTGCCGGCGTGGGTACGCGAGATCTTCTCGGCGCGCACGGACGCGACGGCGCTCGCAGCGCTCGCGACGGCGCTGTCGCAACCTTCGTCGCTCGGTGAGGTCGTTGCGGCGGATGCGCTCGGTGATCTCGAGCACCGCGGCGTGGCGCAGCGAAGCCACGAGGACGCGCCACGTCTCATCGGAGCGGATGCGCGCCGGCGTGCGCACGAAGCGCGGCTGCGTGCGCTTCGCGCCGACCTGGAAGCGGTCGAGAAAGTACTCGAGGCTGCGGCGGCGACGGTCACGGTTGCGCAGCGGCGCGCCGACGAGCTCGCGGAACTTCGCGGAGCCATCGCGGCGCTCCGCGGCGAGACGCTGCTTCGCGCTCATCACGATTTTCGGGCGGCGTTCGTCGAGCACGCGCGGGCGGTCGAGCGGCGGGCGGAGCAGCAGCCGCGTTTCGACGAGGCGACGTCGCGCGCACGCGAAGCCGAGCGTTTGCTCGAGGCTTTGCAAGCGCGTGCGCGCGACGCGGGTCTCGAGGAAATCGAGCGACAGATCGCGGAGCTGAAGGATCGCGAGCGACGGGCCAGCGACGACGAACGCGCCGTCCTCAAGCGTCAACTGGAGCTGCGTGGCGACGTCGAGACGCTCGAGCGCGGAGAGCGAGAGGCGGCAGCCCGCATCGAGACGACGCGCGCCGAGGTCGATGCGTTCGGCGCAGCGCTTCGTGCGCACCTCACCGGTGTGCTCACGATGTCGAACGACGCCGATCTCGAGCACTACGTCCGCGTCACGCAACGAGGCGATCAGTTCAAGAGCGCGTCGCACATCGAAGAGCGCCTCCGTTTTGCGGAACGCGACGAGGCCGTCGCGTGCAGCGAGATCGCCGGCGACGGCTCGCGCGGCGTGCGCCACCTCCAGTGGGCGGGCCGCTTCGGCTTCGCGTGGTTCGCGGAAGACTGCCGAATCGAAGATCGCCGCGGTGAGCCGCTCGCGAACGTGCTCGCGCGAGCCTCGCACGATATCGACGGCCAGCGGCAAGTCGTCAACGACAAGACGCGCGAGCTCATGGACAAGCTCGTGATGGGCGCTCTCGCGCGCGAGCTCCAAGAGCACGTCGAGGGGCTACATCGAACGGTGCGCGACATCAACGCGCTCCTGCAAGGGTTGCGCTTCGGGACGACGCTCTATCAGTTCCGCGTCACGCCGCGCTCCGAGCGCGCCGAGCTCGTGCAGATGGTGCGCAAGCTGAGCGTGGTCGACGAGGAGAGCAGGGCGCGCTTTCGACAATTCGTCGACGAGCGCCTCGAAGAGATCAAGCGCCTCGACGACGAGACCGAGATCCCGGAGCTGCTCGATTACCGTCGATGGTTCGACTACCGGCTCTCGATGCGAAGCACGGGCGCGAACGACACCGTGCTCACGCACGAGCTGCGCACTCTCGGCTCCGGCGGAGAGCAAGGCGTGCCGAACTACCTGCTGGTGCTCGCGCTCGCGCGGCTGATGTTCGACAACGCGGACGCGCGGGTGCGGCCGCTCTTGTTCGACGAGGCGTTCTACGGAATCGACGCGGGCCGGCGCGATCAGCTCCTGCGGTTCGCGACCGACCTCGGCATTCAGCTCGTCGTCGCCTCGCCGGATCAAGACGGCGTCACGCCGTCCGCGCGCCGCGCGACGACGCTCTTCCTCGTGAAGGACGCCGACGGCGACGTGCACCTCGCGCCGTACCACTACTGGAACGACGCGCACATCGCGCAGCGGTCGCTGCTGTCGGAGCGCCCGGACGAAGCGTCCGCGGAAGACGCGGTGTGCGTCGTCGCGCCCCAAGGAGAATCTCGATGAGCCGACGCGACACGTTGGATCCCGCCCTCACCGCGCGCTTCGCGTGGCGCCTGTTCTCGGCCGATGAGGACGTGCGCTCGCGCGCCGAGGCGCTCCTCGCTGCGAACACGGAGTCGCGCTACCGGACGAAGCCCGAGGGAGTCGAGACGTAGGAGCGCGGCCCGTGACGATCGCCGTCCTCGCCGAGAAGCCCGCGGTCGCCCGCGACATCGCCGCCGTCCTCGGCGCGAGCCGCCGCGGCGAGGGCTTCTTCGCTGGCGCGGGCTACGTGGTCACGTGGGCGATCGGGCACCTCGTCGGGATCGCCGAGCCGCACCAGATCGACGCGCGCTGGAAGCGATGGCGGAAGGATCTGCTTCCGATGCTGCCTCCCGCGTGGCCGCTCGTCGTCCACGAGTCGACGAGGTCGCAGTTCGAGGTCGTGCAAAAGATCCTCCGCGCCTCCGCGATCGACCGCGTCGTGTGCGCGACCGACGCCGGGCGCGAAGGGGAGCTGATCTTCCGGTACATCTACGAGGCCGCGAGGTGCACCAAGCCCGTGAGCCGACTGTGGATCTCCTCGCTCACGCCGGACGCGATCCAGCGCGGCTTCGAGAGGCTCCGCCCCGCGCTCGACTACGACGGTCTCGCGGACGCGGCCCGCGCGCGCAGCCGCGCCGACTGGCTCGTCGGGATGAACCTCTCTCGCGCCTACAGCCTCGCGCTCGACCAGGATCTCTCGGTCGGCCGCGTGCAGACACCGACACTCGCGATGCTCGTGGAGCGCGAGCTCGCAATCCGGGCGTTCGTCCCGGAGGATTACCTCGAGGTGGTCGCGACGTTCTGCGCGACCTTCGGGAGCGGGTGCCTCGTGAGTCAGGAGGCCTCGCCCATCGGAAAAGACGCCGCGGCGTACGAGGGCACCTGGTTCCGCGCGCCGAAGCGCGAGGACCGGCGACTCGCTGCAGACGGCGAAGAGGCGGCGCGCGTCGTGCGGCGCGCGCGATCGGGGCGCGAGGGTTCGTGCCGCATCGAATCGATCGAGGCCGAGACGCGGCGCCTCCCTCCGCCGCTCCTCTACGATCTCACCGAGCTCCAGCGTCACGCGAACCGGCTCTTCGGATTGAGCGCGCAGCGGACGCTCGATCTCGCGCAGTCGCTCTACGAGAAGCACAAGCTCCTCAGCTACCCGCGCACCGACAGCCGTCACCTCTCGAAGGACGTTGCGGCGACGATCGGCGCCGTCGTGCGCGCCATCGAGGGTCGGTACTCGGGCCTGCTCGCCCCCGAAGCTCTCGCTCGGCCGCTCGGTCGTCGTTTCGTCGACGACGCGCGCGTGACCGATCACCACGCGATATTGCCGACGGCGACCGTTTGTCGCGAGGGCGCGCTCGGCCCCGACGAGCAGAAGATCTACGATCTCGTCTGCCGGCGTCTGCTCGCCGCGTGGCACGACGACTACGTGTACTCGGTGACGACGGTGATCACCGCGATCGCCTCGAAGAGCGTCGTCGACCGCTTCGTGAGCTCGGGGACCGCGGTCGATCACGTCGGGTGGAAGATCCTCGACGTAGGCGGCGGAAAGCGCGCCGCGAAGTCGAAGACCGACGCTGCCGATCCCGGCGAAGCCTCGCTCCCGCCCGGTCTCGCGAGGGATCAAACGCAGCGCGTGGTCGACGCGAAGGCCGTCGAGAAGCGCACGCGCGCGCCGTCGCGCTTCACCGACGCCACGCTCCTCACGGCGATGGAGAGCGCGGGCCGGGCGCTCGAAGAGAAAGAGCTCAGCGACGCGATGAAGGATCTCGGTCTCGGCACGCCCGCGACCCGCGCGGCGACCATCGAGGCGCTCCTGCGACGCCAGTACGTCGTCCGCGACGGCAAGTCGCTCGAGGCGACGGACAAGGGCATGGGTCTCATCGCGGTCGTTCACCCTGCGGCGAAGAGCCCCGCGATGACCGGCGAGTGGGAGGCGAAGCTCAAACGAATGCAGCGCGGCGACTACGATCTGCCCGCGTTCATGGCCGGCATCGAGGCGTACGTGCGCGACGTCGTCGGCAACGTCGCAGCGACGAGCGCGGCGCCGTGTCCACCCGCGAGCGCGCCGTCTTCCCCCGCGAACGCGACGAACGCACCGCGCGAACGCCCGACGTGCGCGCCCGGCGATCTCCGCGCGCTTCTCCGGACCGGCTTCGGGTTCGAGGACTTCCGTCCATACCAAGAGGCGGTCTGCCGCGCCGCCGCCGGCGGGCGCGATCTTCTCCTCGTGATGCCCACGGGCGCCGGCAAATCGCTCTGCTACCAGCTCCCCGGGATCGCGCGCGGCGGCACGACGCTCGTCGTCAGCCCGCTCATCGCGCTGATGGAGGACCAGGTGGCGAAGCTGGTGGCGCAGGGCTTCCGCGCCGATCGCATCCACTCGGGCCGCGATCGCAACGACTCGCGAAGGGCGTGCGTCGAGTACCTCGCCGGTCGCCTCGATTTCCTCTTCATCGCGCCCGAGCGCCTCAAGGTCCCCGGGTTTCCAGAGATGCTCGCCAGGCGCAAGCCCACGCTCGTCGCCGTCGACGAGGCCCACTGCATCTCGCAGTGGGGCCACGACTTTCGACCCGACTACCGGATGCTCGGCCAGCGTCTCCCTCTGCTCCGCCCGGCGCCGATCGTCGCGCTGACCGCGACCGCGACGCCGCGCGTGCAAGACGACATCGTCAACGAGCTCGGGCTCGTCGATGCGGCTCGGTTGACCCACGGATTCCGCCGGACGAACCTCGCCATCGAAGTGCTCGAGCTAGGTCCGGGGGAGCGCGGCAAGGCCATCGGCTCGCTGCTCGCCGCGCCGGAGCGCCGTCCCGCGATCGTGTACGCGGCGACGCGCAAGAGCGCCGAGGAGATCGCGTCGGAGCTCGGCAGCGTCGCGGAGGCCTACCATGCGGGCATGGACGCCGGCGCGCGGAGCCGCGTGCAGGCCGCGTTCATCGCGGGGGAGCTCGAGATGATCGTGGCTACGATCGCGTTCGGGATGGGCATCGACAAGCCCGACGTGCGCACGATCGTCCACGCGGCGCTGCCCGGGAGCGTCGAGGGGTACTACCAGGAGATCGGACGCGCAGGTCGCGACGGCGCGAGATCGTCCGTGATCCTCATGCACTCGTACGTCGATCGGAAGACGCACGAGTTCTTCCAGGAGCGCGACTATCCCGATCCCGACGTGCTCGATCGCATCTTCGCGGCGATCGGGAAGAGGGCGATGTCGAAGGAGAGGCTCTTCGCGCGAGCCGGCGTCCCGCTGAGCTCATTCGCGAGGGCACTCGAGAGGCTCGTGGTCCACGGCGGCGCCGCGCTCGACGCCGACGACGCGGTGACGCGCGGTCGTACGGGCTGGCGAGCGCCGTACGTCGCGCAGCGCGCGCACCGCATCGCGCAGCTCGTCCAGATGGCGCGCTTCGCCGAGTCGAATCGCTGCCGCATGGTGGATCTCGTCCGCCACTTCGGCGATCAAGAGGACAACGGGCAGCCATGCGGGATGTGCGACGTCTGCGCGCCGGACCGCTGCCTCGCGCGCCGCTTCCACGAGCCGAGCCAGGCCGAGGAGGCGGCGATCGCGCGCATCCTATCGGCGCTCGCGCGGGAGGACGATCAGCCCACCGGGAGGCTCTATCGCGAGGCCTTCACAGAGGGGGCGCTCGAACGGCGCGCGTTCGAGCACCTCCTGGGGGGGCTCGCTCGTGCGGGGATCATCGCTGTCCGCGACGCGACGTTCGAAAAGGCCGGCGGGGAGATCCGCTACCAGCGCGCGACGCTCACGAGTCGAGGGCGGCGCGGCGTCAACCGCGCGAAGAAGACAAAGAAGAAAACGAAGAAGCGGCGATAGCCAAGCGCCCCCGACGCGCGGCCTGAGCTCCGACTGCTGCGCGACAGTCCCTCGTCGCCTCGCGGAGTCTCTCTCCGCGTCGGGAGCGCTCGCGATCCTCCCGGTGTGGCTGCGGGCGACGCTCGACTTGCGGACGCAGGGGCCACATCTTCGATGGCACGCCGCAGCGCGATCACCTCGCTCGCGATCAGGCGGCATGAAGGCCATGACCACGCCCCTCCCTTCCCAAAGCAAAGCTGACAAGCTCATGCCCGTGCTCGCGTCCGTTCTCGGCGTCGCGCATCTCGTCTTCGGCGCGACCAAGCTCGTCGCGGTCCCCACGCTCGTGGAGCAGTTCCGAGCGTGGCAGCTGCCGCCCTGGATGATGTACTTCGTGGGCGTCGCGCAGGTGCTGGGCGGCATCGGGCTCCTCATCCGCAACCTGCGCCTTCCGTCGTCGTTCGCGATGGGGCTCGTGATGATCGGCGCCACCGTCACGGTGCTCGCCACGGGGCACGAGGCGTTCAACGCGCCTCTCACGATCGTGCTCGCCCTCCTGTGTTTTGCGGTCGCCGGGCATCGTCTGCCGCAGCTCGCGCGCGAGCTCGTCGCGGACGAGACCAAGAAGGCGAAGCCCGCCTCCACGGTCGCGCCGGCGACGTGAGCCGCCCGTGTGTTCGCTTCATGGGGGAACCCGCGGGCCACACGTCCGAGCCATAGCCGGAGCCCACGCCCACAACAGCGATCTCGGGCGCCATGACCTCTACGTGGACGACTGTCGAACTGCCGTGATTGCGCTTCCGTGTGCCGCGTGAGGATTCGCTCCGTCACAGGTCGCCGCATCCAAAGCCAGCCGCACGTCCTCGGTCGATGAGCGCCCGCAGACGGGCCGGATCTGCTGCGGCCTCCAACAAGATGTCACGGAGGCGATCGAGGGGCTCCCTGTTTTCGCTCCAACCGAGGCCCTCCGTGTCTAGCTCGTAGTCCGCGAGTCGCGCGTCCGTTGCGACGACGAGCTCGATGAGCGCCCCCCAAGCTGGCCCATTGCTGTACGACCCCGCGCTTTCAAACACTGGCATCAGCTCGATCATGGCATCACCACGGATACGGATGACGAACCCGCCGCGTGCATGGGGAATGACCTGGATCGCGCTGGCAATCTTCGCCTGATCGAGGTCGATAGCCATCGTGGGGCGACGCTACCTCAGTTCTAAACTCGGGTGGATGGTAGCGGCCGACAGGTGCTCCAAAACACTCGGGCACAAGACGGCAACGACGCTCTTCGCGCGCGCGCTCGAAGAACACATCGCGGTGGAGTTCGGACCGAGGCAGGCGCTCGGCATCGCGCCGGCGCCGGCGTAGTCCACTATTTCTCGTGGTCGGTGGCGGCGGCTGCGAGCGCGCCGACGAGTGGAATCGTGTTGAAGATCACCACCGCGAGAAAGGGGAGCATTACGGCTTTGGCCTGCGCCAACACGGGTGAGCTCACAGCCAGCGTCGCGCTCCGACGCCACCCAACGGCGATCACCACCATCCCCGCGATCGTGCCCATTGCGACCGCGGGAAGGGACACGTGCGGAAATGGGAACGCGCAGAACACGCAAGCGATGCCCGCGACTACGCTGGCTGCGATCGCGAAGCTATATCGCTCCCGAACGCTCGCGACGAGTGCCCAGATGGTCGTCAAAGCTTGAAAGCCGACGAGAAATATCGTGAAGGCGAGGGAGACCATCCGGCGTGGTGCTCGCACGAGCAACGCTCGAGGGCAAGCGTCGCGAATGGATGCCCGTCGCGATGCTCCGCCCCGAAGGCAAAGCGAAGTCGCTCGATGCGTGTGCGCGCCCGGCGCTTGCGCGACGCGCGGCCGGTCGAGGACTACCGGTGATCAACCGGGTCCTGTGTCGTCGAGCGAAGGGGCGGTGTCTCGTTGAGCGACGGTTTGAACCCTCGCTTCGACCACGGAATAGCCCGAGCTCGCTCCCGCCGATGACGGACGCGGCAGCGCGATCGAACGTCCGGGCTTCCTCGGCGCGTTCAACGACGGAACGCGCGCGCTGAACTTGTTGGCGAGTCACTTCTAGCCGCGTAACGGACGAAGCGACCACGCAAAAAGCGCAAGGTGCAGTGGGCGCGTGCGCACGAGATCGCGGCCCAGCTCGGCAGGGCGGGGCCGGCGCTGTCGCGAGCCACTCACGTGCTTCGCGGAAACGAGAACGCGGGGACTTTCATCCCGCTCGACGCGAAGAGGTCGCCGACCCAGGAGAAGATCTTCCTGTCGGTACATTTCGGCGAGAACGTCAGCGTGAAGCACGAGGCGTGAGCGGCGGACCCAGGAGTCCGCATCGACGGACGAGGCACGCGCGTCGGCGCACTTCACGGTGATGGGTCGATCGCGGGATCCGGAGCGGCGTCGTATTCTCGGCGTCCAAGGGCTGCCACCGTCAGCAGCCCCCGCATTGGCCGGCGACGCCACCGCCTCCGCACGTTGCGGGAGACGTGCAGCTGCCGCAGCTCAGCGTAGCGCCGCAGCCGTCCGGCCACGCGCCGCATGCGTACCCGAGCCCCGCACATGTCCGCGGCACACAAGACTGCCCGCCGCACAGGCCGGCCGTCCCACCGCCTCCGCAGGTTGCGGGAGCCGCGCAGGTGCCGCAGCTCAACGTCCCCCCGCAGCCGTCCGGCCACGACCCACATCTGTAGCCGAGACCCCCGCAGGTCAGCGCCGTACACGATGCAGTGCCGCCGCACTGGCTCGGTGTTCCGGCGCCGCCGCACAACGTCGGAAGGGTGCAACCGCCGCAATTCGCCGTGAGCCCGCCGCACGCGTCGCTCACTGGCCCGCACGTTCCCGCAGGGTAGTCCGCGCAGGTCTTCTTGACGCACGTTGCTCCGCCGCCGCACTTGCTCGGGATCCCCCCGCCGCCACACACCTGGGGAAGAGTGCACGCGCCGCAATTCACCGTGAGCCCGCCGCAGCCGTCGCTCATCGCACCGCACGTTCCCGGATAGCTCACGCACGTCTTGACGACGCACGCGACGCAACTCGCGTCGGCGTCCGCGCGCGCAGCATCCGCCGCGGCGTCGGAGGTGCCCGTGTCTTGCGTCGACGAACCGTCGGCGTCGGTCGATGCGCCGTCGCTCGTCGCGGCGTCGCCGGCTTGCACGCAAACGCCGGACAAACACGTGAGCCCCGCGTTGCATGTTCCGTTTGGGTAACAGGATTGCCGCTCGCTCCCTTGCGCGGAGCCGTCTGCGCTTCCCGCGTCGCCGCCGCTACCCGTGTCCGTGCTTGTGCTGCACGCGAAGGCGGCGGGCGCGAAGATCGTCGCCGCGATGAATCTGCGCAACATCGAAAAACCCATGAGGACCCTCATTGATACGCCGTCTTCCTCAGGAACACACGTGAGCTACCGCGTGAGCCAATTGCTGGACGCGAGCAGCGCCAAGCTCGTGCCCTCCAGGACCTCGATGCGCGCGCGTCATCGGTCCGACGCGCTCTACGCGGGCGGCTCGCACCGACGACGGCGGCGATCCTCGCGGGCGCGCTTCTCTCGACGGGCGTGAAGCGTGTGGCGCCGGACTTCAAGCCGAGCTTTTTCGACATGATCGACGGACTCGTATTGTCGGTGACAGGCGCCATCGGCTCGCTCGTCAGGGCGGCATGGCCGAATATTGCTGTCACAATGACCGCGATGGTGCCTCGCGCGAGGACGAGAACGGCGTGCTGGTCAGCGGCGGCGCTTGCGATCGGCGCCGCCGGCATGGCGGTCGGCACCGCGTGTTCCTCCAAGGCCTGCTTCCACTGCTTCGACGAGGAGTTCGACTACGTGTACGGGGGCGGCACCGAGTCCTGCACCGTCACGGTCGCGGCCGGCGCAACGAGCGCACAGTACCTGTTTCCTCCTCCTCCCGCGGGAGCGCCGGACTGCCAGGTGACCAGCGACGCCTGCCAAGTCGTGCGCGGGCCGCCTGCGACGTGCGGGCGCTCCGCGACGTGCCTCGCCATCTCATTGACGGGCACGAACGGAGATGCGCTGCACTCGTTCTTGAACAGCGACAACAAGGCCATCACGACGACGCTTCAGTGCGGAGCCGGCGCGCCGATCGTGAGGTCGTCCATCATCGCGTGTCCCGTCGGGCAATGACGTCGGGAGCGCTGACGCGCTAACTCGCCTTGTCCTCACGCCTTGGAGGCCATGTCGCGGAAGACGGCGTTCGATGTTCGGTCGGGTGGCGCGACATTCGAAGCGCGATCGGGATCAACTGGGTATGGGGGGATCCCCTCGCCGTGACGTGCAATGAGCTCTTCGTCGCCGTCGTGGCGAAGACGGTCGTACCCTCGGCGCGCGTTTGGGTCGATTCTCTTGGGACGGCGCTTCCGCCAGACTGACGCCTGCGTGCTAGCCTCGAGGCATGATTGGCTCGGCGCGCGTCCCTTTCGGCGCCGTCCTTTTCGTAGGCATTCTTCCGTTCTTCGGTTGCGGATCGAAGTGCGTGTTCGAAGCTCACGTCCAGGATCGCCTCACCGGCGATGTGATTGTGAGGGCGCCGTCGATCTCGGGAGGTGGGTCTTTCATCGTCGATCTGCTCAACACGAGCGCCGATGTACGACCCGCCGGACTGGGCGTGGATTTCTATGCGACCGCCGATGTCTTCGAGGTGGATTTTTTCAAAGCGCAACAAACGCTCGGTGGGATTCTGCGCGGCTCGGTCGACAGCAGTGCAGCTTTGGGAG
The DNA here is from genome assembly GCA_043785585.1 of Deltaproteobacteria bacterium. Lineage (GTDB taxonomy): Bacteria > Myxococcota_A > Polyangia > Polyangiales > Polyangiaceae > JBBQXV01. Next base: position 4,251 of record JAYVXB010000658.1, on the reverse strand, counting down.
GCATCGCCCGCTTCTCTACGTGTCCGGACGATCACCCGGTATTGAGATCGGGTTGGCCGCTCACGGACGGGCCGTGCTACTCGCCCGACGGTGAGAGCAGCTTCATCGCGCAGACCTGCGTGACGCTGGACGCACAGATTAACATCCGAGCGCGGTCCGCGCGTATCTGCGAGAGTCCGCAAGTAGACGACACCGCGTGCGGCGAGCGACTCGAGGTCGACATTACGGTCGCACCGACGAGCGGCGCGCCGTTCTCAGGAACGCTCTCGCTCCGTCACGAGATCGATATCGGCCACCGCTCGTGTGGCGCGATTTGACCGGCGTTGGCGTCCGCGCGTTTCCTCATCGGTCGGCTCGATCTCCTTCGATCCGCCGACATCCTTCGCGGCAAGATAGGTGGTCGTTAGCGGGCACGTCCTCGCTCAATCCGGCGTGTCCGTCGGCCCTATCGGTCGCGGCTTCGCCGTGGGTCGCGACGAGGGGAGGGGGCGCGGCGGCGACGTCAGCGGGGTCCCCGAGACCGCGGGCCGCGCGCTCGCCGCGGCAGGGAGCGCGATCGGCGCTTGCGACGAAGGCAGCTCGGGCGCGGAGGACGGCGCCGGCAGCGGCAGGTCCATCTCGCGCGCGCGCTCCAGCGTCTCCGATCGCCGCGTCGCAAGGAGCGCGACGCTGACACAAGCGGCGACCAACGCCCCGCCCGCGAACGCTGCGACGACGGTGTTGCGCCGCGCGGCGCGCGCCCGTGGGGCCTCCCGCGCATCGACGGCGAACGGTTCGAGCGCCGCCGACAGCGCCGCGACGCTGGGGTAGCGCCGCGCGGGATCCTTCTCGAGGCAGCGGCGGACGACCGCTTCGAGCCCGGAAGGCACGTCGGGCCGAGACGACGCGATCGAGGTCGGAGCCTCCGTCGCGATGGCGACCGCGAGCGCGGATAGGGTGGTGGCCGGAAACGGCACTCGCCCTGCGAGCAATCGATAGAGAATGACCCCGAGCGACCAAACGTCGGTTCGAAGGTCGACGTTCTTGCTGTCCTTGAGCTGCTCCGGCGACATGTAAAGCGGCGTGCCGACGACCGTGTCCGTGGCCGTCAGGCTCGCGCGATCGTCACTACCGTCTTCGACGACGAGCTTCGAGACGCCGAAGTCGAGCACCTTCACCAGCGCCGATCCGTCCGCGCGCGTCGTGAGAAAGAGATTCGCGGGCTTGAGATCGCGGTGCACGACGCCGGCGGCGTGCGCTTCGGTGATCCCCGCGCACGCCTGACGCACGTACGCGACGGCGTCCGCGACGGGGAGCGCGCGTTCGCACGCATCGGCGAGATCCTCGCCCGTCAGGTGCTCCATCACCAAGTACGGCGAGCCGTCTTCGAGGCGGCCCACGTCGAAGACGTGCGCGATGTGCTCGCTCTTCAGGCGCGCGCACGTCTGCGCTTCGCGCAAGAAGCGGGCGATGGCCGGACCGGTCTTCTGGAAGATGATTTTGATCGCGACGCGATGATGGAGCTCGAGGTGCTCGGCGGCGAGCACCACGCCCATTCCGCCGCGACCGAGCTCGTCGAGGATGCGGTACTTTCCCGCGATCACGCTTCCTGCGGCGGGCGCCACGTGCGCCCTCGAGGACGACGTCGGCTGTACGTGCGTCTCGCCGAACGCGGTCGCGTGCGCACCGTACGCGGCGTCGGCGACGAGCTGCCGGCACGAGTCGCAGCGCGCCAGGTGCGCTTCGACGCGCAGCCGCCCATCGGGCGCGAGCGAGCTCCCGACGAAGGCGGCGATGTCGCCCTCGTCGAGGCATCCGGCGTCGCGCGCGTGCAGCATCGCCCAAGTGTACGACGGCCCCTTGCCGCGTGCGCGAATCGCGGCAAGATGCCGACCGTGGATGGCGCGCACGCTCTCGCCGACGTGTTCGTGGCGCATCTGCCAGCGAACTTCCGTGATGCGCCCGCGCACGCGTCGCGCGAGAGCCGCGAGAGCCTCGAGGCGCGCCTCGCTGCTTACGTCGACGCGGCGTGCGCGGCGTGGCCCGACTTGCCTGTCGATCGCCTCGCCTTCGTGCGCTACGTCGCCGAGCGCGCTCAGGCCGGCGACGTCCCGCCCGTCGCGCACGCCGGAGATCTGTTGCTCGCGTACGGGTGCGCGTGCGGCGTTCGCGGCGCGGCGTCCGCGTTCTACGCCGCGTTCGGGAACGTCATCGCCCGCGTGCTCTCGCGCCGACGAGCTTCCGACGATGTCCGCGACGATGCGTCGCAGGCCGTGCACGAACGGCTGCTCGTCGCTCCTCCGGGCGGCACGCCGAAGATCGCCGACTACGCGGGGACGGGACCGCTGCGCAGTTGGGTGTCGACGACGGCGGCGACCACGCTTCTCATGATGCGCCGCTCGGATGCGCGACGACGCGAGGAGCCGGAGTCCGCGGGCGAGGCGATGCTCGTCGTGCACGCGGCGCCGGAGCTCCTCTACATGAAGAAGCGGTACAAGGCGGAGCTGGCCGACGCGGTCGTCGCGTCGCTCGGCCGCCTCTCGGATCGCGACCGCACGCTCCTGCGTCTCCACCTCGGCGATCGCGTGAGCGTCGACCGACTCGGCGCGATGTACGGCGTCGATCGCTCGACCGCCGCGCGCTGGCTCGCGGCCGCGCGCGAGACGCTCGTCGCGGGCGCGCGCGACGATCTCCGCACGCGACTCCGACTCAGCGAGCGCGAGTGCGAGAGCATCGTCGCGCTCGTACAGAGCGAGCTGCATGTCTCGCTCGTGCGCCTCTTGGCGTGATGGGCTCGCGCAACTACGGCGGTTACTGGCAGAACCCGGTGCCGCCGTCGGGCGTTGGTCCGCCGTCGAGGGCCCTGCACATCGGCTTCGCCGTCGGGCAGTTGTCCGACACGTAGCAGCCAAGGGCTTTCGGGGTGCAGATCTTGTGGCTTGCGCCCGACACGTAGAACGGATCGATGGGCAGACACTCGTATTCGAGCGGTCTGCAATCCGCCGTGGAATTGCAGATTTTGTAGCATGCGTTGCTCCCGCCGCTGAGCACGGCGCACGCCGCGCCGATTGGACAGAGCGCGTTCACGGTGCACATCGTGACCGTGCAATAGCCGCCCGGATAGTCGGTCCTCGCCATGTCGTTGCAAGCGGCGTTCGAGGCCGAGCCGCAGTTGCCGTCATTGACGCAGTTGTCGCCGACGTGGGACGTCGTGCCGTCGAGCTTGCACTGGTTGTCGGCGGGATCGCACACGACGTGATCACCCGTGCACGCGGGCGTGCAGTTGCCCATCGTCATCGCGCCGTCGCGCGCACCGTCGCTCCCCGACTCCGTGGACGCGTCCGTCGCGCCCGCGCCGTCGCTCCCGGACTCCGCGGACGCGTCCGACGGCGCGACCGTGTAACCGCTGAACGACTCACCGATGACGACGGAGCAAGCGGCGAGCGTCGGGAGCGCGGCGAGCGCGAAGAAGATTCTGCGATTCATGACCATCCTCAGAACGTCCCGCGCGCGGTAAAGCCAATGCCCTGCGCTGCGTGCGGCGCGTCGGCGCGCGGAAGGAGAAACCACGCGCCGAATCCCACGGCGCCGATGGCGAATGCGGCCGTGCTCACGACGACGAGCGTGCGGCCGGTCGACGCGGCGTCCGCGCCCGGCTGGCTGCACTGCTTCGCGGCATTGCACTCGGAGCTCACGACGCCCTTTCGTTCGAGAGCCCATGCTCCCGTCGCGACGCTGATCGCGACGCCGGCGATCCCCGCGACGAGCGCCGCCGTGCGAAGCGAATCCGAACGCGGCGCGGTTGGCGTCGCGGGGTCTCGCGATTCGCTCGGCGCGGGCGGCGGCGTGGACGGGATCGTGGACGGCGTCGTGGACGCGATCGTGGACGGCGTCGCGGACGGCGACGGCGGTGCGCCGAGCGGCTCGAGCGCGTCGAAGCGAACGCTCTCCTTCTTGCCGCCGCTCTCGAGCGTCAGCGTCACGTCGCGCGCGCGGAAGCCAGCGGCGGACGCGGTGACGACGTGCCGTCCAGGCTCGACCGCGACCGCGGACCAGTCGTCGGGTGCGATCGGCGCGCCGTCGACGCGGATCTCGACGCCCGCGCCGACGTTCGGCGGCGGCGTCACCGCGATCCAGGCGAGCTTCGCCTCGACCGCCGTGAGGTGCTCGCGCGCGACCGGCTCGCGGTCGGCGCGTCCGTCGCGCCGCGCCATCGCCATCGGTCATCCGGTCGGTTCCTCAGGCGCCCGCATCGTGCTCAATCTGCTGCGC
>JAYVXB010000657.1:0-12131 GCA_043785585.1 Deltaproteobacteria bacterium | reverse complement strand
GTCGTTCTACTTCTTTGCAGGCGTCCTCAACGCGATGTGCGGCGCGTCCGGTGCGAACGGCAGAACGCCGTAGCGCTCGAGCCAGACGATCGTCGAGTACGAGATCGCGTTGACGATGCCGAGCGCGACGCCGACGCGCAGCCCGACGACCATCGCGTTGAGGACGCCTGCAAAGAAGTAGAACGACGACGTCATCGTCGCGACGCTGCCGAGACGATGGACGATGAACGTGATCACGGCGACATCGAAGAGCCCGGCGATGAACGCGCGAATGCTTCCGCCGATCCCGCGACGAATGAGGACTTGCTCGATCGCCGCAATGCCGAGGTACCCGGCAAAGACCCACCAGTACTGCGCCGATCGCGGATAGAGGATCGGGAGCAGAACGAGCGCCGCCGTTCCGAGCACGAAGCGCGAAAGCGCTGCGCGGAACAGGATGTCCTGTCGAGTCATGGGCCCCCAGAAGGACGGGAACGATATCGTGGAAGACTCGCCGATGCGCGTGCGTTCTTGTCGATCGTGGTGTGGTACTGAGGTCGGAGGATGAGCGCGCGCCTCGTCGTCGAGGGAGTGAAGAAGGCGTTCGGCGCGACGGTGGCGCTCGACGGGGTCTCGCTCTCGGTCGACGCGGGCGAGGCGCACGCGGTGCTCGGCGAGAACGGCGCGGGGAAGAGCACGCTGATGGCGATCCTCGGCGGCGCGCTCGCGCCGGACGCGGGACGCATGACGCTCGACGGCGCGGCGTACGCACCGCGCGATCCGGCGGCAGCGCGCGACGCCGGCGTCGCGATGGTCCATCAAGAGCTGTCGCTGTGTAGGCACTTGTCGGTCGCGGAGAACATCGCGCTCGGCCGCGAGCCGAATCGCTTCGGTGTGATCGACGCGCGCGCGCGCGACGCCGCGGTCGACGCCGTGATGCGGCGCGTGCTCGGTGACGAGTGGGCGCGCCGGATCCCCGCGGACGCGCGCGTCGGCGATCTTTCGCCCGCGGATCAGCAGCTCGTCGAGATCGCGCGCGCGCTCGGCGGCCTCGTGAATCACGAGGCACGCGCTCCCAAAGGTCGCGCAGACGCGAAGTGCCGCGTGCTCATCCTCGACGAGCCGACGAGCAGCCTCGCGTCGGACGACGCCGAGCGCCTCTTCGCGATCGTCCGCAAGCTCCGCGACGAAGGGATCAGCGTCCTCTACATCTCGCACTTCCTCGAAGAGGTACGCAAAGTCGCCGACCGCTTCACGGTGCTGCGCGACGGCGCGACGGTCGCCACGGGAGCGATCGCCGATGCGACGATCGCGGATCTCGTCTCGAGCATGGCCGGGCGTCGCGTCGAGCAGCTCTTCCCACGCAGCGAACGGCGCGCGGGCGACGTGCTTCTTCGCGTGCGAGGCGTCGCCGGCACTTCCGAGCTCGAGGTGCGCCGCGGCGAGATCGTCGGCATCGCGGGGCTCGTCGGCGCAGGCCGCACCGAGCTCCTCCGCGCGATCTTCGGTCTCGACGAAGTGAAGCGCGGCGAGGTCACCGTCGGGACGCAGGTCGGCTTCGCTTCGCCCGCGCGTCGCCTCGCGCAGAAGGTCGGCATGCTGAGCGAGGATCGCAAAGGCGAAGGGCTCGCGCTCACGCTCTCGATCGCCGACAACGTCACGCTCTCGAAGAGCCCCGCGATCCTCTCGCTCCGTCGCCAGCGCGCCGCCGCCGAGCGATGGATCGGCGAGCTCGCGGTCCGCGCGCGCGATCCCGATCAGCGCGTCTCCGAGCTCTCGGGCGGCAACCAGCAGAAGATCGCGCTCGCGCGGCTGCTCCATCACGACGTCGATCTCTTGCTGCTCGACGAACCGACGCGCGGGATCGACGTCGGCAGCAAAACGCAGATCTACGCGACGCTCGATCGCCTCGCGGCATCGGGGAAGGCCGTCCTGATGACGTCGAGCTACCTGCCCGAGCTGTTCGGCGTGTGCGATCGGATCGCCGTCATGTGCAAAGGCACGCTCGGCGACGCGCGTCCGGTCCGTGACTGGACGGAGCACGCGGTGCTCCAGGCGGCGACCGGCGCCGCATGAGCCGCCTCCTCGCACGCTACCCGTGGTTCGGGCCGCTCGTCGCGCTCCTGATCGTCTACGCTCTCTTCGCGAGCTACGCACCCGAGACGTTCGCGCGCGGCGGGAACCTCGTCACGATGGCGCGCCAGACCGTCGTCGTCGCGATCGCCGCGGTCGGCATGACGATCGTGATCGTGCACGGCGGGATCGATCTCTCGGTCGGATCGTCGGTCGCGCTCGGCACGGTCGTCATCGCGAAGCTCCTCAAGCTGGGCTACGGCCCCGGGACTGCCGCGCTCGGCGGCGTCGCGACGTGCGCCGCGGCCGGACTCGCGGTCGGCGTGCTCGTGACGCGACTCAAGGTCACGCCGTTCATCGTCACGCTCGGCGCGATGAGCATTCTGCGCGGCGTCGCGAAAGGGATCGCGAACGAGCAGAAGATCGACGTCGATCCGCGCGGGCTCGATTCGCTCCTCTCGCCATCGAGCGGCCTTGGGCTGCCGATCGGCGTGTGGATCGCGATCGCGATCGCGCTCCTCGCGGCGGCGATGCTGAAATACACGCGCTTCGGGAGGCACGTGTTCGCGGTCGGCAGCAACGAGCAGACCGCGCGCCTGTGCGGCATCGACGTCGCGCGCTTGAAGCTCGCGGTGTACGGGCTCGCGGGGCTGCTCGTCGGGGTTGCGGCGGTCATGGAGTTCTCGACGCTCACCGTCGGGGATCCGACGACGTCGTCCGGTCTCGAGCTCGACGTGATCGCCGCGGTCGTCATCGGTGGCGCGTCGCTCTCGGGCGGCGAGGGATCGATCGCCGGCGCGCTGGTCGGCGCGCTCTTGATGACCGTGATCCGCACGGGATGCACGCACGTCGATCTGCCGACGTGGGTCCAGCAAATCGTGACGGGAGTCATCATCGTCGTGGCGGTTGCGGTCGACCGGTTGCGGCACGCGCGGCGGTAGATTCGAACAGAGAGATCGCGCGAATTGAACTAGGCTCGCGCGCATGCAAAGGCAGCTCTTCGCCCTCGCGGTCCTCACGCTCGCCTCCGCCGTCGCCTGCGACGACGATCCCAAGTCGCGCCTTCTCTCGAAGACCGAAGCGGGTCCGCCCGACGCGTCGAGCGTCCTCGTCGTACCGCCGACGACCGCGACCGGCTCGTCGAGCGGCGTGAGCACCGCGAGCGCGACACCGAAGAAGAAGGCCGACTGCAACGTCCCCGCGTCCGGCGCCATCACGTTCACGGACAAGATCCTCGAGAAGGAGATCTACCGAAAGCTCCAGCGCGACGGCGGCAGCGGCCCCATCACGCGCGCCGATCTCCTCGCGGTCCACTCGCTGAACCTGACCATCTACGGAAAGATCTCGTCGCTCGATCCGTGCATCTTGCCGCTGATGACGAACGTGAAAGAGATCTTCGTCGGCGAAGGCGACGTCGACGATCTGTCTCCGATCGCGAACCTCACGCAGCTCGAGACCTTGCGCGCGGCGATCAACAAGGTCACCGATCTCCAGCCACTCGAGAAGCTCACGCGCCTCGATCGCCTCGACATCTCGCACACCGGCGTGACCGACCTGAAGTCGCTTCAGTACCTGCCGAACCTGACCGAGCTGACGATCGACGAGGACAACGTCACCGATCTCGGGCCGATCGCAAACGCGAAGAAGATGGAAGTCCTCAGCATCAAGAAGACGCCCATCAAAGATCTCACGCCGCTCAAGGACATGAAGAAGCTGAAGAAGCTCTACATCGAGGGATCGGGCGTCACCGACTTCAGCGTGCTCCAGCCGCTGCGGGGCGGCGGGCTCCAAATTCTGACGAAGGGTTGAATCGTACGCGACGGCGGATCATGGTGAACATTCTGCTGCCTCGGAACGTCCAAGGGCCGGCAGCACGCGATGTCCAGCACCCCTCCGCCCAGCACCCCCGAGATCCCCAAGGGCGCACTGCCTGCGCCGGGCGAGCTCTTGGCTGGGAAATACCGCGTCGAACGCACGATCGGGATCGGCGGGATGGGCGTCGTCGTCGCGGCGCGCCACATCGAGCTCGACGAGCGCGTGGCGGTGAAATTTCTGCTGCCGCACGTGCCGCCGCACGGCGAGCCGGTCGCGAGGTTCATCCGCGAGGCGCGCGCCGCCAGCAAGATCAAGAGCGAGCACGTCGTTCGTGTCTACGACGTGGGAAGGTTGGAGAACGGCGCTCCGTACATCGTGATGGAGTACCTCGAAGGCTGCGATCTGCATCAGCTCGTCGAACGCGGCGGCCCGCTCTCCGTTCACGACGCGGTGACGTACGTGATGCAGGCGTGCGAGGCGCTGGCCTCGGCACACGCGATCGGGATCGTGCATCGCGATCTCAAGCCGGCGAATTTGTTTCTGACGACGAGCGCCGACGGTACGCCGAAGGTCAAGGTCCTCGACTTCGGAATCTCGAAGATCGCAGAGGGCGACGATGGCGGAGCGAGCGGGCTGACCAGCACGGCGACGATCATGGGGACGCCCTGTTTCATGTCGCCGGAGCAGCTGCGGTCGACGCGCGACGTCGACGGACGCGCGGACATCTGGTCGCTCGGGGCGATTCTCTACGCGCTGCTGGTCGGGGCGCCGCCGTACGAAGGCGAGTCGAACGCGGACGTGTCGGCGAAGATCATCCGCGACGCGCCGCCGCCGCTTCGCATCCTTCGCGCGGATGCGCCCGCGGCAATGGAAGCCGTCATCCAGAAGTGCCTCGAGAAGGACGTGACGAAGCGATTCGCCGACGTCGCCGAGCTCGCGAAGGCGCTCGCCGAGGTGGGGAACGAGGGCGCGAAGAGCGCGGCGGTGCGCATCGGGCGTGTCGCGACCGCCGTGGCGCCGACGTTGCGCTCGACGCCGTCGCCGCCGATCGCCATGCCGACGCCCGAAGCGAGCAAGCCGACCACGGACAACCCGACGCGAACGGCGAGCTCGTGGGGAGAGACGAAGCCGGAGGACGAGAAGCGATCGCGCGTGATTCCGCTCGGCGCGATCTTGTTCGTTGCGGCGGCGATCGCGGCGCTCGGGGCGATTGGCGTGTCGCGGATCGCGTCGACGGCTCCGGCGGGGCAGCCGATGCCGACTACGACCGCGACCGCGACCGCGACCGCGACCGCGACCGCGACCGCGACCGCGACCGCGACCGCGACCACGACCGCGACCGCATCCGCGCCGTCCGCGTCCGCGCGCGCCTCTGTCTCCGCCAAGCCTCTCCCCTCCGTCGCTCCGCCGCCGTCCGCGTCCGCGAAAAAGAGCCTCTTCGACGATCGCGAGTAGCGACGCAATCGCGCACATCGCTTCTGCAAAATTGCCGAGCGCGGAACGGCGCTGCGCGCGCTACTCGATCGTCATGGGTCAGCATGCACTTCGGATCGCGGAGCGGATCGCGCCGCACGAGCCGGCGCTCGACGACTTCGCGCTCGCGGCGCTCGGCGTTCGCGACGTCGTCATCGGCGGCACGCGTTCGATCGAGGCGTACGCGCTCGATCGCGACGGCGTGCGCCACCGCCTCGCGCTCCACCCGGTCCGCCGCGACGCCTCGGCGGCACGCGCGGCGGTGTTCGCGTCGCTCCTCGTTCGCGGGCTCCGCGCGCACGCGCCGATCCTCGTCGATGCGGACGGCTGCGCGGTGTTGCGCCTTCGCGTTCTCGCGGCGTGGGGCGCGTACGCGGTGCTCGTCGCCTCCCGTTAGCGCGCGCGCTACGATGCTCTCCCGATGCGGAAAGCCCTCGCCGTCGCCGTCGCGATCCTCCCGCTGCTCGTCCTCCCGGCGACGCACGCCTTCGCCGACGACGCCGCGACGGCGCAGGCGCTCCACGACGAGGCGAAGAACCTGATCGCCGACGGCAAGTGGACCGTCGCGTGCCCGAAGCTCGAAGAGAGCTACCGACTGTCGCCCGCGATCGGCACACGCTACAAGCTCGCCGACTGCTACCAACACACCGGGCGCACCGCGAGCGCGTGGGCGCATTTTCTCGGTGTCGCGGCGAGCGCGAAGGCCGCGGGGCAGAGCGATCGCGAGAAAGAAGCGCGGACGCGCGCGGCGGCGCTCGAGTCGAAGCTGGCGCGGCTCGCGATCGTCGTGCCGGACGCGAGCCGTGTCGCGGGTCTCGAGATCAAGCGCGACGGGCAAGTCGTCGGCGCACCGCAGTGGGGCGAGCCGCTCCCGATCGATCCGGGCGCGCACGAGGTCGTCGCGACGGCGCCGGGCCGACGCGCGTACCGATCGCAGCTCGAGATCGCAGGGGACGCGAGCACGACGAAGGTGATCGTACCTGCGCTGGAAGAAGACGCGGCGAAGACTGGACCGGCGCCATCCGGATCGATCGCGCCTCCTCCGGCTCCGACCGCGAGCGCGAGCGGCACGAGCGATCCGACTCCACCTCCGCCTCCGAGCAGCGGACCTTCGCGCGGCACCGTCGGATGGGCGCTCGTCGGCACGGGCGGCGCGGCGCTCGTCGGCGGCACCGTGTTCTGGATCCTTCGCGGCAGCAAAGTGTCGACGCTCGACGCCGAGTGCGGCGCAGGCGGCAAATCGTGCCCCGCGAGCGCGACCAGCGACATCGCCGACGGCAAGACGTACTCGGCGCTCGGCATCGGGCTCTTCGCGGTCGGCGCCACGTGCGTCGCGCTCGGCGCGGGGGTGCTCCTCGTCGGCGGCAAAGACAAGACGAGCGCGAGGGCGCACGTCGTCCCGATCGCGGGCGCGGGGACGCAAGGCGTCGGCGTCGTCGGCACGTGGTGACGATCCAACTCGACGGCGCTCCCATCGAGGCCATGTCGTCGCGCCATTTCCCATGACGATTCTGGTGACCGGTGCGACGGGCAACGTCGGGCGCGAGGTGGTGGTCGCGTTGCGTGCGCGAGGCGCCGTGGTGCGTGCCGCGGATCACCGGAGCGAGCGCGTCGCCACGATGTTCGGCGACGACGTCGAGGCGGTGCGACTCGACTTTCTCGATCCCGGCACCTTCGCGTCCGTCGTCGGCGGCGCCTCCGCGCTCTTTCTGTTGCGCCCGCCTCCGATCTCCAACGTGAAGGAGACGCTCAACCCGTTCATCGACGCCGCGCGCGTCGCAGGCGTGCGGCACATCGTCTTTCTATCGGTCGCTGGCGCTGGGACCAATCCGCTGGTCCCGCACCACGCGGTCGAGCGTCACCTCGCGGCGCGGAGCGACGACTGGACGGTGCTACGGCCCGGTTTCTTCGCGCAGAATCTCGGCGACGCCTATCGCCGCGACATCGTCGAAGACGATCGACTCTACGTGCCCGCAGGTCGCGGCCGCGCGGCGTTCGTCGACGTGCGCGACGTAGCCGAGGTCGCGGCCGCCGCGCTCGTCGATCCCGCGGCCCACCGCGCGAACGCGTACACGCTCACCGGCCCCGCCGCGGTGAGCTTCGAGGAGGCGGCGACGATTCTCTCCGAGGTGCTCGGTCGGGCGATTCGCTACGAACGCGCGAGCATCGTCGGGTACGCGCGCCATCTCCGACGACGCGGCATGCCGGCGGCGCAAGTCGCGGTGCAGACGATCCTTCACGTCGGCCTGCGCTTTGGGCAAGCCGAGACCGTCGATCCGACGCTCGCGCGATGGCTCGGACGGCCCGGTCGGACGCTGCGCGAGTACGTGCGCGATCGAGCGGCGACTTGGCAGGTGTGAACCGATTCAGCGCGCGACGACTTTTCCGCGCGTGCTCCAGTAGTAGTAGACGGAGAAGTTCGGATAGATCGCAGCGACGTCGCTGTCGCCCGCGGCGGTGAACAGAACGCCGGCGGATCCGACGATGTGGTCGGTGAATTTCCATTCCACCGTCGGCTGCGCGCCGATGAGGCCGAACGATTTCTTCCCGACGTTCACGCCGTACCCGTCGATTCGGTACGGAAGGCCGTGGAGCCCGATGATCTCGACCGCGTAGCCGAGGCCGTGTTTGTCGTCGAGGAAGTGCTCCGCGACGAGCCGAAACTGGAAGATGTCGCCGAAGTGCTGCGGCACGCCCGCGCGCGAGTTCGGCACGCCGTACGAATAGTAGAGGCCGCCGGAGAATCGAAACGGGCGAACGTTCTTGCGGAAGAGCAGTGCCTCCGTGAGCTCGGGCGCGCCGAAGTGCGTCGCCGGAAGTCGACCGAGCGGAGCAAAGCCACCCGGCACCGAGGGCGTGCCGAACCAGTCGCTCGTCGGAAGCGCGACGTACGACGCGATCGTGATCGACGGCACCCACGAGCGCGGATCCTGAACGACCGCGCGGTACTTGAGGAACGCCGTGGTGTCGCCGACGCCATGGCCACTGTCCGCCGGCTTCGCTTCGGACGACGTCTGCCACCACGACACCTCCGAGACGTAGACGTCGACTTCGAGCGAGTCGGTGATGCCGTAGTCGATCTCGATCTGCGGATTGAACGCGCGGAGCCGCTGCGCGAGGGGAACTGTCGATGTCGACCAGCCGCTTCCGTACTGCGCGTACGCGAGCTCGCCATAGACGAACGGGCGAATGAAGTATTGCCCCTGCGGGTGCAGGTCCGCGGAGCTGACGAGCTGCGGTCCGCCCGAGAACGGGTTCCAGCTCTTTCGGTAGCGCGCGATGTCCTCTGCCATGTCGGCGCGCGCGATGCTCGGCGCCAACACGAGAAACGCCGCGACCGCGACGGCGAGACGATGGATCACGTTCGACGTCACGGAACATCGTAGGCGGATCGTAGCGGGCGTGGGGTTCCATGTCGGGATGGCCCCGCCTATTTCCATCTTCGAGCGCGCGATCGGCACAATCACGCGCGGTCACGCGCGTGGACTCAGCCCGCCTTCCACCCCGCAGCCGCAGCTTCCGCGAGCGAAACCGCGGGCGTCGTCCCCGCGACCGACGCCCGCGCCGCGAATCGCGCGACCCGCGCCGCGACGCGCGGATAGCCGTCGAGCCCTCGCACCATGCCGTAGTGCTCGACGTGCTGCCACATGCAGATCATGGCGATGTCGCCGTAGTCGAACGCTGCGTCGTCCGAATTCGTATGGTCGTCGAGCCACGCGAGCCCCGCGTCGATCGCGGTGGCGAGCTTCGCGAAGTACGCGACGCCTTCGAGGTCCGCGAGCCCGCCGCGCTTCGCCAAGATGAGGACGACTTCGTTGCTCATGATGCCGTTCGCGACCGCGAGGCGGTTCGAGTCCTCGACGCGCTCGCTGCGCACGCGGAAGCGGTCCGCCGGATCGTGCTTCCCCACCAGGTAGCGCGCGATGTGGTCCGACTCGATCAGCGTCACACCGGCGTCGAGGAGCGCGGGGACGCGCAGGAGTGGGTTGTCGCCGTACGACGCGCTGGAGGTGGAGAGGATGCTCGGCACGCGCGCGAAGTCGAACGCGACGCCGAGCTCCGCAAGAAGGATTCTGATCTTGCGCGTGAAGTGCGAGAGCGGCGTCCCGTAGAGTGAAATCACAGCTTCGTCTTCACGCACCGCACGCCGACGTCGCCGACCGCGACGGTCGGGCCGTGGGTCGAGAGCTTGTTCGTTCGAAGCTCGTTCTCCGGCGAGTCCCAGTTTCCGCCGCGGACGATCTTCGAGAAGTTGCTCCCCGCGTCCTCCGCCGGTCCGGTCCAATCCGTCGGCCACGCGGGTGGATACGTGTTGTCGTACCAATCCCACGTCCACTCGGCGACGCTCCCGGCCATGTCGTCGACGCCGTCGAACGACGCGCCCATCGGCGCGCTGCCGACTTTGATCGGAAAGCCGCAGCCGTCGAAGTTCTGGAACGAGCCGCCGTCGTTGCGCCAGATCGCGCGCGAGCAATCGGACGGCACCGGCGTGTCTCCCCACGGGTACGTGCGTCCGCGGCCCCGCCCGGTCGCTTCGTACTGCCATTCGACCTGCGTCGGCAGGCGCTTGCCGCCGTCGAACCAGCACAGCGCCGCGGCTTGGTACCAGTTCAAGCAGTTGGCGGGCACGGTGTCGTCGGTGCCGTTGTACGTCGGGAAGCCTTGCTGCGAGATCCCCGCGGCTTGGCAGCTTGGATTCTTGTAATCCTCCGCTGCGACGAACTGATTCCACGCCGGGTACCAGACGATCTTGCTCGCGTACGGCCCGCCCGGATCGAGCGGACACGAAGCGCCCGCGCACGGGAACGGCTTCGCCGCGGCGACCCACGCGCGAAGCGTCGCGACGGTGAGCTCGTGCGTGTCGAAGTAGACGTCGTGTGAGAGCGTCGCCGTCGTCATCGTGGAGCCGGACGGATCGGTGAAGACGAACGATCCGAGCGGCACGAGCTTCGATGCGGCGGCGTCGAACGCGCCACCGTCGCCGCTCGCACCGTCGCCGGTGCTACCGCCGTCGCTGTTCGCGCCGTCGCCATTTGCACCGCCGTCGCCATTGCCGCCGCCGTCGCCGCCGTTCGACGCGCCGTCGCCGACTTGGTAGTCGGGGAAGCAACCGGCGAGGACGAACGCAGGGCCGAGGACGAGAAGCGCGAAGATGTACGGTCGAGCCATACCGATCCAAAGCTAGTCCGCGATCGCGTCTCTGTCACCCGCGCGCCGTTGACAAACCCGCGTGCGCGCCCAATCCTCATCCAAGCGTGAGGCAGTTTCGCCCACGCAATGACCCCGTCGGGCGCGGTACGCCTCGGCGAGCAGGAGAGAAGACAAATGATGCATCCGGCAATGTTCGCATGGTGGAAGCACGCCCAGCGTGAGCACAGGCATGGCGTTCACGCAGGTCACGGAGGCTGCGGCCCGAGTGAAGGCTCAGCGTGGGCAGCACCGCACGACGATGGCGATTTCGGCGGCGGCGGTAGTTTCGGCGTGAGGCGGCCGCTGCGCTTCTTGGCGCACAAGCTCGACCTCGAAGAGAAGCAGGTCGCGGCGCTCGCGCAGATCTTGGACGATCTGAAAACGGAGCGCGCCCAGGCGGCGGTCGATCATCGTCGCACGACGTCGGCGTTCGCGGACGCGATCGCGGCGGAGGCGTTCGACGCGACGAAGGCGGGCGCGGCCGCGGCGGATCGCGTGAAGAGCGCGGAACGGCTACGCGACGCGGTGACGGCGGCGCTCGGGAAGATCCACGCGCTGCTCAACCAGGATCAACGGCAGAAGCTCGCGTACCTTTTGAGGACGGGCGCGCTGTCGATCTGAACACGTAGAGGCACGTTCACGCGCCAGCCCACAGCTTCCCGAGAGCGCGATGCACGACGCGCTCGTCCATCAGCGGAATCCCGTGCGCGACGTCGTCGAGGATCTCGAGCGTCGCGCTCGGGATCTTCTTCGCGAGGATGCGGCTGTTGTGCGTCGGAACGATGATGTCCTCCGCACCTGTGACGACGATCGTCGGGCACGTGATCCCGCGGAGACGAAATCCCGTCGAGTGACGGATGACCGCCGCAAACTGCGAGAAGAACGCCCGCGGATGCGTCGGCTCCGCAGCCAGCGCGGCAGGCCATCGCCACATCAGCTCCTTCGCGCGCGACTGGTGCTTCTTCGGCAGGAGAATGCGGCCGAGCGCGAGGCCCGCGCGTTTCTTCGGCGTGAGCGGGATCGACAGCAACGTCGCGAGCGCGCGTGGCGACGGCAGGCGTCCGTGCGGCATGCCTGGCGTCGTCGCCATCAGCACGAGCCCCGCGACGCGTTTCGGATGACGAATCGCGACGTGCTGCGCGATCATCCCGCCCATCGAGATCCCGACGACGTACGCCCGATCGATCCCCGCCGCGTCGAGCACCGACACGACGTCGTCCGCCATGTCGGCCATCCGGTACGCGCCCGACGGCCTGTCCGTGCGACCGACGCCGCGGTTGTCGAGGATGACGACGCGGCACGCCGGCGTGTCCTTCACGAGCCGGTCCGGCAAGTCGAACCAGAAGCGCGACGAGAGCCCCAGCCCCTGAATCAGGACGACCCAAGGGCCGCTTTCTCCGAAGGTTTCGTAGTAGATTTTCGCCGCACCAGGACCCGTCGCGTACGCCATTTGTGCTGCTAGTCTAGCGCGCCATGGCCAAGCCCCCCTCGGTAGAAATCGCGAAGGTGCTCCCCGCCCCCGCACCCGGCACGCTCACCGCGCCCGAAGCGCAAGCGATCCTCAAGGTCGCGTTCCTCGCCGGCGAGTCGGACGGGCGGAT